>NZ_MAUD01000159.1 GCF_001700515.1 Streptomyces lushanensis
GCCACACGTGTGAAGGACGCGTTCTTAGCCCGCGGCACCGGCCTGCGGACTCCCGCGTCCGTCACACGTGTGGCCCGCTCGACCGGCAGGGGCAGCAGCGGCGCGACGAGCTGTCCGTAGAGGTCCAGGCCCGTACGGGCCGCGGGCCGGGCGAAGGCCTGTCTGTCCTGCTCCGCGCGGAACAGCGGGCCCGCCTCCAGCAGCCGGGACTGGAGCTGGGTGTGCCGGCGGATGCAGTCCTTGACGATGTCGACCAGCTCGGCGGCGCGCCGCTTGTGCTCCGCCGTTCTGGAGTCGGCGCCGGTCTCGGCCTCGTCGCGTGCCTTGCGGATGTTGGTCAGGATCGCGTTCTCATGGCGGTAGCGGTCGGCCACGTGGTCGAGCGCCTCGTCGATCATGTCGGGAACGGAGTTGAGCCAGTCGACCGCCCGGACATTGCGGCGGGTCGCCTCCAGCGTCCTGCGCAGCGTCTCCGCGTACTGCACGGTGCGGTAGCGCGCCTGCTCGGCGGCGAGCTGGGCGTCGGCGAGCCTGCCGCGGTTGATCAGCACCTCCAGCTTGACCTCGGCGGCGATCTGCGCGCTGGTGACATCCGTGTCGAGCGCGCCGACCAGGACGTTGACCGCTTCGTCCGTCGTACGGAGATAGACGCTGCCGCCGTGTCCCGGGACCTCCTCGATGAGCTTGAAGTCGTAGTCCCTGCGGGTGTAGACGCCGTCGGTGCCGAAGGTGCCGTACACCGCGCGGAAGCCGCGGTCCACGCTGCCGACGTTGATCAGGTTCTCCAGCACCCAGCGGGCGACCCGTTCGTGCTCGGCGGCCGGACGGCCCGGTGCCTGGGCGGCGACGCGCGGGAGCAGCCGGCCCACTATCTGCTCGTGGTCGGCGCCGGTGTCGAAGTCCATGTTGAGTGTGACGAGGTCGATGGCGGCGAGGGCGACCTCCGCCATTCCGTAGACCGCGTACTCCCCGGCGAGATTGGCCTTGCGGGTGTCCAGGTCGTGCAGCGGCGCGGTGCACGCGAGCGCGCGCAGCCGGCGCGCCAGCCCTTCGTCGGCGGCCGGGCCCTGCGCGGGCCGCGGTCCCGCGCCGGGCTGGGGCGGAGCGGGGTCCGTCGAGGCAGGCGAAGTCACGGTGCACAGATTAAGTCCTCGCACCGACATCGGTCGAAACAGTACGCAAGCGACCGCCGCGCAACCGGCCGCAGGGACGCCTCCGGGCCCACGAAGATCGGGCCGGACAGGCCCTAGGGTGCGGTGTCGTCCGCGACGGCTCCCGCGTAGACCTCGACGAGCCGCTCGCGGGAGTCGTCCAGATACTTCGCGAGCATCCGCTCCGTGCCTTCCCGGTCGCCCGACCTGAGCGACTCCAGGAGCTGCCGGTTCCGTACGAGATAGGGCTCGTGCAGCCCGCGCGGATCGTCCACCACATGGAAGACGAGCCGCAGTTCGGCCAGGACCCCGCGCATCAGCTCGTCGGTGCGGGCGCTGCCCGCCAGCGCGACCAGTTCCCGGTGGAAGTGGATGTTCGCCGTCGAGACACCCTTCCAGATCCCCTCCCGGGCGGCCCGCTCGCCCCGCGAGACCGCCTTCTCCAGTCCGTCCACCGGGAACGGCGGCCCGTCGAGCCCCCGTACGACGGCGCATTCGATCAGCCGGCGGGTGCGGTAGATGTCCTCGACGTCCTCGACCGCGAGCACCCGTACGAAGACACCGCGGTTGAGCTCATGGACGAGCAGCCGCTCGTGCGTGAGCAGCCGGAACGCCTCGCGCAGCGTGTTGCGCGAGACGGCGAGCGCCTTGCCGATGGTTTCCTCCGAGAGCCGCTCGCCCGGCTGGAAGTAGCCCTCCGCGATACGGCTGCGCAGGATGTCCGCGACCCGCTCCGCCGTACTGGTGCGGCCCAGCAGCGGTCGGTCGTCCGCCAGTCCGCCGAGTTCGGCCCCGCTCGTCGTCCCCACAGCAGCCTCTCCCTGATGTCCGTTCGCGTACGGACTCATCGTAGAAGCAAGAACGAAACAACAAAACTCTTGTCGGATCGTTGAACGATCCCCTACGGTCGTATCAGCTCACGGTCCCAGCACACTCTCACCCTCCTGCGAGGTGCAGATGAGCACGGCCCCAGCACGTCCGGCCAAGGACGAACTCCCCGAGGACACCGGCGCGTCAGCCTGGCTGCGGGCCCTGGGCCCGCAAGGGCGCCGCGCGTTCGCGGGCGCGTTCGGCGGTTACGGCCTCGACTCCTACGACTTCTTCACCCTGCCGCTGAGCATGGTGGCGATCGCCGCCTACTTCGGTCTCGACAGCGGCCAGACCGGACTTCTCACCACCGTCACCCTGGTCGTCTCCGCGGTGGGCGGAGCGATCGCCGGGGTGCTCGCCGACCGCATCGGCCGGGTACGGGCCCTGATGATCACCGTCATCACCTACGCGGTCTTCACGGTGCTCTGCGGATTCGCGCCCAACTACGAGACCCTGCTGGTCTTCCGCGCCCTCCAGGGCCTCGGCTTCGGCGGCGAGTGGGCCGTCGGCGCGATCCTGGTCGCGGAGTACGCCTCCGGCAGACACCGCGGCCGTACGCTCGGCGCGGTCCAGAGCGCCTGGGCGGCCGGCTGGGCACTCGCCGTCATCGTCTACACGCTGGTGTTCCAGTTCCTCGACGCGGACACCGCCTGGCGCGTGATGTTCTGGACGGGCGCGCTGCCCGCCCTGCTGATCGTGTACGTACGACGGAACGTCAGCGACGCGCCGGCGGCGGCCGAACAGCGCAGGACCAGCACGGACAAGGGCTCGTTCACCGCGATCTTCCGCGGGGACCTGCTCCGTACGACGTTCTTCGCGACGCTGCTGTCCACGGGCGTCCAGGGCGGTTACTACACGCTCGCCACCTGGGTCCCGACCTATCTGAAGTCGGACCGGGGCCTGACCGTCATCGGCACCGGCGGCTATCTCACCTTCCTGATCTCGGGAGCCTTCGCCGGCTATCTGACCGGTGGCTATCTCACCGACCGGCTCGGCAGGAAGAAGAATGTCGCGATCTTCGCGGTGCTCTCCGCTCTCGCGATCCTCACCTATGTCAACATCCCGGACACGGCCGACTGGCTGCTGCTCCTGCTCGGATTCCCGCTCGGCTTCTGCATGTCGGCCATTTTCAGCGGCTTCGGCTCGTTCCTCAGTGAGCTGTATCCGACGGCGGTACGCGGTACGGGCCAGGGATTCACGTACAACACCGGCCGTGCCGTCGGCGCGGTCTTCCCCACCCTGGTCGGTTTTCTGGCCACGAGCTGGGGGGTCGGCGGCGCGCTGGTCTTCGGCGCCGTCGGTTACGGTCTCGCGGTACTCGCCCTGCTCGGGCTGCCCGAGACACGTGGCCGCGAACTGCTCTGACCCGATCCGATCGGAAGGTGACTCCATGACCTGGGCGTCCATCGATCTCAACGCCGACCTCGGCGAAGGCTTCGGCCGCTGGCGGCTGACGGACGACGAGCAACTGCTCTCCGTCGTCACCAGCGCCAATGTGGCCTGCGGATTCCACGCCGGGGACGCGGCCACCATGCGGCGGGTCTGCGGCTGGGCCGCCGAGCGCGGAGTACGGATCGGCGCCCAGGTCTCGTACCGCGATCTGGCCGGGTTCGGCCGGAGGTCCATGGATGTGCCGCCGGACGAGCTGGCCGCCGAGATCGCGTACCAGATCGGCGCGCTGGAGGTGTTCGCGAGAGCGGCGGGCGCCCGGGTCGCCTACGTCAAACCGCATGGCGCGCTCTACAACCGGGTGGTGCGCGACGAGGAGCAGGCCGAGGCCGTCGTGGAGGGCGTCCTGCTGACCGGCGAGCGGCTGCCGCTGCTCGGGCTGCCGGGCTCCCGGCTGCACCAGCACGCGGAGAAGGCCGGACTGCCCGTCGTCACCGAGGCGTTCGCCGATCGCGCGTACACGCCGGAGGGCACCCTGGTGCCGCGCGGTGAGGAGGGCGCGGTGATCACGGATCCGGCGGTCGTGGTGGAACGGTCCGTGTCCATGGCCCGGTTCGGTGTGCTGACCTCCCGGTGCGGGCAGTCCGTCGCCGTCCGTGCCCGCTCGCTCTGTGTGCACGGCGACACCCCGGGCGCCGTCGGGCTGGCCCGTCGCATCCGCGGTCAGCTCAAGGCCGCGGGTGTGCGGGTGGAGGCCTTCGTATGAGAACACTGCCGGTCGGCGACCGGGCGCTGCTGGTCGAGCTGGCCGACGGCGAGGAGAGCGCCGCGCTCCACGCCGAGCTGCTGCGCCGCCGCGCCGAGGGCACCCTGCCGCCGGTCGGGGAGATCGTGCCCGCGGCGCGGACCGTCCTGCTGGACGGTCTGGACGATCCGGCCGCCTTCGCTGCGGGGCTGGCCGGCTGGGAGAGGGCGCCGGCGCACACCCGCGTGACGGACACCGTCGATGTGCCCGTCCGCTACGACGGTCCTGATCTGGCCGCGGTCGCGGCGCTGTGGGGCGTGGGTGAGGAGGAGGTCGCGCGGATCCACTCGGCGGCCGAATTCCGCGTCGCCTTCTGCGGGTTCGCGCCGGGCTTCGGCTATCTGACCGGGCTCGGGGAGCGGTACGCCGTACCGCGCAGAGCCACTCCGCGGACGGCGGTGCCCGCGGGTTCCGTCGCGCTGGCGGGCCCGTACACCGGCGTGTATCCGCGCGCCTCCCCCGGTGGCTGGCAGCTCATCGGAACGACGGACGCCCTCCTGTGGGATCCGGCGCGCGTGCCCGCCGCGCTGCTCACGCCCGGAGCACGGGTACGGTTCACTCCGGTGGACGACTACGGCGAACACGACGGGCCCGGCGGACACCACGCGGACGGCACGGCCGACGCGGACGACGCGGCCCGAGCCGGCGGCGTACCGCGAGCGGGCGACGAAGGCGCGGCCCGATGACGGACCGGGCCTTCGCGGTCGTCCGCGCCGGGGCGCTGACCACGGTCCAGGACTCGGGGCGGTACGGGCACGCCCATCTGGGCGTGCCCCGCTCCGGCGCCCTCGATCTGCCCGCGCTGCGCCTGGTCAACCGGCTGGTGGGCAATCCGGCGGACGCGGCGGCGCTGGAGACGACGCTCAACGGCTGCGCGCTCCGGCCGCGCTGCCCGGTCGTCGTGGCCGTGACCGGCGCGCCGTGCGCGGTGTCCGTCGACGGACGGCCGGTGGCCTGGGGCGCGGCCGTACGCGTCCGGGCGGGCGCGGTCCTCGATGTCGGCCCCGCGGTCCGCGGTGTCCGCTCCTATGTGGCCCTCGGCGGTGGGATCGCGGTGGAGCCGGTGCTCGGCAGCCGCTCCACGGATCTGCTGTCGGGCCTCGGCCCGGCCCCGCTGCGCGACGGCGAGGTCATTCCGCTGGGCCCCTCGACGGGCCGTCCGGGGCCGGTGGACTGGACACCGGTCGCCGCTCCGCCGGCCGAACTGGTGCTGGGGATACGGCTCGGCCCGCGCGCCGACTGGTTCACCTCCGCGGCGCTGCGCACCCTGGTCACCGGTGTCTACCGGGTCTCGTCGGCGAGCAACCGCATCGGGCTGCGCACCGAGGGCCCGCCTCTGGAGCGTGCCGTACGGGACGAACTGCCCAGCGAGGGGATGGTGACGGGAGCGGTGCAAGTGCCTCCGGACGGCCGCCCCGTGGTGTTCCTCGCCGACCATCCGACCACCGGCGGTTATCCCGTGGCCGCGGTGGTCGTGGAGCGGGACCTCGCGGCGGCGGCCCAGGCGGCGCCGGGCACGCCCGTACGGTTCGTGCCGGGCGCTCCGCGCCCCGTGCGGCGGCCGGGACGGTTCTGCGCCGTTCCCACCGACCGCGGACAGGCCGGCGGCGGACAGGCCGGCGGCGGACACGGTCAGGGCGCCACGCCGTAGCCACCGCCGCCCGGCGTCCGCATGACCAGCACATCACCGGGGCCCAGCTCCGCCGAGTCGACGCCCCGCAGCGGCGTGAGCGTACCGTCCGCGCGCTCCACCTCGTTGCGGCCCAGCGCGCCGGGCCGCCCGCCCGCCATGCCGTACGGCGGGACCTCGCGGTGCCCGGTCAGCAGCGTCACCGTCATCGGCTCCAGGAAGCGGATGCGCCGCACCACACCGTCACCGCCGTGCCACCGCCCGGCGCCGCCGCTGCCGTCCCGTACGGCGAAGGCGTCGACCCGGACCGGGAAGCGCCACTCCAGCACCTCGGGATCGGTGAGCCGGGAGTTGGTCATATGGGTCTGCACGGCGTCGGCGCCGTCGAAGCCGTCACCCGCGCCGGACCCGCTGGCCACCGTCTCGTAGTACTGCACCCGGTCGTTGCCGAAGGTGAGGTTGTTCATGGTGCCCGAGCCCTCGGCCTGGATGCGCAGCGCCGCGTAGAGCGCGCCGGTGACCGCCTGCGAGGTCTCCACATTGCCCGCGACGGTCGCCGCGGGATGGACGGGCGCCAGCATGGAGCCCTCCGGTACGCGGATCTCCAGCGGTTCCAGACAGCCGCTGTTGAGCGGGATGTCGTCGGCCACGAGCGTCCTGAAGACATAGAGCACGGCGGCCGTCACCACCGACTTCGGCGCGTTGAAGTTGCCGGGGAGCTGCGCCGAGCTGCCGGTGAAGTCCAGCACCGCGCCGCGCGCCGCCCGGTCGACCCTCAGCGCCACCTCGATCACCGCGCCGCCGTCGGTCACATAGCGGTACGAGCCGTCGTGCAGCCCGGCGACGATCCGGCGCACGGACTCCTCCGCGTTGCGCCGCACATGCCCCATGTACGCCTGTACGACCTCGACCGAGAACTGGTCGACCATGCGGGAGAGTTCGGCGATGCCCTTCTCGTTCGCGGCGATCTGGGCCCGCAGATCGGCGAGATTGGTGTCGGGATCGCGGGAGGGATGACGCGCGCTGGTGAGCAGTCGCCTCGTCTCCGCCTCACGGAAGCGGCCGTCCCTGACGAGCGGCCAGTTGTCGAAGAGCACGCCCTCCTCGTCCACGGTCCTGCTGAAGGCGGGCATGGAGCCCGGCGTGATGCCGCCGATCTCGGCGTGGTGGCCGCGCGAGGCCACCACGAACCGCACCCGTTCGCCCGCCTCGTCGAAGACCGGGGTCACGACGGTCACATCGGGCAGATGCGTGCCGCCGTGGAAGGGATCGTTGATCGCGTAGACGTCACCGGGCCGCAGCGTGCCCTCGTTGCGCCGCAGCACCTCCTTGATGGAGTCGCCCATGGACCCCAGATGGACCGGGATGTGCGGCGCGTTGGCGATCAGATTGCCCTCGGCGTCGAAGAGCGCGCAGGAGAAGTCGAGCCGCTCCTTGATGTTGACGGAGTGGGCCGTGTTCTCCAGCCGTACGCCCATCTGCTCGGCGATCGCCATGAAGAGGTTGTTGAACACCTCGAGCAGCATGGGATCGACGTCCGTGCCGACCGCGACCCGCGAGGGACGCGGCCGTACCCGCGTGAGCAGCAGATGGCCCAGCTCGCCCGCGCTCGCCCGCCAGCCCGGTTCGACCACGGTCGTGGCGTCGGTCTCGGCGATCACCGCGGGCCCGGTCACGGTGTCGGCGGGACGCAGCTCCTCGCGGAGGTACAGCGGAGTGCCGCGCCGGCGGCCTTCGCTGAACATGCTCACGGAGGCGTACGGCCGCGCCTCGCCGGGCGGAGGCTCGGAGGGCGGGTGCTCGGAGGGCGGACTCTGCGGGGGCGGGCTTCCCGACGGCCGGGGCCTGTAGGGAGCGTGCGGGCCGGAGGTGCCCACGGCCTCGACCGAGACCGCCTCCACCACCAGCGGCTTGTCCATGATGAAGGCGTAGCGCGCACGGTGCTCGCCCTCGAAGGCCGCCGTCATGGCCGGGACACCGTCCAGGGCGACCGGCAGCGCCGCGTCCGTCCCCGCGTACCGCAGCAGCACCCGCGCGCGCGTGCTGATCGCGGAGTCCGGTACGGAGTCGGCGATCAGCTCGGCGCGGGTGCGCCCGGCCAGGGAGTCGCACAGCTCCCGCACCCGGCGCAGGGTCTGCTCGGTCAGCTCGGCCTCGACGGACTGCTCGCGCATGGCGGTGGCGTCGGCGAGCCCGATGCCGTACGCGGAGAGGACTCCGGCGAGCGGCGGCACGATCACCGTGTCGATCCCGAGGGCGTCGGCGACCGCGCAGGCGTGCTGTCCGCCCGCGCCGCCGAAGCTGGTGAGCGCGTAGCGGGTGATGTCGTGACCGCGCTGGACGGAGATCTTCTTGACGGCGTTCGCCATGCCGAGCACGGCGATCTCCAGATAGCCGGCCGCGACCTCCTCGGTAGTGCGGCTGACGCCGGTGGCCTTCCGTACCTCCTCGGCGCGTTCCTCGAAGCGCCGCCGTACCACCTCGGCGTCCAGCGGCTGATCGCCGTCCGGGCCGAACACCGCCGGGAAGTGGGCGGGCTGGACGCGGCCGAGCATCACGTTCGCGTCGGTCACGGTCAGGGGGCCGCCGCGCCGGTAGCAGGCCGGGCCCGGCACGGCGCCCGCCGAGTCGGGGCCGACGCGGTAGCGCCGGCCGTCGAAGTGGAGGACGGAGCCGCCGCCCGCCGCGACGGTGTGGATGCTCATCATCGGGGCCCGCATCCGGACACCGGCCACCCGCGTGCCGAGTTCCCGCTCGAACTCGCCCGCGTAGTGCGAGACATCGGTGGAGGTGCCGCCCATGTCGAAGCCGATGACCCGGTCGAAGCCCGCCTGCCCCGCCGTACGGGCCATACCGACGACCCCGCCGGCCGGTCCCGAGAGCACGGCGTCCTTGCCGCGGAAGTGGGCCGCCTCCCGCAGCCCGCCGTTGGACTGCATGAACATCAGCCGGACACCGCGCAGTTCCCGGGCGACCTCGTCGACATAGCGGCGCAGGATCGGGGAGAGATAGGCGTCCACGACGGTGGTGTCGCCGCGCGGCACCAGTTTGATCAGCGGGCTGACCTCGTGCGAGCAGCTCACCTGGGTGAACCCGGCCGCGCGGGCGGCCTCGGCGACGGCGCTCTCGTGCGCGCGGTGGCGGTAGCCGTGCATCAGGACGACGGCGGCGGCGCGGAAACCGTCCCGGTGGGCCGCGCGCAGCCGCTCGGTGACGGTGTCCAGTTCGAGCGGCCGTACGGTCACGCCCCGCGCGTCGATCCGCTCGGGAACCTCGATGACCCGTTCGTACACCGCTTCGGGGAGCACGATCCTGCGGTCGAAGAGCCGGGGCCGGTTCTGGTACGCGATCCGCAGCGCGTCCCGGAAGCCCTCGGTGATGAGGAGGACGGTCGGCTCACCACGTCTCTCAAGGAGCGCGTTCGTGGCGACGGTCGTCCCCATCTTCACGACGGCGATCCGGTCGGCCGGGACCGGATCGTACGGACCGAGCCCGAGCAGCAGCCGGACACCGGCGACCGCCGCGTCCCGGTACCGCTCGGGATGGTGCGAGAGCAGCTTTCCGGTGACCAGCTCTCCGTCGGGGCGCCTGCCCACCACGTCGGTGAAGGTGCCGCCCCGGTCGATCCAGAATTCCCAGCGCCCGGTCATTCCCCCATTCTCGCGCGGGGAACGCCGGGGGAGAGGGTGGCGAGCGCGCGGGAGAGCGCCTGTTCGGCATGGACGTCGAGACGGGCGCTGGTGCCGCGGGCCCAGTGCCGTAGCTCGTCCCCCGCGAGTCGCAGCAGCTCGGGCAGCAGGTCCTGGCAGCGGCGCGCCACCCAGCTCGCCCCCTTGGTGGCCAGCCACCGCATCACGGCGGCGCGGGTGGGCGAGGGCTGATCGGCGTCCAGGGAGGGCGGCGGGCCGATGGCCAGCCCCCGGGCGGCGAGCGGCGCGTGGAAGCGCGCGGCGATCATCCGGTGCCCGCGCTCCCCGGGGTGCAGCCGGTCGGCGCTCCACAGGGACCGGTCGTTGACCCAGGCGGCGTCGGCCATGTGGAGATGGACGGTGTCGTACCGCGCGGCCAGGGCGTGTACGACGGCGTTGAGCGCGCGCTGCCGGCGTGCGAGCGGTCGGGCGAGCGGCAGGGGCAGCCCGAGCATGGTCCCCGGATCCGGCAGGCAGGTGGTCAGCAGAACGGCCCCGCGCGCGGCGAGGGCGGTGCAGACACGGTCGAGACGCTGGGCGATGTCCTGGATGTCGAAGGCGCAGCGGAGCGTGTCGTTGACGCCGACGACGACGGACGCGATGTCGGGCCCGAAGTCGAGGACGGCCGGGACCTGCTGCTCCTCGACGTCGCGGGTCAGCGCGCCGCTGACGGCGAAGTTGTGGAACCGTACGCCGCTCCCGCCCTCGGCGCCGGCGGGCCGGGCGGGCCCGAGGGCCCCGCCGAGCAGGGCGGCCCAGCCCCGCCATCCGCCGTCCACGGGATCGCCGATCCCGGCGGTCAGCGAGTCCCCGAGCGCGGCGAACCGCAGCGCCCGCACGGACGCGACGACGCCCTCCTTGCGGAGGCCGGCGGCGCCGGCCGGGCCGGACGGCTCGCGCGGGGACTCCTCGCGCGGGAACGTGCGGGCGCCGCCGGGCGCCCCGGGCATAGGCAGGGCCACAACAGACGCACCGGCGCCGGGGACGTACGGCGGTGCCTCCGGGGCCGCCGGGGCGCCGGCCGCGGCGCCGCCGCCGAGCGGCCCCGGTGAGCCGTCCCCCGTGCCCGACGGAAGCGGCCGGGGCGACGGTGTCGCCGCCGTGCCGGGCTGCGCCGGGGCCATGGGCTGTTCTCCCCCTCGTACGACGATGCGCGGCACCGTGTCCGAGTCCTCGCCGGTGCGTTCTCCGCCCGGCAGCGACTCCGCGATGTCCGCGCCCGTGGTCATCTCTGCGCTCCGTCCGGCCGGCGGATCTGCGACGGCACCTTGTTCAGCAGCGGGGCGTCGTGCGCGGCCAGGAATCCGGCCACCGCGTTCTCCCAGCTGAAGAGCTCCGCGCGGGCGCGGGCCGCGGCGCGGCGGTCCTCCTCCGGGCGCGTCAGCAGCTCCTGGATCGCGTCGGCGAAGGACACGGCGCTGTCCACGGCGGCCACTCCCGCGTCCCCGATGACCTCGGGCAGCGCCGAGGACGCGCTCGGGACGACCGGTGTGCCGCAGGCGAGCGCCTCCAGGGCCGAGAGTCCGAAGGTCTCGGCCGGTCCCGGCGCCAGGCAGATGTCCGCGGCGGCCTGGAGATCGGCCATCTCCTCGCGGTTGGCCACATGGCCGAGGAAGAGCGCGGGCAGCCGCTGGGCACGGGCCCTGCGGACCAGTCCGGCGCGCAGCGGACCCTCCCCCGCGACGACCAGGACGGCCCGTACGCCCCGGTCCCGCAGCTCGGTGAGCGCGTCCAGCGCGGCTCCCGGGCGCTTCTCCACCGAGAGCCGGGAGCCGAGCAGCAGCAGCACGTCGGCGCCGCGCGCGTAGCGGGCGCGCAGGGCCTCGCTGCGCCGGTCCGGCCTGCACCGGGTCAGATCGACGCCGAGCGGCGCGCGGACCACGTTGCGGGCGCCGATGCGGAGGAACTCGCGCTCCGCCCACTCGGTGGTGCACACGATCCGCGAGTACGCCCACGCGCTGCGCGTGTTGAGCCGGTCCGCGGTCCGTCCCGCGGCCACACCGGGCACGCCCCAGGTGCGCAGCACTCCGTCCGCCGTCTCGTGGGAGACCATCACCGAGGGGACGCGGTGGCGCCGGGCCCACTCGCCCGTCCACCGCAGGGTGGTCCGGTCGGAGACTTCGAGCCGGTCGGGCCCGAGCGATTCGAGCACCTGCCGCAGCCGCTTCCGGGCCGTCAGCACCCGGTAGCCGCCGGTGCCGGGGATGACGGGACCCGGCAGGGTGATCACACGTCCCTGCACGGTGTCCTCGTCGGACTCCCGCTCCCCCGGCACGATGAGCACTGGCTCGTGTCCGGCCGCGAGATAGCCGCTGCCGAGCTCCTGGAGCGCGGTACGCAGCCCGCCCGAGGCCGGGGTCACGAAGTTCGCCAGCCGTACGATGCGCAAGCCGCTCACGCGACCACCGCCGTGCGCGCGCCGAGCACCTCGTCGTAGTGGCCCAGAAGCTGGTCGCCCACGACGGCCCAGGTCCTGCCCTCCACGGTGGTGCGCGCCGCCTGCCCGTACGCCTCACGGAGCGCGGGGGCATGGGCGAGGTCCCGTACGGCCTCGGTGACGGCGTCGGCGTCGTGCGGCTTCACCAGTGTGCCGGTGTATCCGTGGGCGACGAGGTCGAGCGGTCCGCCCGCGGCGGGCGCGATCACCGGAACGCCGCTGGCCATGGCCTCCTGCACGGTCTGGCAGAAGGTCTCGTACGGTCCGGTGTGCGCGAACACGTCGAACGAGGCGAAGGTGCGCGCGAGCGCGTCGCCGGTCGTACGGCCCAGGAAGACCGCGCCGGGAAGCGTGCTCCGGAGCGTGGCCTCGCTGGGACCGTCGCCGACGATCACCACCCGCACGCCCGGCAGCTCGCAGACACCCGCGAGGAGTTCGACATGCTTCTCGGGCGCCAGCCGGCCGACGTATCCGACGATCAGCTCCCCGTTGGGCGCGAGCCGCCGGCGCAGCTCCTCGTCGCGCAGCTCGGGCCGGAACCGTACGGTGTCCACGCCGCGCGGCCAGAGCCGCACCCGCGGGATGCCGTGCTCGGCGAGGTCGCGCACGGCCGCGCTGGACGGTGCCAGGGTGCGGTCGGCCGCCGTGTGGACGGTACGGATCCGGCGCCAGGCCGCGGCCTCGCCCGCGCCCACATAGGTGCGGGCGTAGCCGGCGAGATCGGTCTGGTACACGGCGACGGCGGGGACTCCGAGCCGTGAGGCGGCCGTCATGCCGCGCACGCCGAGCACGAACGGCCCCGCCAGGTGGACCAGCTCGGCACGGTGCGCGGCGATGGTCGCCGCGACGCGCCGGCTGGGCAGCGCCACCCGGACCTGGGGGTAGCCGGGCAGCGGCACGGAGGGCACGCGCACCACGGGGCACGGTGCGTCGATCTCGGCATCACCGGCGACTGCCGGAGCGATGACGAGCGGATCATGGCCGCGCGCGGCGAGATGCCGGGCGGTCTGGAGGGCGCAGTGGGCTACGCCGTTGACATCCGGTGGGAAGGACTCGGTAACTATGACGACACGCATATTCGTGTTGTCGTCCTACCGAACGTGTCCCTGCCAACGTGGATCTTTCCGCGTGGGGAACGTCCCGTGAGCATTGGACGCGGGAAGCCCCCGACGGGCATGCCTGATGCACGGAGGGTGCGCGTGTGCTCACGGAGCGCGGTGCGGCCGTCGGCCGCGCGTCCGGCGATCGAGGACGAACCGGCCGGCCCTGGGTCCTGTCCGGCGGATCTTCGTGGATCAGGCCGCAGCGTCCGGTGGAGGGGGTACCTCCCGTGCCGTTCAGGCCACGGGGGAGCATCGCAAGGCGGAGGA
>NZ_MAUD01000016.1 GCF_001700515.1 Streptomyces lushanensis
TCCGCGGCGGGCGGGCCGTGCGGGCCCGTCTCCGGCGGTCCTCGCGCGACCAGGGACGCCCTGTGCTGCCCCGGTTCCCCGTTCCGCTGCGGGTGCTGGGGTACGGCCTGGTGGTCGGGGCGGCCCTGCTCTATCTGCTGCCGTTCGCACTCCAGCTGGTGACCGGCTTCAAGACCGATCCGGACGCCGCCTCGCATCCGCTCTCACTGCTGCCCACGACTCCGACGACGGCCGCCTACCAGCGGCTCTTCGGGCTGACCGAGTCCGGGGACGCGGTGCCCTTCCTGCGCTGGCTGGGCAATTCGGCGCTGGTGGCGGTGCTGGTGACGGCCGGGCGGGTGCTGTTCGACTCGATGGCCGGGTACGCGCTGGCGCGGCTGCGCTTCCCGGGCCGGGGGCTGCTGTTCGGCTTCGTCCTCGCGGTGATGGCGGTGCCCGGGGTGGCCCTGCTGATCCCGAAGTTCCTGGTGCTCAACACCTTCGGGATCTTCGACACGTACACCGCGATGATCCTGCCGCTGCTGGTGGACGCGGCGGGCATCTTCATCATGAAGCAGTTCTTCGAGTCGGTGCCGCGCGAGGTCGAGGAGGCCGCGCGGGTGGACGGCGCGGGGGTGTTCCGTATCTTCTGGTCCGTCGTCCTGCCGATGGCCAGACCCGCGCTGATCACTCTGACCATCCTGTCGTTCCAGGGTTCGTGGAACGAGTTCACGCACTTCCTCGTCGCCACCCAGTCCGGCCAGTACGAGACGCTCACCACGGGCCTGGCCCGCTTCGTCTCGGGCGGTCTGGGCGGCGGTACGCAGTACCCGCTGAAGCTGGCCGCCGCGCTGCTCTCCACGCTGCCGGTCGCCGCGCTGTTCTTCTGCTTCCAGCGCTACTTCGTCAACGGCGCCAACTCGGGCGCGGTCAAGGAGTGAGTACGGGGTGAGTGCGGCACGGGCGGGAGGGGTACGGGTCGCACCCCTCCCGCCCGTGCCGTCTCCGCCCAGGCCGTTGCCGCCCGCACGTCCCACGCGCCTACCTCCCACGCCCGGGCCCGCTCACACCCGTATCGTTTCTGCCCGTATTGCTCGGCCGATGAGGTGAAACACCCTCTCCCGTCGGTGCGGTCGGCGATCCACCGGCCGCCTCCTCGCGAATGTGTCGGTGAGAGTCCCGCGGTGGCGCGGGCGCCGAGCAGAAAGGGGGCGTGATGGGCGCGGAGCACATCGACACCCGATTGCCGGAGGAACCGACCGAGCGGTCGCAGGACTTGCACAGCGACACCCACAGAATCACCCGGGGCGCGCGGACCGGCCCCGCCGCGGCGGAGGCCGCGTCGAAGAACGACATCACGGCGCTGGAGACCGCGGCGGCGCTGGAGAACCTGCTGGTCAGCCTCTACCGCAGCGCCGTCGCCCTGCCGTTCGTCAAGAACGGGCCCAAGACGGTCGCGGAGTTCTTCGACACCAGCGCCCAGCACCACCAGGCGCATGCCAAGGCGTTCAACGAGGCCGCGGCCAAGGCGGGCGGCCAGGCCCAGACCCAGCCCGACGAGACCTACGAGGCCGTCGTCACCCGCACGCTGCCGTCCGTCAGGACACCGGCGGACGTGGTCAGGCTCGCCCTGCACCTGGAGGACGCCGCCGCGCGGACCCACACCAGGAATGTGACCAGGGTCGCCGACACGAAGCTGCGCCGGCTCTTCGCGTCCGTCGCGCCGGTCGAGGCGCAGCACCGCGCCACGCTGCTGGCCGTGCAGTCCCTGCTCGCCTCGGGCCACGAGAGCCTGATCGAGATCCCGACGGACGCGCCCAGACTGCCCGCGGCCATCGGCAGCGCGACCATTCCCGAAGTCTTCCAGCCGATCGCCAACGCCCGGCCGATGTCCGAAGGAGCCATCAAGTGAGACGCGCGCGCGGCGGCTGGGAGCTGCCCATCAGTGAGGACCGGCTCGGCCGTCTCACCAAGGAGATGACGGAGGCGCACCACGACACACTGCCCGCGATGCGCGCGGACGCCGCCTCGCTCGCCGAGCGGCTCAGGGCGCTCGGCCCGGCGCGGCGCGGCGGCCGTCCCGTGAGCGAGGACCGCGCCGGCGAGGACCGGACCGCCGGCCGTCCGGCGGCTCCCACGGCCGCGGACCGGGTCACGGCGGAGAACCGTCCGGGAGGCAGCGGCCCGGCCGACGCCGGACGGCGGCGCTTCCTGCTGGGCGCGGGAAGCCTGGGCGCCGCGCTCCTGCTGACCGGCTGCACCAGCGCGGGAACCGACGAGAAGGGCGCCTCCCCGCAGGGAGAACCGCCCGAGGTGCTCCCGCCCCGCGCCGCCGCGGACACGGTCATGTACACCGCGCACCTCAGATTCGTCGCGCTGTCGGCGGCCCTGGAGAACCAGGCCGTGGGCGCCTACGGATCGATCCTCGCCGCCGCGGGAGCCGACAGGTTCGGCGCCGTACCACCCGCCGTGTCGACCTTCGTCACCATGGCGATGGCCCACCACATCGACCACGCCAAGGCGTGGAACGCGGCGCTGACGGACGCGGGCAAGCCCGCCGTCACCGATGTGCCGCTGTCCAACCAGCGGGCGATCACCACCGCGCTGGACCGGGTCACCAGCGTCGACGACGCCGCCAAGCTCGCCCTCCAACTGGAGGACCAGGCCGCGCAGACCTATCTCTTCGCCGGCTACAACGGCAAGAGCGCCGCCGGGATCGAGACCGCGGCCACCATCGCGCCGGTCGAGGCGATGCACGTGTCCATCCTGCGTTTCATCCTCGGTCAGGACCCGGTCCCGGAGGCGTTCCTGCCCGAGGACCTGGCGGCGACGCCGAGTCTGCTGACGGTGTGAGGCGTACGTACGGAACGGTGCGGGGCACACGGGTGCGTGCCCGGAGGCGGGCACGCACCGGCCGCCGCGCGCGCCGTTCCATGGCGGTCCGAGCCGTACGCGCACCAGGGCGGGACCAGGGCGCCCGGTCGCCGGGCTATCCGGGCCGTCGCGGTCGCCAGGGAAGTCTGAGCCTGCGGCGGTAGCGGTGCGGGGGAGCCAGGGGGCCGTTCCCCCGGTACAGCGGTTCCTCGTCCAGATACGGTCCGGTGTCGCCGTCCGCCGCGGACCGCAGTCCCGGCTTGTCGTACCGGGTGGCGGCGATCACCTCGACGAGCTGCTCCTCGGTGAAGGTCTCGGAACCCCGTACGCGTGGCACGAAGCCGACGAGCACACCGTCCTCCACGACCTCCGCCCGCAGCCCGAGGACGTCGTCCATGTCCCAGATCGCCTCGCCCCCCTCGGCGAGCACGACCTGTACACCGCACTGGTACACACCCAGATGGGCCATATGAGCCATGACACCCCGGGCCCGCAGGGAGGACACGAGACGGCCGGCGCGTTCCTCGTCCATCCGATGCCCCATCTCCCTGTGCGGAGGCTTTTGGACGTATATGCCCCGTGGCCCTCATGGTAAGCCGTTTCGCCGGGACGGCGAGTTCCGGGGGCAGCGCCCGATCCTGTCCCCGGGAGCCCTGTGTCAGCGGGCGGCGGGCATCACGTCGAAGGAGACCTGGACCGGCACCCGCGCGCCGGTCCAGCCGCGCACCTCCGGCTCGCGCAGCGAGCGGACCCATACGTCCACCAGCGCCACGACGTCCTCGCCGGGCCAGGGACCGACGCCCATGACCCGCATGCCGGCCTCGGCGGCGGAGCGGATCCCGCAGGTGGAGTCCTCGACCGCCAGGGTGTCGACGGGCTCCGAGCCGCAGAGCCGTGCGGCGGTGAGGTAGACGTCCGGGAGCGGCTTGGGTCTGATCTCGCCCTCGGGCACCACGATGTGGTCGAAGTGGCCGAGCAGGCCCGCCGTACCGAGGCAGGACTCGACGACTTCCCGAGGGCAGTTGCTGGCGACGGCGAGAGGGGCCAACTCCGCCGATTCCTCGACGAGTTGGCGGGCGCCGGGCATGGTCAGGGGGTTGTCGGCCACGAGCGCGCGGAAGTGCCCGAGCAGCAGGCCGGTCAGGTCCTCGCCGAGTTCCGGGTGTCCCGCCTCCTCGGCCATGAGCCGTCCGCATTCGGTGTAGTGCAGTCCCTTGGTCCGCTCGGCGAAGCCGGGCATGGGTGTGAATCCATACTCGCGCAACGCCAGAATTCGAGCGTCCTGCCAGTGGCATTCGGTGTCCATGAGGGTGCCGTCGCAGTCGAAGACGATGGCTGTCGGAGTCCAGGAAAGGATGCGATGAGCTGTCATCCGATTGTTCCGTTCAGAAGAGCCCGATAAGCGGCAGCACTGACCGCCGCGACGGTGCGAAACACCGCGGGCACGCTGGTCACCCGCTGTCGGGCGGGCGCGATCCGGGCAGTCGCGGCCTTATGGAGAAGGCCGGTTGAGGCGACCACCCAAGAACATAACGATCGCTACGCTAGAGAGGAAAACTATTGGTAGTCAAGTGACTTCGCAGAGTATTTCCAGCCTTTACCTGTAGCGGAGGACTCCAAAAGCCTTCCGTTCCCCGTCCTGGAGAAAACGGAACACACAGATGTCGTGATACGGCACGCACATAATTCGAGCGGGCGGACTGTGTTCGACAAAGCGTGCTGCTTCGAGTCGCCCGCCGGTGGGACGGAGCAAAGCACCTCCGCTTTCCACGGCCGCGGCCTGGCGCGCGGCTTCCAGCAGAATGATGCCGGGAACATGGTCCGTGGCGTGGTCGAAGAAGAACGGGTGCCTGGGATCGGCCGGTTCGACCAGGAGGGTGCCGCCGTCGATTCCCAGGACGACATCGTGCGCGCCCGTCACGCCCAGCCTACGGATGTCGGGGCGGAGCCGGCCGGTGGGGCTCTTTGGCGCGGCGAAACGCGTACGACCGGTCCTCACCGCCTCGTACCGCTCGCCGTCCAGGACGCGCGCACCACCGCCGGCCTGCGCGAACACCGTCCCGTGGGCGGAGAAGGAGACATCGAGCCGCAGCCCGGTGACCGAGCCGTCCTCGGCGGAGCGGCGCACGTCGCTCGCCCGTACCGCGCAGATCACGGCGGTGGCGCCGAAGAGGGCCCGGGGTTCCGCCGACGGATCGATCTCGAAGAACAGATCGGTGATGAGCAGATGCGCGGTGGGTTCCACGTCGAAATACCGGAGCGGGATATAGATACCGAGCTGGCGCAGCGTCTCGACGATCACCAGCGGACTGTGCAGATCGGCGCCGTCGCGCGGAAAAGTCGGATGCGAGCGCGACCAGGACGCCGCGGCTTCGAACCCGGCGCCGTCCGGACTCCAGGAGGTCCGCCGTACATCGGTGAGCAGTACCTCGGCCACGGAGTCCCGGTGCACCAGTTCGCGGGCGACGGTGCGCGACCAGGACAGTGGCCGGACATCCTCCATGATGCCGCCGGCCGGCGCGTCATCAACCGTTGTTTTCATGCGACAAGAACACCGCAATTTTCGTTGCTACGCACGCCGGCCCGGAGCCGCCAAGCCCGCCACGCCCGGTGGGAAAAGCCGCTACATTGCCTGCTGTCATTTAACGGAACGGCAATCCGGGGTACACGTGCGGGTTCGGGTGGAGCAGGTTCGGGCGAAAACGACGCGGAGGTTTCTCCTGGAAGCGGCGGCACAGTTGTTCGACGAGCGGGGCTACTCCGGCACCAGTATCAGCGATATCAGCGCGCAGTCCGGCCGCACCAGCGGAGCCATCTACTTCCACTACGCCAGCAAGGAGAATCTCGCCCTCGCGATTGTCGAGGAGCATTTCGCGACCTGGCCGCATCTGATCGACCGTTACAGCTCGTGCGACCGCCCGGCGCTGGAGCGGCTGGTGGCGCTGAGTTTCGAGGTGGCGAGGGCCTTCCGGGACGATGTGGTCATCCGCGCCGGTGCCCGGCTCTGGGCGGAGCGCACCGCCATCAATGTCACGCTGCCGAGACCCTTTGTGGGCTGGCTGGAAACCGTCACCACACTTCTCGAAGAGGCCCGTCAGGAGGGGGAACTCACCCATGGCGTCACACCGCAGGTGGCCGCGCACGGGCTCGTGTGCGCCTTCTTCGGACTGCACACCGTCTCCGACGCCCTGGAGGGACGCCGGCAGATCGAGGAGGCGCTGCACGATCTGTGGCTGCTGCTCCTGACCGCCCTTCAGACGGACCCGGATCCGGCGGCCCTGCTGGCGCGTGTGCGCGAACATCCCCTCGCGCCGGTGCCGGCCGGAGGGCGATGAACCGAGAGCGATGAACCGAGGGCGGGGAGCCGAGGGCGCGGCGGGTGGAGCGACGGCCGGACCCGGCCGGGACGGGTGGACGTCCCGGCCGGGTTCGGCCGTCTGTGCGGGTGGGACGGTACGCCGGCGGCCATGTCGTGGGGAGCCGCCGGCGGGCCGTTCAGCAGGGGCCGGTCAGTAGGGGCCGTTCACATTGTCGATCGAGCCGTACCGGTCGGCCGCGTAGTTGCACGCGGCGGTGATGTTGGCGACCGGGTCGAAGCTGTCCATCGACGTACCGGGCACGTGGTAGGCCTGGAACGTCGGATCGATGACCTGGAGCAGGCCCTTGGACGGTGTTCCGGCCGCCGCGTTGGAGTCCCAGTTGTTGATGGCCGACGGATTGCCGGAGGACTCGCGCATGATGTTCCGGTAGATGCCGTCGTAGCTGCCGGGAATGCCGTTGGCGGCCATGACGTCCAGCGATTCCTTGATCCAGCCGTCCAGATCGTCGGTGTACGTCTTGGCGGCGGGCTCGGTGACGGTACCGCCCGTGTCGGCCGACGCGCTCCCGGCGGGCGCGCTCCCGGTACTCGCGTTCTCGATGGGCGCGGTGGCGTTCTCCGCGGTCGCCGCCGGGTCGTCGGTGGTCGCCGCGGCGGTTTCCCCGGCCGCGGCGGTTTGCTCCACCGCGGGCGTGGCCGTGGTCGGGGGCGCGGCGCTCCCGCCGAGGGTCAGTTCGAGACCGGGACGGATCAGGGCCGGATTGGCGCCGATCACATCGCGGTTGTCCTCGTACAGCTTCTTCCAGCCGCCGCTGACGGAGTGCTCGGCGGCGATCCTGGAGAGCGAGTCACCCGCGACGACGGAGTAGGTCGCCGGGCTGTCCCGCTGTGCCTCGGCGGCGGGCGACGACGCCGCCTCGGCGGTGGTCGCGGCGAGGAGCGGGAGCGCGAGTACGGCGCCGCCCGTGCCCACGACCGCGAGGCCTCGGGCGAACGGGCTGGTTCTGGGACGGCGGTGCTTTGCCTGTGCGGGCATGACGAATTCCTCTCCGTCGCCTGCGAGGTGAGCTGTCGGGTTCGGGCTGGAGCTGCCCGGCCGCGGTATGAGCGCGGCTTCACCCCAAGCCGCTCCGGATGACGGAACGGCGCCTTACCTGGGTCCCCCGCTCCTGCCGCATGTGAGTGGGTTTCGGTTTCCGGACAGCGGCAGGATTCGGCGGTCCGCCCGGATTGACGTGAACGTAGGCGGAACGTCCGGACAAAAACAAGGTCTGAATTCACAAAAGCGATCCGAAGGGTGAATCCAGAGAGGAATGACCCGGCTACGCGGAAGGCGCAGAAGAACTCAACTCTCGTTCCCCGCGAGCGAAATGGACACGCCGGCGGCGACCATGACGCGCGGGCGATGTGACGTACATCATGACCGCTCCCGGAATTCCTGACGCCACAACACCACACAGAGAATGACAAGTTATGCGAATCCACCCAAAAACACCACGAGGAGGAGTGGAAGCAGAACGGCCGCAAACCCGTACGCCGGACCGCCGGCACCGGACGCCGTCGCCCTCGGCCGCCCCGCCCAACCGCGCGCCGAAGCCGGCGGGATACCCGTCAGGACGGGCACGGCAGGGGCAGCGGACCCTCAGGGTGTCATGTACGGGAAGTATTTCCTCCGTGAATGGAGCCCGCCTTGTGATCCCGGTGAGATCTCCCGTGTCCATGAAAGCGAACCCAGCGATAGGGGCCGGCTCGGCCGCCCCGGTGAAAAGGGCTTCCTTTTCCTCACGAGGACCGCCTCGGACACCGAATCCGGGATCCGTCCGGAAAACCGCCGCCCGCGCTGTCCGAAGAGGCCGCGGGACAGCCGGTGCGCGTACTCCATGCCCGGTCCGGGTCGGCCGGCACCGCCTCGGCCGGCCCATGGCGTGGCGCCGCCGATGTTTCGCTGTCCGGCGTCGGGGCATCCCGTATCCCGCGTTCCGCGTCCGGCCGGGACGATTGACGACTCAGGAGGAGGTCATGCGGCGGTGAGGGCAGCGGTGTTCCACTCGTACGGTGAGGATCCGGTGGTGGAGAACCGGCCGGCACCGGCCTGCCCGCCCGACGGTGTCGTCGTCCGCGTGCGGGCGACGGGCGTCTGCCGGTCGGACTGGCACGCCTGGCAGGGGCACGATCCGGTCCCTCTGCCGCATGTTCCGGGTCATGAGTTCGCCGGTGTGATCGCCCGTGTCGGTGAGCGGGTGGGCCGGTGGGCCGTCGGTGACCGGGTCACCGTGCCGTTCGTCGTCGGATGCGGTCGCTGCGAGGTCTGCCTGTCGGGAGATCCGCAGGTCTGCCCGGATCAGAGCCAGCCCGGCTTCACCTATGACGGCTCGTTCGCCGAGTATGTGGCCGTGCCCGCGGCCGATTTCAACCTTGTCCGTCTGCCCGACTCCCTGCCGTTCACCGCCGCCGCCGCGCTCGGCTGCCGCTTCGCCACGGCCTTCCGGGCGCTCATCGCCCACGGCCGGGTCCGGCGCGAGGAGTGGGTCGCCGTTTTCGGCTGCGGAGGCGTGGGGCTGTCCGCCGTGACGATCGCGTCGGCACTCGGCGCGCGGGTCGTCGCGGTCGACGTCAGCGCCGAGGCGCTGGACCGTGCGCGGAGCATGGGCGCGCGGCACACACTGCTCACCGACGCGGGCATGGACCCGGACTCGGTCGCGCGGGCCGTGCGCGAGCTCACCGGCGAGGGCGCGCACCTCACCGTGGACGCCTACGGCTCCGCGTCGAACGTCATGGCGTGCCTGCGCTCCCTGCGGCGACGCGGCCGGCACGTCCAGGTCGGTCTGCTGCTGGGAGCGGACGCGGTGTGCGCGGTGCCCATGGACCGGATCCTGGCCTGGGAGATCGAGATCCACGGCTCGCACGGGATCGCCGCCGCCGACTACCCGGACCTGTTCCGCCTGCTGGACGAGCACGACATCGACCTGGCGCGGCTCATCGGCCGGACGATCTCGCTGGACCGGGCCGGCGCCGCTCTGCGCGCGATGAGCGGTGGCTCCGAACCGGGAATCACGGTGATAGCGATGCCCGACGCGCCATGACGAGCACACGCACCGCCCTCGTTCACGGACGACGTGCCGGTCGATCGGACGTGCCGGTCGATCGGACGTGCCGGTCGATCGGACGTGCCGGTCGATCGGACGTGCCGGTGGATCGCCATGTACGCCGGGTGGTGTGTCATCGGGACCGCGGTGTCACACGGCGCTCCCCGGCCCGGACGTGTCCGGCCCGGGGAGCGTTTTTCCGGGCCGGCGCGGTGCCGCCGGCCGGGACGGCCGGACTCCGGCAGCCGCCGACGATCACCGCGGGGGAGCCGTCAAAATCCCTGCCGCCGGTTTGAGCCGGGTCGCCCGCGAGAGGGCCCACGCCCTGGCGTCAGCGTTGGGCCGTGGTGTTGGCCCCGTCCAGTGCCTCCCGGATGATGTCCGCGTGGCCCGCGTGCTGTGCCGTCTCCCTGATCAGGTGCAGCAGGATCCGGCGCGCCGACCAGTACTCCCGCTCCGGCGGTGACCAGGGAGTCGCGGGCAGCGGGACGTCCCCCTCCAGGTCGGGCAGCTCGCTCACGGCCTTCTCGGTCCCGCGCGCCGCCCCTTCGTACTGGTCCAGCAGGTCCGAGAGCGATTCCCCCTCGTTCATCCGGTACTGCCCCATGTCCAGCATCCCGTCGGGCAGTTCGCCGTCCCCCTCGACGAGGATCTGCGTCCAGACCCGCTCGCCGCGGGTCAGATGCTTGATGATCCCGCCCAGCGTGAGTTCGCTCACGACGGTGCGCTGTATGGCCTGCGCGTCATTGATGCCACGGACGGTGATGAGCAGGAGCTCTCGCTGCTCGGCCAGCGCACTCAGCAGCTCGCCGCGCTCACCCGGCAGAAAGGAGGCAGAAGTTCGGAGATTCGATGTCACGCGCCCGACCGTAGGACACATCTAGGCCGGTACGTGACCTGATCGCCGTCGCGCGCCACCGACGTCCGCACAACGAGTGAATACGGCACACGGATGGACACAACCGGTACGCCGGAGGGCGCCGCACCGGCACGCCGGCCCCGCGTTCATGCCCCGTGCGAGGCGGACTGTGCCCCCGCTCATGCCGGCTCGGCCAGGGTGGGCCAGGAGCGAGTACTCGCCCACGGGACTTCTGTGACCTTCCGGAGGTACGCGATGACATCCGCCCCGCCCGACACCGGCGACCTGAGCGCGCAGTTGTCGGAA
>NZ_MAUD01000160.1 GCF_001700515.1 Streptomyces lushanensis
GCCCGTGTCACCCGGGTGACAGCGGCGTTTCCCGGACTCCCGGGGCGCCCGGCGTGGCACAGATCCAGGAACGCAGGATCCAGGAACACAGCACAGGCTCGCGCGAAAGGGCCACATCATGGAGTCCACCGCGTGCGATGCCGCCGCCGCTGCCGCCGTCCCTGCCGCGGGCTCTCCCGATGCCCCCGCCGCCTCCGCCGCCGCCCCTTTTCCCGCTGCTCCCGCCGCTCCCGCCGCCCTCGCCGTCGGCGCTTCCGCCGCTTCTCCCGATGGCGAGGCGCGCGGCGCGCTCGCCGTACTCCGTGACCGGGCCCGTGGCGCGCTGCTGGGACTCGCCGTCGGTGACGCGCTCGGCGCCCCCGCGGAGAACATGCGCCCCTCCGAGATCCGCCGCCGCTGGGGCCGTATCGAGGGCTTCGTGTCCGAGACTCCGGCGGGCACGGACGACACGGAATACGCCATCTTCTCCGGGCTGCTGCTGGCCAGACACGGCTCTGCGCTGACCGTCGCCCATGTCGAGAAGGCCTGGCACCACTGGCTCGCCGATCTGGACGAGGGTCCGTTCCGCGGTGCGGGCTTCAGCGAGCGCGGCACGCTGGAGAACCTGCGGCGCGGACTCGCGGCGCCGATCACGGCCCAGCACCGGCACGCCTGGAGCGACGGTCTCGCGATGCGCGCGGCGCCCTTCGGTGTCTTCGCGGCGGGCCGCCCGCGCGAGGCTGCGCGGCTGGTCGCCGTGGACGGCAGCGTCAGCCACGAGGGCGAGGGCATCTACGGCGGCCGTGCCGTGGCGGCCGGTGTCGCCGCCGCGATGACCGGCGCCGGACCCGACTCGGTGATCGCGGCGGCGCTCTCCGTCGTCCCCATGGACTCCTGGACGGCCCGCACCCTGCGCCGGGGAGTCGTCGCCGCGCGACGCGCGTACCCGGACACCCTCGCGCTGGAGCGCGCGGTCCGCTCCTCGGTGGTCATCGGCGGCTATCCCTGGACCGATCTGGCCCCGGAGGCGGTGGGCCTGGCCTTCGGCGCGTTCGCCGCGGCCCGCGGCGACTTCCGGCTGTCGGTGCTGACCGCCGTCAACATGGGCCGCGACGCGGACACCACGGCGGCGGTGGCGGGCGCCCTGGCCGGAGCGGTGTCGGGGGCCCGTGCGATCCCGCCGGAATGGTCCTCGGTCATCGGGCCCGCGCGCGGGAGCTGTCTGCCCTCGATGCGCGGCTACCACGTCCTGGACATCGCCGACCTGCTCACGCCCGACGAGGACGAGGTGACGCCATGACACGGGCGGCCGGCGACACCCGTCGGGCGGAAGCGGACACGGACGACCGCACGGACGCCAGGGCCGGTGCGGACGCCAGGGACGGTACGGACGCCAGGGACGGTACGGGTACCGGTATCGGTACGGGCGGCGAAATCCGTACGGACAGGGGGCTGCCGGGCCGCGCCGGGCACGGTGCGCCGTACCCTTCCTCCGGCGGCGGGACCGGAGCACCGCACGGACCCGGTCAGGACGGCAGCGGCCGGGATCCGTCGCGGCGGATCGAGGGGCTGCTGCTCGGGCTGGCCGCGGGGGACGCCGCGGGATGGCCCGCCGCCCGGCACCGGGCCGCCCGGATGCCCGAGTGGACGCGTCGGCTCACCCGCGAGCTGGACACCTTCGCCGAGCAGAACGCGACCACCACCCTGCCCGTCCCCATCGCCCTCAACCAGCCTCCCGAGCCGCTCCGGCTCGGCCCCTCCGACGACGCCGAATGGGCGGCCTTCACCGCCGAGTCCGTACTCGTCGCCGCCGGGGACCACTTCCAGGGTCTCGGCGCCGACCGCCGGATGCGCGCCGCGATCGCCCTCTCCTGGAACTCCCTCGCCAGCGAGATCGCCGCCGCCGCCAACCGCGCGCCCGAGGTGGAGTCCGCCGTACCGCCGCTGCGGGCGCGGATCTCCGTACGCGCGGGTCTCGGCAATCTCGCCACCGGGCTGCGCCCGCCCGCCACCGGCCACGACAACCCGCACTTCTTCGACGACGCCGCCTGCGTACGGGCCGCCGTACTCGCCGTCGTCCACCCCGGCGATCCGTCCGCCGCCGCCGAACTCGCCGAGTTCGACGCCCGGTACACCCAGGACGGGGACGGTGTGCACGGCGCCCGCGCCATGGCCGCCGCCGTCGCGGGCGCGCTCGGCGGCGCGGACGCCGAGACGGCCGTCGACGCCGCCCTCGCCCAGCTGCCCGGCACCACGGAGATCGGCCGGAACGCCCGTCATGCCCTGAAGCTTGCCCGGGACTTCGCCGGGGAGCCGTCCGGCGCCTTCGCGCTCGTGCCGCTGCTCGAACATCAGATCGTCGACCATGTCTACAGCTACGGCATCGCCGCCGCCGAGACCGTTCCCGTCGCGCTCGCCCTCACCCTCGCCGCGCGGGGCGAGGTCAGCGGCGCGGTGCCGGCCGCCGCCTGCCTCTCCCGGGTCGCCGACTCCGCCCCCGCGCTCGCCGGCGCGCTGACCGGCGCGCTCGGCGGCGGCGACTCCGTACCCGCCACCTGGCGGGACGCCTGCCGCACCCTCGCGGGCTGCGCCCTGCCCCGGCTCGCCAGAACCGATCTGGTGGAACTCGCCGGGCTGCTGACAGCCACGGAACTGACCGCTCCGGGTGGACAATTCCGGCATGACGACGCTGAGCACTCCCCCCGCACCGGCCCCGAAACCGGACCCGGACCCGGACTCGACGCCGGCCGCCGCCGCCGCGAAGGACACACACCCGACCGGCACCCGCACGACGCGGACACACACGGCGACACGCACCCTCGCCGACCGGATCACCGGCTGTCTGATCGGAGCGGCGGTCGGTGACGCGCTCGGCGGTCCGGTCGAGGGCTATTCCCCCGAACAGATCGTCGAACGCCACGGCGGCCGGATCTCCGGCATCGTCGGTCCCTGGAACGAGAACTGGCGCACCGCCCGCCCGATCGCGCCGTACCACAAGGGCGACGGCCATGTCACCGACGACACCCTGATGACCCATGCGCTGATCCGGGTGTACGAGACCGTGCGCGACCATCTCGACGCGTACGCGGTCGCCGACCATCTCGTCCCCGATCTGATGGCCACCCCCCGCTGGATCCCCGAGCTGGAGACCGAGGCACCGCTCCTCCAGCGGATCTTCCTCGCCGAGAAGTGGATGGTGGCCCGGCTGCACTACGGGCACGTCGATCCGCGCGAGGCGGGCGCCGGGAACATCGTCAACTGCGGCGCGGCGATGTACATGGCACCGGTGGGACTGGTCAACGCGGCGCATCCGGCCGCCGCGTACGCCGAGGCGATCGATCTGGCGGGCGCGCACCAGTCGTCGTACGGGCGGGAGGCGGCGGGCGTGTTCGCCGCGGCGGTCGCCGCCGCGTGTCTCCCGGACGCCACGCCCGCGACCATCGTCGAGACCTGTCTCACGCTCGCCAAGGACGGCACGCGCGCCGCGATCCTGGCGGTACGCGATGTCGCCTCCCGGCACCGTGACACGGAGTCCGCGCTGCGCGGGCTGCGCGAGGCCGTCGCGCCCTTCGACACGGTCGGCCCGCACTACCGCAGCCCCGCGCTGGGCGCCCGCCGCCCGTCCCGGGTGCACTCCATCGAGGAACTTCCCATCGCACTGGGGATGTTGCTGATCGGCGGCGGCGACTACCACCGTACGGTGCTGGGCTCGGTCAACTACGGACGGGACTGCGACTCCATCGCCACGATGAGCGGGGCCCTCGCCGGGGCGCTGGGCGGCGAGTCCGCCGTCCCGGCGGACTGGGCGAGGCGCGTGGCCGACGCGAGCCGGCTCGATCTGCACGCTCCGGCCCGGGTGCTGACCGAGGTGGCGTACGAGGTCTTCACCCGCGACACGGAACGGCGGCGCGCGCACGAGAGCGCGTTCGCGCGGATGACGGACACCCGGCTGATCGACGTCCCCGCCGATGTGGCCGACGGCGGCCCGTACGAGGCACCGCACGGCGCCCCGCACGAGGCACGGCGTACCGAGACCCGGCCGGCGGCGGCGCGATGACGGACCTCCGCGTCACCTGGGTGCAGCCCGAGGATCTGATCGGTCATGAGCTGCGCCAGGCCTCGGAGGACGGCCGTGACGCGACGGCCGTCTCCCACCGCTGGCACACGGCGGGCGGCGCCCCGGCCCCGCCTCGCGCGGGTGCCTCACCGGCTCCTCCGTCGCCGGGTCTGCGGGCGCTGGCCGGGGAGCTGCTGGACGAACTGGCGCGGCTGCCGTCCGCGCGGGAACAGGACGAGCCGACGGACCTCGCCGCGATCAGATCGGCGTGCCCCGACTGGCCGGCCGCCCGGGACGCGCGGGAGGGGCCCGGCCCCCGTACGGCCGGTGCGCGGCCGGCGGACACCCCGCCTCGCCCTCGGGCCGGCGCCACCGCGTCCGTTCCGCCGGACCGGCCGCCGCCGGGGCGGGCCCCCGTTGATCCCGCCGTCGCCCGGCTCCATGCCGCCTGGCTCGGCCGGGCGGCCGGGTGTCTGCTGGGCAAGCCCGTCGAGAAGCTGCCCCTCCGGGGGATCCGGGCCATCGCGCGCGCCACCGGGAACTGGCCGCTGCACACCTGGTTCACCGCCGAGGGACTGCCTCGGGATCTCGCCGACGCCTATCCCTGGAACCGCCGTTCCGCGCCGACCTCGCTCGCCGAGAACATCGACGGGATGCCCGAGGACGACGATCTCAGCTACCCCGTGCTCAATCTGCTGCTGCTCCAGCGCCACGGCCGGGACTTCACCACCTCGGACGTCGCCCGGCTGTGGCTGGACGAACTGCCGGCCGGCCGTACGTTCACCGCCGAGCGCGTCGCGTACCGCAATCTGCTCTGCGGGATCGAGCCGCCGCACACCGCCCGGTACCGCAATCCGTACCGGGAGTGGATCGGCGCGGCGATCCGGGCCGATACGCACGGCTGGACGCACCCGGGCGATCCCGGGGCCGCCGCCGCGCAGGCGCACCGGGAGGCGACGCTCACGCACACGGCGAACGGCGTCTACAGCGCGATGTTCGTCGCGGCCACCGTCGCCGCCGCGGCCGGGCCCGCGGACATCAGGACCGGCCCCGCGGACAGAGGGACCGGCGCGGCCGGTGCCCGTACCGCCGGACCGCCCGATGTGCACGCCTGCCTCCGCGCCGGGCTGTCCGTCGTACCGCCCGCCTCCCGGCTCGCCGAGGCCGTACGCCTCGGGATCGAATCCGCCCGCGCCCAGGCCGACTTCGCGGCCGTCGTCGATCTGCTGCACTCCGCCTACGGCCACTACCACTGGGTCCACGCCGTGCCCAACGCCGCGCTGCTCGCCGCGGCGCTCACCCATGCCGACGGCGACTTCGGCGGCTCCATCTGCCGTGCCGTGTCGGGCGGCTGGGACACCGATTCGAACGGGGCCACGGCCGGTTCCGTCGCCGGGCTGCTCACCGGGGACCCGGCCGGGCTGCCCGAGCGGTGGACGGCCCCGCTCAAGAACCGGCTGGCGACCTCCGTCGCCGGTCTCGACGGCATCGGCTTCGACACGCTCGCAGAACTCACCCGCAGGGAGGCGCTCCGCCCATGACCGGCATCGTGGTCCTCGGCAGCACCAACATGGATCTCGTCGTGTTCGTCGCGGGCGCGCCGAAGCTCGGCGAGACCGTCACCGGCCGGGAGTTCCGTACGATCCCCGGCGGCAAGGGCGCCAACCAGGCCGTCGCCGCCGCCCGCCTGGGCGGCGAGGTGGCGATGATCGGCGCGGTCGGTGAGGACCAGTACGGCGAGCTGCTGCGGCACACGCTCGCCGCGTCCGCCGTCGACACGGATCTGCTGCGCACCGTGGAAGGTCCCTCCGGCACGGCCCATGTCGTCGTCGACGACGAGGGCGGCAACGCGATCGTGGTGATTCCCGGCGCGAACGGCACCGTCACCCGTCTCGTGCCCGGCGACGAGAGCGTCATCGCCGCCGCCGACGCCCTGCTCCTCCAGCTCGAACTGCCGCTCTCCGCCGTACTGGCCGGCGCCGAGGCGGCCCGCCGCCACGGCGTACGGACCGTCCTCACACCGGCTCCCGCGCAGCCCCTGCCGCCCGCACTGCTCGCGACGGTCGATCTGCTGGTGCCGAACGAGCACGAAGCGGCCACCCTCACCGGCATCGCCGACGCCCGCGCCGCGGCGCGGGCCCTGCTGCGGCAGGTCCCCGAGGTCGTGATCACTCTCGGGGCCGCGGGCAGTCTGTACGCGGCCCGGGGCGCCGGGACCGTCACCGTGCCCGCACCCCGGGTCGAGGCCGTGGACACCACGGGCGCCGGTGACACCTATGTGGGCGCGCTCACCGTCGCGCTCGGCGAGGGCAGACCGATGCCCGAGGCGATGCGCTGGGCCTCGGCCGCCGCCGCGCTCTGCGTCCAGCGCCACGGGGCGTCCACCTCCATGCCGTACCGCACCGAGATCGAGGTCTGAATGACCATGTCAGCCACCACCGCGAACACACCGGACGACGCCCCCGCGCCCACCCCGCTCTCCGGCCTTCGGGTGCTCGATCTCGCGACGCTCTTCGCCGGTCCGCTCGCCGCCACCCTGCTCGGCGACTTCGGCGCCGACGTCATCAAGGTCGAGCACCCCACCCGTCCCGATCCCTCGCGCGGCCACGGTCCGGCCAAGGACGGTGTGGGCCTGTGGTGGAAGCTGCTCGGCCGCAACAAACGGGCGATCACCCTCGATCTCTCCACTCCGGGCGGACGCGACGTCCTGCTCCGGCTCGCCGCCGGCGCGGATGTGGTCATCGAGAACTTCCGGCCGGGCACCCTGGAGAAGTGGGGTCTCGGCTGGACCGAGCTCTCCCTGGCCAATCCCCGGCTCGTACTGACCCGGGTGACGGGCTTCGGCCAGTTCGGGCCGTACGCCCGCCGCCCCGGATTCGGCACCCTCGCCGAGGCCATGAGCGGCTTCGCGGCCGTCACCGGTGAGCCCGACGGACCGCCCACGCTGCCGCCCTTCGGTCTCGCCGACTCCATCGCCGCGCTGGCCACGGCGTACGCGGTGATGACCGCGCTCGGCGGCCGGGCGCTGACGGGCCGCGGTCAGGTGGTCGATCTGGCGATCATCGAGCCGATCCTGACCGTGCTCGGACCGCAGCCGCTCTGGTACGACCAGCTCGGCCTGGTCCAGCCCCGTACCGGCAACCGCTCCACCAACAACGCGCCACGCAACACGTACCGCGCCGCCGACGGTTCCTGGCTGGCGGTCTCCACCTCGGCCCAGTCGGTCGCGGAGCGGGTGATGCGGCTGGTGGGCCGGCCCGAGCTGATCGCCGAGCCGTGGTTCACCACCGGCGGCGGGCGGGCCCGGCACGCGGACGTCCTGGACGAGGCCGTCGGCGGCTGGATCGCCCGGCACACCCGCGCCGAGGCGATGGCCGCGTTCGAGGAGGCCGAGGCGGCGATCGCGCCCGTCTACGACATCGGCGACGTCATGGCCGACCCGCAGTACATCGCGCTGGACAGCGTCACCGAGGTCGCCGATCCGGAGCTGGGCACCCTGCGGATGCAGAACGTCCTCTTCCGGCTCTCCGAGACGCCGGGCGCCATCCGCTGGGCGGGCCGGCCCCATGGCGCGGACACCGACACGGTCCTGGCCGAGCTGGGCCTGACCGCGTCCGAGATCGGCGCGCTCCGGGCGGACGGAGCGCTGTGACCACTCCGCTCACCTGGCTGTACGTCCCCGGGGACCGTCCGGAGGTGATGGCGAAGGCGCTCTCGTGCGGCGCGGATGTCGTGATCGTGGATCTGGAGGACGCGGTGGCTCCGGACCGCAAGGAGTACGCGCGCGACGCCATCGCCGCGCTGCTGTCCTCGCCGCATCCGGTCCCGGTCCATGTCCGGATCGCCGACGAGCACGACCTGCCGTCGCTGGTCGGCCTGCCGGGGCTGTCCGGGCTCCGCCTCCCGAAGGTGACCCATGCCTCCGACATCCACCGCGTCGCGGCACGGGCCCCGGACATCGCGCTGTACGCCCTGCTCGAATCGGCGCTCGCCCTGGAGAACGCCCACGCCATCGCGGGCGCGCATCCGGCGGTACGGGGCATCTCGCTGGGCGAGGCGGACCTGCGCGCCGATCTGGGGGTACGTGAGGACTCCGGCCTGGACTGGGCCCGCAGCCGGGCCGTGGTGGCGGCCCGCGCGGCGGGCCTGTCGCCACCGGTCCAGTCGGTGTTCCCGGACGTCCGTGACATGGACGGGCTGGCGGCCTCCTGCCGCCATGGCCGGGCCCTGGGCCTGCTGGGCCGCGCGGCCATCCACCCGCGCCAGCTCCCGGTCATCGAGCGGGCCTATCTGCCCACGCCGCGGGAGGTCGCCGAGGCCGAGGAGATCGTCGCGGCGGCGGCGGCCGAGGCGGGCGCGCACGCCCTTCCGGACGGCCGCTTCGTCGACGCGGCGATCGTGGCGGCGGCGAGGAGGACGCTCGCGCTGGCGCGCCGGGAGGGGACACGCTGCGGCTGACGCGGTGCGCCTCCCGGCGAGGGGCCGTGGTGGGTGCGGGTGCCGGGGCAATCCGGAGGTGCGTGTCCGGACGGCACGCTGTGCTTTCCCGGGGACACCCCGGACCCCGTACGCCGTGTGAGGGTGTGTTGTCGGGTGCGGGTCTCGTGTGCGGCACACATCACGCTTCAGTGTCCGGACACGCACCTCCTGCGCCCCCGACCCCCTCCCGCCGCAAGTCCGGTGCGGGCCGTGTATCCAGCCCGCCCGGCGATTGAGGGCGGAACAGGGCGTCAGGTTTTGTCGGCCGGTTCGGACGGCACCGTGGCGGCGGCGTCCTCCTCCGTGGGCTCCGGCTTCTTCTCCGCCGTCTCGCGCTCCGGCTCCACGATCTCCTCGCGGCCGGGACGCACCCGCGCCGACACCACGAGGTAGACGACCGCCAGGACGAAGACGACGACCGCCGTCCAGACGTTCAGCCGGACGCCGAGGACATGGTGCGCATCGTCCACCCGCAGGTACTCGATCCAGGCCCGGCCCACGCAGTACGCCGCGGCGTAGAGGGCGAACACCCGGCCGTGTCCCAGCTTGAAGCGGCGGTCGGCCCAGACGATCACCAGCGCGACGGCCAGGCACCACAGCGACTCGTACAGGAACGTGGGGTGGTAGAGACCGCCCTCACGATTCGGGCCCGCCGAGATCTCCAGCGCCCACGGCACATCCGTCGGCTTTCCGTACAGCTCCTGGTTGAACCAGTTGCCCCAGCGCCCGATGGCCTGCGCGATGACGATGCCGGGCGCGATGGCGTCCGCGTACGCCGGCAGCGGGATCCCACGGCGGCGGCAGCCGATCCAGGCGCCGACCGCGCCCAGCGCGATCGCGCCCCAGATACCGAGCCCGCCCTCCCAGATCTTGAAGGCGTCGACCCAGTCCTCGCCGTCGCGGAAATAGAGCTGGTAGTCGGTGATCACATGGTAGAGCCGCCCGCCGACCAGCCCGAAGGGCACCGCCCAGACGGCGATGTCGGCCACGGTGCCGGGTTTGCCGCCGCGGGCGACCCAGCGCTTGCCGCCGTACCAGACGGCGACGAAGACACCGATGATGATGCAGAACGCGTAGCCGCGCAGCGGAAGCGGTCCGAGATGGAGCACTCCGGTCGACGGGCTGGGAATGTAGGCAAGGTCCATGGCAGAACCGACCGTACAGTGCCGGGCGGGATCTGAGGCGACCCGCCCGGCAACTTCTGGATAACGAGGTCAGACGGCGGGCGACGGAGGGATGGCCGCGGCGGGATCCGCGCCGGAGGACACGGCGGGGCCCGGTGCGGGAGCCGAACCGGGCCCCGGGGCGCCGGCCGCCGGACCGGAGCCCGCTCCCGCGGCCGGTTCCGGACCCGCGGCCGGTTCCGAGGCCGCTCCCGGACCCGCGGCCGGTTCCGGGGCCGAGGGCATCCGTGTCCCCGGCCTCCTGCCCTTGTTCGCCTCCGCGACCCACTTCTTCAGATGGTCCGGGGTGAGGTTCTCGCTGCCCTTCTTCGGGAACACCGACTCCCCGTTGAGCAGCACGGTCGGGGTCCCGGAGAAACCGCCCGTCCTGAACTTCGCCGCGGACTTCTTCACCCAGTCGTCGTGCTTGCCCTCCTCCACGCACCGGCGGAAGCCCGGCGCCGACTCCAGCCCTTCGACCTTGCGCGCCAGGTCCAGCAGATGGCTGTTCTTGGCGAAGGCGTCGTTCGTCTCCGGCGGCTGGTGCTGGTACAGCACGTCGTGGTACGGGGAGAACTCGCCGACGTCCTGGGCGCACGCCGCGGCATTGGCCGCGTGCAGCGAACCGCTGCCGCCCATGTTGCCGTCGATGATCGTGGCGAGGTGGTACTCGGTCTTGAGCTGTCCGGCTCTCTCCAGCTCATGGACCGTGTCCCGGAAGGCGTTCTCGAACTGGGCGCACGCCGGACAGCGGAAGTCCTCCCACACCGTGAGCGTGGACGGCGCGTCCGGTGCTCCGACCGGGATCGCCAGATCGTCCGTGCCCCTGACGCCGGACGGCGCGCTCACCGATCCCGCCGCGTTGTCGTCCTTGTCCTTGCCGACCTCCGAGGCGACCACGCCGATCACCCCGACGGCGCCGAGCACACCGACGACCGCCACGGACATGACCACGGTGCGCCTGCGCCTCTCCCGCACCTTGTCCGCTTCACGTTCCTGCTGGAGCCGCTCTCTCGCGGTCCGTTTTGCCTCACGGTTCTTCTCGCTCACGCCCACAGCAACGAACCGGGGAGGTGCCTGCGCACCTCCCCGGTCCCAGGTCCACCCGTACGGGTGAGACGAACCGTCAGCGCTTGCGAACGCCCTCGGCCAGGTCGGCCGCCAGCTCCCGTACCGCCACCAGTCCGGCCGCCGCGTCGGGCGCGTCCAGCATCCGCTTCACGAACGCCGAGCCCACGATGACGCCGTCCGCGAAGCCGGCGACCTCGGCCGCCTGCGCCGCGTCGGACACGCCGAGCCCGACACACACCGGCATCCCGGTGGTGGCACGGGTGCGCAGCACCAGGTCCCGGGCCTCCAGGCCCACCGACTCACGCGTACCGGTGACTCCCATCAGCGAGGCCGCGTAGACGAAGCCGCTGCCCGCGGCGGTGATCCTGGCGAGCCGCTCGTCCTTGCTGCTTGGCGCCACCACGAAGACCGTCGCCAGCCCGTGCTTCTCGGCGTGCTCGCGCCACAGCGCCGACTCCTGGACCGGCAGGTCCGGCAGGATGCACCCGGCGCCGCCCGCCCCGGCCAGTTCGGCGGTGAAGCGCTCGATCCCGTACCGGTCGATCGGATTCCAGTACGTCATCACCAGGACCGGCTTGCCGGTCGCCTCGTACGCCTCACGGACCGTACGCATCACATCGGCGATCTTCACCCCGCCGCGCAGCGCGATGTCGTCGGCGGTCTGGATGACCGGCCCGTCGAGCACCGGGTCGCTGTGCGGCAGCCCCACCTCGACCACGTCCGCGCCGCCGTCGAGGACCGCCTTGACGGCCTCGATCCCGCCGTCCACGGTCGGGAATCCGGCGGGCAGATAGGCGATCAGCGCGGCCCGGTCCTCGGCCTTCGCCGTCGCGAGCGTCTCGCTCAGCAGTCCGATGTTTCCGCTGTGCCCGCTCACTTGGCGCTCTCCCCGTCGTACAGCCCGAAGTAGCGGGCGGCCGTGTCCATGTCCTTGTCGCCGCGCCCCGAGAGATTGACCACGATCAGCCCGTCCTTCCCGAGCTCCCGGCCCAGCTCCAGCGCGCCGGCGAGCGCGTGCGCGCTCTCGATCGCCGGGATGATCCCCTCGCTGCGCGACAGCAGCAGCAGCGCCCGCATCGCGTCGTCGTCGGTCACCGCGCGGTACTCACCGCGCCCGCTGTCCTTGAGATACGCGTGCTCGGGACCGATGCCCGGGTAGTCGAGCCCGGCCGAGATCGAGTACGGCTCGGTGATCTGGCCCTCCTCGTCCTGGAGTACGTACGACCGCGAGCCGTGCAGGATGCCCGGCTCGCCCGCGGTCAGCGTCGCGGCGTGCTCGCCGGTCTCGATCCCGTGCCCGGCGGGCTCGCAGCCCACCAGCCGTACGCCCTCGTCGGGGATGAACGCGTGGAAGAGCCCGATCGCGTTGGAACCGCCGCCCACACACGCGACGGCGGCGTCGGGCAGCCGCCCGGCGCGCTCCAGGATCTGCCTTCTGGCCTCCACCCCGATGATCCGGTGGAAGTCGCGCACCATCGCGGGGAAGGGATGCGGTCCGGCGACCGTGCCGAAGAGATAGTGCGTACGGTCCACATTGGCGACCCAGTCGCGGAACGCCTCGTTGATGGCGTCCTTGAGGGTCCTGCTCCCGGAGGAGACCGGTACGACCTCGGCGCCGAGCATCCGCATCCTGGCGACGTTCAGGGCCTGGCGCCGGGTGTCGATCTCGCCCATGTAGATGGTGCATTCCAGCCCGAACAGCGCGCACGCGGTGGCGGTCGCGACACCGTGCTGTCCCGCGCCGGTCTCGGCGATGACCCGGGTCTTGCCCATGCGCCTGGTCAGCAGCGCCTGGCCGAGCACATTGTTGATCTTGTGGGATCCGGTGTGGTTGAGATCCTCGCGCTTGAGGAACATCCGGACACCGCCGGCGTGCTCGGCGAAGCGCGGCACCTCGGTCAGGGCACTGGGCCGGCCGGTGTAGTCGACCAGCAGCTGGTTCAGCTCTGCGGCGAAGGCGGGATCGCCCTTGGCCTTCTCGTACTCGACGGCGACCTCGTCGACGGCGGCGACGAGTGCCTCGGGGATGAACTTGCCGCCGAAGGCGCCGAAATAGCCCTCGGCGCTGGGGACATGACCGTCGGGGTCGGGAACAAAGAACTCGGATGACACGCGAGAACTCCTCTGGAAGCAACGGACGGGACGCACCGTACGCGTCGAGGCGAGGCAGTCCTGAGCACGGCACCGCACGCACGACGCACGGTCACCGCACCCCCGGTCCGGCCACGCCTAACGCGCGGCCCCGCGCCATCGCATGCCGTTGACCTGGCCGGGCTCGTCACCGATCACATAGCGCACGCGCCGTCCGTGCACCCGCCGTGCCGGCGCACGGCACCCGCGCGGGCGGCAGCCCCGCGCCAGCGCCGCGTGCGGCGTGTGCGGTACGGGAACGGCGACGGTGTTCACGGCTAGGGTCTTTCGTTCGGGTCTGGCTGGATCAGGGAGCGCCCGCCGCAGCAGCGGCTCATGTCGGCGTTGGTGCCGTGGATCGCAAGGCGGAGGAGGGAGCCCACGCGGAGCGTGGGCGACTGACGACAACGCGGCGAGGCGCGGTGCCGGGGCACGCGAGCCCGGCAAGATCCAAACGAAAGACCCTGGGTCAGTCCCTCCCGTGCCGCAGCGCCGGGTGGGCGCCCGCCGCGACGAGATCGGCGACCGCGGACTTCGGGTCACGCCCGGTCACCAGCGACTCGCCGACCAGTACGGCGTCGGCCCCGGCGTTGGCGTACGCGATCAGATCGTGCGGCCCGCGCACCCCGGACTCGGCGATCTTCACGACGCCGGCCGGAATCTCCGGGGCGACCCGCTCGAACGTGCCGCGGTCGACCGTCAGTGTCCGCAGATCGCGCGCGTTGACACCGATGATCCGCGCGCCCGCGTCCACGGCCCGCTCGACCTCCTCCTCGTCGTGCACCTCGACGAGCGGGGTGAGCCCGATCGACTCGGCCCGCTCGATCAGCGAGACCAGCGCCGGCTGGTCGAGCGCGGCGACGATCAGCAGCACCAGATCGGCGCCGTACGCCCGCGCCTCCCAGAGCTGGTAGGAGGTGACGATGAAGTCCTTGCGCAGGACCGGGATGTCGACCTTGGCGCGTACGGCCTCCAGATCGGCCAGCGAGCCGCCGAAGCGCCGCTGCTCGGTCAGTACGGAGATGACGGCCGCGCCGCCCGCCTCGTAGTCGGCGGCGAGCCCCGCCGGATCCGCGATCGCGGCCAGCGCGCCCTTGGACGGGCTGGAGCGCTTGACCTCGCAGATCACCTGGACGGACTCGCCGCGCAGCGCGGCCACCCCGTCCCTGGCCTCGGGTGCCCTGGCCGCGCGCTGCTTCAGCTCATCGAGGCCGACGCGCGCCTGCCGCTCTGCGAGGTCGGCGCGGACGCCTTCGATGATCTCGTCGAGCACACTCACGCGAGGGGCCCCCTTTCCTGGACGGGTCTGGACTGCTCTGGGCTGGCTTTGGGATCAGGATCAGCCATATCGATGCTATCCGGAAGTGACCGAAGGCTTCGCATCCGGTTGGCCGAGCATGCCACCGCCTGGGCGTTCATGGTGCGAGCGACGAGCCGAAGGGCAGATTTCTGATCACGGTGAAGACCAGGATCAGCGCGCCGAGCGCCCACCACCAGACGGGCCCGAGAGTGATCCGTACCGGCATCCCTCTGCCCGCCCGTACCACCCAGACCGTCCACACCGCGGCGAAGACCGCGTAGCCGACGACCGCGAGCGCGTTGGAGCCGAGGGCGGTGACGGGATCACCGTGCGCGACGGCGTAGGCACTGCGCAGTCCGCCGCAGGCCGGGCAGTGGAGCCCGGTCAGCCGGTAGAGCGGGCAGACCGGGTAGTGGCCGGTTTCGTTCGGGTCCACGAGGGCGACATAGGTCCAGGCCGAGGCGATCCCGGCGAGGACGCCGAGCGGCGGAAGGACCCGCCGTGCGAACGAGCGCCGCACGAAGAGTGCCGGGGGCCGTCGCGGCGCGGGAGCGGGCACGCCGGAAGGTGCCCGGGACGGGTCGTGTGCGGAGGTCGGCATCGCGTCCACCCGGTGATTGTCGCCGCTCGTACGGAGGGACGCAGCCCGGCCCTGCCGGACTGCGTCGGGGTGCGGAGCGCCGGACCGGTCAGGCGGTCTGCGTCTGGGGCTCGCTCGTGGCCTCGGCCTTCGCCCCGGTCCTCACGCTCGCGCCGGCCGTCTGCGCCGGTACCCGCGCCTGCGGCTTCCCGGCGAGCTGCCTGGCCCGCACCAGTTCCTCGGACTCCTTGGGCGTGCCCAGACCCGCGGCCTTCATCGCCAGACCGACGACGCCGCCGAGCAGGATGAGACCCGTACCGGCCCAGAAACCGGGCGTGTTCGCCGCCACCGTGAAGACTCCCGCGACGCAGAAGCCGACGAAGGAGATGATGGAACCGGTCCAGGCCGCCGGGGTGTGTCCGTGTCCGTGCTGGCTGCTGCCCGCCATGAGTTGCTCCTCGTTCCTGTTGCCCTGTCGCGCTGTGTGGGGTCCGCGCCGGCTGTGTGGGTCTGCGCTGGGTGAGCCGGACGCTCACCGGACATTGTCCCGCATCGGATTCCCGTCCGGTCCCGGGGGTCGGGCGGTGTGGCTCAGCTCTCGCGCCCGGTGTCCTCGCGTGTCGGGTCCTCGCCGCGGTCCAGTGCCTTCCACAGGTCCTCGGGACGGTCCGGGTCCACGGCGGGCGCACGCCGACCGGCGCGTCCGGGGCCCGCGCCCGTGCCGGAGCCGCCGGAGTCCGCCGTGCCGGACCGTTCGTAGCGCCCGGACATCGCGGGCCACTGGCTGCCGTACAGCACCGCGAGCGCCCCGGCGAGCAGGATCAGCACACCGCCGGCCGTGGTCACATAGGGCCAGGCGGTGTGGCTCAGCGCGTCCACCGTCGCGGCGGTGTCCCCGGTGGTCCTGGCGGCCAGTTCGTCCAGTGCCGAGCTGTCCGACGCGCCGAGGAACGCCGCGAGGGCCGCCCCGGCGCCGCTCAGCGCCAGCAGGGCGGAGACCAGCAGCCGCCCGGCCCTGCGGACGGCGAAGACGGCGACGAGCGCCGCGAGACCGACGACGGCGAGCGCGGCGGGCACGCCCGTCACATCACGGCCGTTGGCGTCGAGCGGCAGGGAGCCGCCGCCGACGGCCGCCGTGCCCTCGGCCCAGGTCTGGCCGGAGGCGATCAGCGCCACGGCGGCGCCCGCGGCGCCGAGGAACAGGGCCGCCGCGAGACCACGGCGACCGCCGCTCGACGCGGTGGCCGCCGGACGGGCGGCATGGGGCTGGGGTACGGGTACGGCGCTCACGTACCCCACTATCCCCTACCGTGTCACCCGCCGTTCAGCCGGTTGGCGGTATGCACGGCGCGGAGCACGGCCGCCGCCTTGTTACGGCACTCGATGTCCTCGGAGAGCGGGTCGGAGTCGGCGACGACTCCCGCTCCCGCCTGGACGTACGCCGTGCCGTCGCGCAGCAGGGCGGTGCGGATGGCGATGGCCGTGTCGGAGTCCCCGGCGAAGTCGAGATAGCCGACGCAGCCGCCGTAGAGCCCGCGCCGGGTGGGCTCCAGCTCGTCGATGATCTGCATGGCGCGCGGCTTGGGCGCTCCGGAGAGCGTGCCCGCCGGAAAACAGGCGGTCAGTACGTCGAAGGCGGTACGGCCCTCGGCGACCCGCCCGGTCACCGTGGACACGATGTGCATGACGTGCGAGTACCGCTCGACCGACATGAAGTCCACGACCTCGACGCTGCCCGGCGCGCAGACCCGGCCCAGGTCGTTGCGGCCGAGGTCGACGAGCATGAGGTGCTCGGCGCGCTCCTTGGGGTCGGCGAGCAGTTCCTCGGCGAGGGCCTGGTCCTCCCGCGGGGTGGCGCCGCGGTGGCGGGTCCCGGCGATCGGATGCACCATCGCGCGCCCGTCCTCGACCTTGACCAGGGCCTCGGGGCTGGAGCCCACGACGTCGAAGGTCCTGCCGTCCTCGTGCGGGAGACGGAAGAGATACATGTACGGCGAGGGGTTGGTGGCCCGCAGCACCCGGTAGACGTCCAGGGCGCTCGCGGTGACGGGCGTCTCGAAGCGCTGTGAGGGAACGACCTGGAAGGCCTCGCCCGCCCTGATCCGCTCCTTGATGTCCTCGACGGCGGCCCGGTAGTCCGGGCCGCCCCAGAGCGCGGTGTACTCGGGCAGTTCGGAGGCGGGCAGCGCGGCGGGCGCGGAGTGGAGCGGCTCGGCGAGATCGGCGGCCATGGCGTCGAGCCGGGCGACGGCGTCCGCGTACGCCTCGTCCACACCGGTGTCCAGGTCGTTGTGGTTGATCGCGTTGGCGATCAGCAGGACCGTGCCGTCCCAGTGGTCGAGCACGGCGAGGTCGGAGGTGAGCAGCATGGTCAGCTCGGGGATGCGCAGGTCGTCGCGCGCGTGCTCGCCGATCCGCTCCAGCCTGCGGACGATGTCGTAGCCGAGATAGCCGACCATGCCGCCGGTGAAGGGCGGCATACCGGAGGAGAGGTCGCGCGGGGTGTGCAGGGCCTCCACGGTGGCGCGCAGGGCGGCCAGCGGATCGCCGTCCACGGGGACGCCGACGGGCGGCGTGCCGAGCCAGTGGGTGCGGCCCTCGCGTTCGGTGAGCGTGGCGGCGGACCGTACGCCGATGAAGGAGTAGCGGGACCAGGAGCGGCCGTTCTCCGCGGACTCCAGCAGGAAGGTCCCGGGACGCTCGGCGGCGAGCTTGCGGTACAGGCCGACCGGGGTGTCGCCGTCCGCGAGGAGGCGCCGGCTGACGGGGATGACACGGCGGTCCACCGCCAGCTTGCGGAAGGTCTCAAGGTCCATGGCGGCTGACCCTACTCGGTGGGACGGACCGGTCCGTTCACCGTCCGAGCGGCAGGACGTCCGCGTCGAAGCAGGTGCGCGCGCCGGTGTGGCAGGCGGCTCCCACCTGGTCGACCTGGACCAGCACGGTGTCGGCGTCGCAGTCCAGGGCGACGGACTTGACGTGCTGGACATGGCCGGAGGTGTCGCCCTTGACCCAGTACTCGCGGCGGCTGCGGGACCAGTAGGTGCAGCGGCCGGTGGTCAGGGTGCGGTGCAGGGCCTCGTCGTCCATCCAGCCCAGCATCAGCACCTCGCCGGTGTCGTACTGCTGGGCGATGGCCGGGAGCAGTCCGTCGGGTGTGCGCTTGAGCCGGTCCGCGATGGCGGGATCGAGTCCCTGGCCCGGACCGGCCGCGTCGCCGGGTGTGCCGGTGGTGCCGGACGGCGTGCTGGGTGTGCTGGACGTGCCGCTCATGGGTCCCATTGTGCCGCGCCCGCGCCGTTCACCGGGCCCGCCGTCCACTGGGCGGACGGGGCGGTGCCGCCGTACGCTGGGGGCCATGTCGACCCATGCCAAGCGTGAACGGCTTCTGCTCGCCGATCTGTTGGAAGCCGCGGGCCCGGAGGCGCCGACGCTCTGCGACGGCTGGCTGACCCGGGACCTCGCGGCCCATGTCGTGGTGCGCGAGCGCCGCCCGGACGCGGCGGGCGGCGTGCTGGTGCCCGCGCTCAGGAACCGGCTGGAGCGGGTGCAGGCCGAGTACGCGGCGAAGCCGTACGAGGAGCTGGTCCAGCTCATCCGTACGGGACCGCCGCGGCTGTCGCCGTACGGCATCAAGCAGATCGACGAGGCGGCGAACGCGATCGAGTTCTATGTGCACGCCGAGGATGTGCGGCGGGCGCAGCCCGACTGGACGCCGCGTGAGATCGACCGTGTCTTCGCGGACGCGCTCTGGTCGCGGCTGGAGAAGGGCGGCCGGATGCTGGGCCGCAAGTCGCCGGTGGGTCTGGTGCTGCGCCGCCCGGACGGCCAGACGGCCGTGGCCCACCGCGGCACACCGGTGGTGACGGTCACCGGTGAGCCGGGTGAGCTGACGCTCTTCGTGTTCGGGCGGCAGGGCGTCACGGACGCGGAGCTGGACGGCGACAAGGACGCGATCGCCCGGCTCCAGGAGGCGAAGCTCGGTATCTGAGCGGTCGGTCCTGTGTCCGGGCGCTCTCGCCGACGGGCGGCGGGAGCCCGCCGAAGGACGTCAGGTGTGCGGGCAGTTCCCCCGGTACTCCGCGATCGTCGGGCCCGGCGCCGGCAGGGGGCAGAGGAACCGCTCGTAGCGGGTGTCGTTGTCGATGAACCGCTTCAGCCAGGACACGCTGTACTTGGCGATGGTGGTGTTCGCCGTGATCGGTGTCCGGTGGACGGCGCCCTTCAGCTCCAGATACGCCTTGTCGAGCGTGCCGGGCAGTGACGCGTAGAACGGCTCCGAGTGCGCGGCGACCGGCGCGACCGTGTCGCCGTCGGCACCGACCACCAGGGTGGGTGTACGGACCTCGGGCCAGGTGGTGTCCAGGTTCCAGCCGGTCAGCGGGATGGCCGCCTTCAGTGACGTACGGCTCTTGGCGGCCTCCAGGGAGCCGCCGCCGCCCATCGAGTGGCCCATGACACCGAGCCGGGTGCGGTCGATCCGCCCTCTGACCGCCGATTCACCCGTCAGATAGTCCAGTGCGGCGAGGAGTTGACGGCCGCGGCTGGCGGGCTGGTCGAGCCCGGTGAGGGTGTCGATGGTGAGGACGACGAAGCCCTGGGAGGCGAGACGCGGTCCGTACCAGGCGATGCTGGACTGGGTGCCGGTGAAGCCCGGCGAGACGGCCACCGCGCCGAAGGTGCCGTCCGCGGTGGAGGTCGGGTAGTGGACCGTGCCGCCGCCGAAGCCGCTGACGCTCGATCGCGCGACGGTGATCCGCGAGACGGCGTACGGGCCGAGGGGTGCCTCGACGGAAGCCACGGTCGGCGCGGGACCGCGCTCGTACGGATTGGCCGCGGCCCGGACGGGGTGGGCGGCGGTGGCGGCCGGCGTGGCCGTGGCGGTGCCGGAGACCAGCGCGGCGAAGAGCCCGGCGGTCGCGACCGCCAGGGCCGCCGGGTTCCGGACGGTCCATGTCCTTCGTGCGGTTCGGGTGCGAGTGGGGGTGGGCGGCTGGGCGTGCTGCTGCTGCACGGTGGGGGCCTCTCGGTCGTGACGGAGCCACACCGGAAGCCGTCGGACGCACCGGAGTGGAACCGCGATTGTCACTGGCGGTTCCACTCTCACGGCGCATTCGCCCGGAAAGCACCGGCGAGTTCACCGGTCTTCACCAGTTCTCGTCAGTCTTCCCCGGATTTCACCCGATTCCACCATCCCGCACAAACGGACCCGCGCGCTCCGGGTGTTGGCCCGGATCCGGGCCACCAGCCCTGCTCAGCGCACCGGATGGCCCGCCTCGCGCAGCGCCTGCTTGACCTCCGCGATCCGCAGATCACCGAAGTGGAAGACGGAGGCCGCGAGCACGGCGTCCGCGCCCGCGTCGATGGCGGGCGGGAAGTCCGCGAGCCGGCCCGCGCCGCCGGACGCGATCACGGGCACGGTCACCCGCCGGCGCACGGCCGCGATCATCTCGGTGTCGTAGCCGTCCTTCGTGCCGTCCGCGTCCATCGAGTTGAGCAGGATCTCCCCGGCGCCCAACTCGGCTGCCCGGTGGGCCCATTCGACGGCGTCGATGCCGGTGCCCTTCCGTCCGCCATGGGTGGTGACCTCGAACGAGCCGGACGCGGTGCGCCGCGCGTCGACCGACAGCACCAGCACCTGCCGCCCGAAGCGCTCGGCGATCTCCCGGATCAGCTCGGGCCGCGCGATGGCCGCGGTGTTGACGCCGACCTTGTCCGCGCCGGCCCGCAGCAGTCTGTCGACATCCTCGGTGGTACGGACGCCGCCGCCGACGGTGAGCGGGATGAAGACCTGCTCGGCGGTGCGGCGCACCACGTCGTAGGTCGTCTCCCGGTCACCGGACGACGCGGTGATGTCGAGGAACGTCAACTCGTCGGCGCCCTCCGCGTCGTACAGCTTGGCCATCTCGACGGGATCGCCGGCGTCGCGCAGATTCCGGAAGTTGACGCCCTTCACGACCCGGCCGCCGTCCACGTCCAGGCAGGGGATGACCCGTACGGCGAGGCTCATCCGGCACCTCCCCGGTAGGCCTCGACCTCGACCTCGACGAAGAGACTCGGATCGATCAGCCCGGCGACGACGATCATCGAGGCGGCCGGCCGCACGGCGTCGAAGAGCTCCTTGTGGGCGCGGCCGACCTCCTCGGCGTCGCGGACATGGGTGAGGTACATCCGCGTACGGACCACGTGCCCGGCGCCGAGACCGAGTTCCGCCAGCGCCTTGACGGCCACCCCGAAGGCGGTCTTCGCCTGCTCGTAGGGACCGCCCTCCGCGATCCTGCCGTCGACCACCGAGGTGCAGCCGGACACCAGGACCAGGCCGTTGGGCAGTTCGACCGCGCGGGAGTAGCCGAAGGACTCCTCCCAGGGCCCGCCGGAGGAGATCCTCCGCACGCCCGCGGTGTCGGTCATCCGCGCACCGCCGTCAGCGCCTCTTCCAGGGTGAACGCCTCGGCGTAGAGCGCCTTGCCGACGATCGCGCCCTCGACGCCCACGGGCACGAGCGAGGCGATGGCGCGCAGATCGTCCAGCGAGGAGACACCGCCGGAGGCCACGACCGGCTTGTCGGTGGCCGCGCAGACGTTCTTCAGCAGCTCCAGATTGGGGCCCTGGAGAGTGCCGTCCTTGGCGATGTCGGTGACGACATAACGGGCGCAGCCCTCGGAGTCCAGCCGGGCCAGCGTCTCGTAGAGATCGCCGCCGTCCCGGGTCCAGCCACGGCCGCGCAGCGTGGTGCCGCGGACGTCGAGACCGACCGCGATCCGCTCGCCGTGCCCGGCGATGATCCGGGCGACCCACTCGGGGCTCTCCAGCGCGGCCGTACCGAGATTGACCCGGGTACAGCCGGTGGCGAGGGCCGCGGCGAGCGAGGCGTCGTCGCGGATGCCGCCGGAGAGTTCGACCTTGATGTCCATGGCCGCGGTGACCTCGGCGATCAGTTCGCGGTTGTCGCCGGTGCCGAACGCGGCGTCGAGATCGACCAGATGCAGCCACTCGGCGCCGGAGCGCTGCCAGGCGAGGGCGGCTTCGAGCGGGGAGCCGTAGGACGTCTCCGTACCGGACTCGCCGTGGACGAGCCGTACGGCCTGGCCGTCACGGACGTCGACGGCGGGAAGGAGTTCGAGCTTCGGCACAAGAGCCTCGGGTGACATTCAGAGGGTTCCGATCCAGTTGGTCAGCAGCGTGGCGCCGGCGTCGCCGGACTTCTCGGGGTGGAACTGGGTCGCCCACAGTGCCCCGTTCTCCACCGCGGCCACGAACGGCTCGCCGTGCGTGGACCAGGTGACCCTGGGGGCCCGGATCCTGGGGTTGGTGACGTCCAGGTTCCAGTCGTGGACCGCGTACGAGTGGACGAAGTAGAACCGGGCATCGGCGTCGAGACCGGCGAACAGCTCGCTGTCCCGCGGCGCCCGCACCGTGTTCCATCCCATGTGGGGCACGATCGGCGCGGTCAGCGGCGCCACCGTACCGGGCCACTCGTCGAGTCCCTCGGTCTCCACACCGTGCTCGATGCCCCGCTCGAAGAGGATCTGCATACCGACGCAGATGCCCATCACGGGACGGCCGCCCGCGAGCCTGCGGCCGATGATCCAGTCGCCGCGCGCGGCGGTGAGCCCCTTCATACAGGCGGAAAAGGCGCCGACACCGGGGACGAGCAGCCCGTCGGCGTTCATGGCGCGGTCGAAATCACGGGTGATCTCCACCTCCGCGCCGGCGCGGGCGAGGGCCCGTTCCGCGGAACGGACATTGCCGAATCCGTAGTCGAAGACAACCACGTTCCTGGTCATTCCCAGATCCCCTGGATACGCAGGACCCCGGCGATCAGACAGAGCGCGGAGCAGAGCGCGAGCAGCACGATCACGCCCTTGGGCAGCTTCTGCTTGGCAAAGGAGTAGACGCCTCCGGCCAGAAAGAGCCCCACGACGATCAGAATGGTCGACAGACCGGTCACAGGGCGCCCTTGGTCGAAGGAAGGATGCCGACCGCGCGCGGGTCGCGCTCGGAGGCGTACCGCAGGGCGCGCGCGAGGGCCTTGAACTGGCACTCCACGATGTGGTGGGCGTTGCGCCCGTACGGGACATGGACGTGCAGCGCGATCTGGGCCTGGGCCACGAAGGACTCCAGGATGTGCCGCGTCATGGTCGTGTCGTACTCGCCGATCATCGGCGCCATGTTCTCCGGCTCGGTGTGCACCAGATACGGGCGGCCCGAGAGGTCCACCGTCACCTGGGCGAGCGCCTCGTCCAGCGGGACGGTGCAGTTGCCGAAGCGGTGGATGCCGACCTTGTCGCCGAGGGCCTGCCGGAAGGCGGCGCCGAGGGCGAGCGAGGTGTCCTCGATGGTGTGGTGCGAGTCGATGTGCAGATCGCCCTCGGTCTTCACCGTGAGATCGAACAGACCGTGCCGACCGAGCTGGTCGAGCATGTGGTCGTAGAAGCCGACGCCCGTCGACACATCGACCTCGCCCCTGCCGTCGAGATCGATCTCGACGACCACGGAGGTCTCCTTCGTACTGCGTTCCACACGGCCGATGCGGCTCATGCGCTCTGCTCCTTCTTCAGATCACGTACCGCGTCGAGGAACGCGTCGTTCTCGGCGGGAGTGCCCGCGGTGACCCGCAGCCGGCCCGGTACGCCGTTGTCACGGATCAGGACACCGCGGTCGAGAATCCGCTGCCAGGCCGCGTGGGAGTCCTCGAAGCGGCCGAACTGGACGAAGTTCGCGTCCGACTCGGTGACCTCGTAACCGATCGCCCGCAACTCCCCGACCAGCCGGTCCCGCTCGGCCTTCAGCGTCTCGACGTACCCGAGCAGCGTATCGGTGTGCTCCAGCGCGGCGAGCGCGGTGGCCTGGGTGACGGCGGAGAGGTGGTAGGGCAGCCGTACCAGCTGGACGGCGTCGACCACGGCGGGATGCGCGGCGAGATAGCCGAGCCGCAGTCCGGCCGCGCCGAAGGCCTTGGACATCGTGCGGCACACGACCAGACACGGCCGGTCCGCCAGCAGCGGCAGCAGGGAGGCCCGGTGGCTGAACTCGACATAGGCCTCGTCCACCACGACGAGCGACGCGCGCGCCGACTGGGCGGCCTCGTACAGCGCGAGGACCGTCTCGGCGGCGACGGCCGTGCCCGTGGGGTTGTTGGGCGAGGTGATGAAGACGACCTCGGGCCGGCGCTCGGCGAGCACCGCGCACGCCGCGTCCACGTCGATGGTGAAGTCCTCGCCGCGCGGCCCGGAGATCCAGCCGGTGCCGGTGCCGCGCGCGATGAGCGCGTGCATCGAGTACGAGGGCTCGAAGCCGATGGCGGTGCGTCCCGGGCCGCCGAAGGTCTGGAGCAGTTGCTGGATGACCTCGTTGGAGCCGTTGGCGGCCCAGACGTTCGCGGCCGTCAGCGGGTGCTTGCCGGTACGGGTGAGATACGCGGCCAGCTCGGTGCGCAGCTCGACCGCGTCCCGGTCGGGATAGCGGTTGAGCCCGCGCGCGGCCTCGCGGACGCGCTCGGTGATCCGCTCGACCAGCGGCTCGGGCAGGGGATAGGGGTTCTCGTTGGTGTTGAGCTGTACGGGGACGTCGAGCTGGGGCGCGCCGTAGGGGAACTTCCCGCGCAGCTCGTCCCGTACGGGCAGATCGTCGATGCCGAAGGCGGAGCTGGTCACTTGCCGGGCACCTGCCATCCGAACCTCGACGTCACGGCCGCGCCGTGGGCGGGCAGGTCCTCCGCCTCCGCGAGGGTGACCACATGGTGGGCGACCTCGGCGAGCGCGTGCTCGCTGTAGTCCACGATGTGGATACCGCGCAGGAACGACTGGACGGAGAGCCCCGAGGAGTGACAGGCGCAACCGCCGGTCGGCAGCACATGGTTGGAGCCCGCGCAGTAGTCGCCGAGCGAGACCGGCGAGTAAGGGCCGACGAAGATCGCGCCGGCGTTGCGGACCTGTCCGGCCACCTCGGCGGCGCGGGCGGTCTGGATCTCCAGGTGCTCGGCACCGTACGCGTCCACGACCCGCAGACCGTCCTCGACGGAGTCGACCAGCACGACCGCCGACTGCCGGCCGGAGAGCGCGGGCACCACCCGGTCCTCGATGTGCCTGGTCGCGGCGACCTGCGGCACCAGCTCCTTGTCCACCGCGTCGGCCAGCTCCACCGAGTCCGTGACGAGGACGGCCGCGGCGAGCGGGTCGTGCTCGGCCTGGCTGATCAGGTCGGCGGCGACATGGACGGGATCGGCGGTCGCGTCGGCGAGGATCGCGATCTCGGTCGGGCCGGCCTCGGCGTCGATACCGATCCGGCCGGTGAAGTAGCGCTTGGCGGCGGCGACCCAGACATTGCCGGGGCCGGTGACCATGTTCACGGGAGCGCAGCCGTCGGGTCCTGAGGTGCCGTACGCGAACATCGCGACGGCCGTGGCGCCGCCCGCCGCGTACACCTCGTCGATCCCGAGCAGCGCGCACGCGGCCAGGATCGTCGGGTGCGGCAGACCGCCGAACTCCCGCTGGGCGGGCGAGGCCAGCGCGATGGACTCCACACCCGCCACCTGCGCGGGCACCACGTTCATGACGACGGAGGACGGATAGACCGACCGGCCGCCCGGCGCGTAGAGGCCCACACGCCCGACGGGCACCCACTTCTCGGTGACCGTGCCGCCGGGGACGACCTGGGTGGTGTGCGAGCCGCGCCGCTGAGCGCGGTGGACCAGCTCGGCGCGCCGGATCGACTCCTCCAGAGCGGCCCGTACGGCAGGGTCGAGCTCTTCCAGCGCGGCGTGCAGGGCGGCCACGGGCACCCGGATCCGCTCCAGCGTCACACCGTCGAATCTCTCGGCGTACTCGATCAGTGCCGCGGTGCCCCGATGGCGCACGTCCTCGCAGAGGGGCCGCACCTTCTCCAGGGCGGCTTCCACATCGAACTCGGCTCGGGGCAGCAGGTCGCGCAGGGCTCCACCCTCGGGAAGGGCCTCGCCACGCAGATCGATTCGTGAGATCACGGGGTCAATTCTCGCAGACCGGATCAGGCCGCCGGACGCGCGTATCACTGGCTGATACATGTCCCGGACGCCACGCCTCACCACTAGCGTTCAGCGGGTCACTCAGCGGGCACAACCGTTGTACGGACCAGCCAAATACACCGTCCGTGACCATCCGTACATCATCAGGGGAAGCGGAGGCGGCAGTGACCGAGCCGCAGGACGACGAATCTCCCGACTGGCTCAGCGCGGCGGAACTGGGCATGTGGCAGTCGTTCCGCAACGGCAGCACCTACGACCTGAGCACCTCGGACCCGCTGCTGAACGATCCCTTCTCACCGCTCCCCTGGGGCACCGAGCGCAGTGTGCGCGCCCGTGTCATCGCCCTGCTGCTGCTCAGCGGCCCGGCGGCGCTCCCCGGCAGGGTCGCGGCGCTGAAGCTGCGCGGGGTCCAGATCACCGGCACGCTGAATCTCGCGGGCGGCACGATCGCGCCGTACGTCGAGCTGAACCACTGCCGCTTCGAGAACGAGGTGGTGCTGCCCGAGTCGCACTTCACCACACTGCGGATGGTGGGCTGTGCGATTCCGCGGCTGGAGGCGGCCCGGCTGCGCACGGAGGGCGATCTGCATCTGCCGCGCTGCCGGGTCGACCGGGGCATACGGCTGACCGACGCGCAGATCGGTACGGATCTGCTGATCAGCCAGATCGATGTACGGCCCGACCGGCACGGCCGGGCGATCACGGCCGACGGGATGTCCGTCGCCCAGGACCTCCAGGCCGATCAGATCGAGACATATGGCGAGGTCAGTCTGCGGGGCGCGAAGGTCGGTGTGTCCCTGAGCCTGCGGGGCAGCCGGCTGCGCGCGGCGGCGGAACGGCGCGCGCTCAACGCGCCGCAGCTCACGGTGGAGCGGTCGCTGTACATGACCGGCGCGTGGGTGAGCGAGGAGACCGGCGCACCCGGCGCCACTCCGCCGCACGGCGTCGGACGCGTCTCCACACCGCTGCACGGCACACGGTTGCAGCCGTTCGAATGCCGGGGCGGAGTACGGCTGGACGACGGGCGGTTCGGCGACGCGGTCGACGTGGACCAGGCGCGCTTCTTCCTGGCGGCCACGGACGAGTTCTCGCTGCGCAGGATCGTCACGCCGGAGCTGCGGTTCAAGTGCGAGCGCCCGGAGGAGGGCCGTGTCGTCCTGAGCGGCGCGAAGATCGTCACACTGGTCGACATGTCGACGAGCTGGCCGGGGCCCGGCGGTCTGGCGATGGCCGGCTTCGTCTACGAGAACCTCGTCCCGTTCGGCCACTTCCCGCTGCCGCGGCGGCTGGAGTGGGTGGCGGCGGCGACACCCGAGTACTCCCCCGAGCCGTACGAGCGACTGGCCCAGGTGCTGCGCGGCAGCGGCGAGGACCAGGACGCGCGCGAAGTGCTGCTCGCCAAGCAGCGCCGCCGCCGCGAGACGCTGCCGCTCGCCGGGAAGCTCTGGGGCTACCTCCAGGACTGGACGGTCGCCTACGGCTACCGCCCGGGCCGCGCGGCCCTCTGGATGGCAGTGCTGTGGGGCGCGGGCACGCTCGGCTTCGCACACCACGCGCCGCCGTCGATCAAGGCCACGGAACACCCGGAGTGGAACCCGGCGCTGTACGCGCTGGACCTGCTGGTCCCGGTGATCAACCTGGGCCAGGACGGCTACTGGCTGCTGACGGGCGGCTGGCAATGGGCGGCGGCGACGCTGGTGATACTGGGCTGGATCCTGGCCACGACGGTGGCAACGGGCGCGTCACGACTCCTCCGCCGCCTTTAGCCTCCCGGCGGGGGCCGTGGTTCGAGCTGCGTTGCGAGCTCGCGCCGGTGGTTGTGCGCGGGTTGTCGCCGGGGGCCGTTCCGGGGGCATGTCCGGGACAGCATGATTTACGGCGCCCAGAGCGGTTCGCAGGATCACGCTCCACCGTCCCGGACACACTCCCTTCACCACCCCTCACAAATCGGCGTCCGTGCGTACCTGGCACGGGCCGCAGGCGCGCACCGCACCGCCACCAGGCGCACCACCTGAGGCGATTCTTTGCCGTCCCTTGACCGCCGACAGGACAACCTTCCACCCGCCACCAAAGCTTCACAGCCGCCCCCTGGCGCCGCCGCCACCTGCGGTTTTCAATGGTCCGCACCATGTCATTGCTTCGCGCCCTGATCAGCACCGCGCGTACGGTCCGGCACACCCCGCAGCTCAGCGCCGGGCTGCCGCCGGACGACGCGGTGCTGCTCGACGCACCGGACGACCGGCTCGGCCCCGCGCTGGTCTCCGCCGCGCTCGGCGAGTACGAACCGGCCGCGAAACTGCTGGCGACCACACGGGAGTCGGCCGAGTGGGAGAACCGCGACCGCTATGTGATGCGGCTGGCGGCCTTCGCCCACGGCCGCGACGCCTGGCTCACCGACTGGCTGCGCGCCGCGCCCCGCGATCCCGACGCCCTGCTCGTCAAGGCCGAACTCGCCATCCGCAGAGCCTGGGAGTCACCGGCCCGCGCCGAACGGCTGCGTGAGACGGGCCCGCTGATCGACGCCGCGGCCGACGGCGATCCGCGCGATCCGGTGCCCTGGCGCGTCGCGCTGGACCACGCCCGCGGCACCCACGCCACGCACTCGGCCTTCGAGACGCTGTGGGCGCAGGCCGTACGCCGCTCCTCGCACCACTACGGCTGCCATGTCGCGGCGCTCCAGTACCTCTCGGCCCAGTGGTACGGCTCGCACCGCGAGTGCTTCGACTTCGCCGAGCAGGCGGCGTACGACGCGCTGCCCGGTTCGCTGGTGCGCGCGCTGCCGGTACGGGCCGCCTTCACACAACTGCTCGACGGACAGCTCACCTCCGTACAGGCGGACCGTGTCGACGCCGCCGCGGATCTCGCGATCACGGTCTCCGCCGAGTACGCGGCATGCGATCCCTGGCCGGCCGAGGTACGCAATCTGCTGGTGTACGTGCTGATGGAGCGGGGCCGCTGGGCCGCGGCGCTGGAGCAGTTCCGGCTGATCGGACCGTACGCGACGTCCTTCCCGTGGACCTGTTTCACCGACGATCCGCTGGGCCAGTTCCTGGAAACGCGTGACCGCGCCCGGATCCAGGTGGCCTCGGCGACGCCTTTGCGGAACAGGGCAGAACGGAGACCGCCCCGCGGCCATTACGCTTGACCGTTGTGACCACCGCACGCCTCCCTCTCTTCCCGCTGAACGCGGTGCTGTTCCCGGGCCTCGTCCTGCCCCTGAACGTCTTCGAGGAGCGCTATCGCGCGATGATGCGTGAGCTGCTCAAGACCGACGAGTCCGAGCCGCGCCGCTTCGCCGTGGTCGCCATCCGCGACGGGCACCAGGTCGCACCGACCGCGCAGGGCATGCCGGACGCGACGTCGGCGCCCCAGCGCGGCCCGGCCGCCGATTTCGGCCCCGAACCGCTCGACGCCTTCCACCCGGTGGGATGCGTCGCGGACGCGGCGACGATCCGTGAACGCCCCGACGGCAGCTTCGAGGTGGTGGCCACCGGCACCACCCGGGTCCGGCTGCTCTCGGTCGACGCGAGCGGCCCGTTCCTGACGGCCGAACTGGAGGAGCTCACCGAAGAGGCGGGCGACGGCGCACGCGCGCTCGCCGAAGGTGTGCTGCGGGCGTTCCGCGGCTACCAGAAACGGCTGGCGGGCGCGCGCGAGCGCTCACTGTCCACCAGCGACGAACTCCCCGACGAGCCCTCGGTGGTGTCCTATCTGGTCGCCGCGGCGGCCGTACTCGACACCCCGGCGAAGCAGCGGCTGCTGGAGGCACCGGACACCGCGGCACGGCTGCGCGAGGAACTGAAGCTGCTGCGCTCGGAGACGGCGGTGATCCGCCATCTGCCCTCCCTGCCCGGGGTGACGCTGACGCACACTCCGCCCAGCCCCAACTGACCTGAGGAATGGACACCTTGGCGAAGAAGTCCAAGAAGCAGCAGTCCGGCGGCACTCCGGCCACGGTCGCCCTGACCGCGGCGGGCACGGCGTACACCCTGCACGCGTACGAGCACGACCCGGCGTCCGCCTCCTACGGTGAGGAGGCGGCCGAGGCGCTGGGCGTCTCCCCGGACCGTGTCTTCAAGACCCTGGTCGCGGACGTCGACGGCGAACTGACCGTGGCCGTCGTCCCGGTCGCCGGTTCACTGGACCTCAAGGCCCTCGCGGCGGCGGTCGGCGGCAAACGCGCGGCGATGGCGGACCCGGCGGCGGCGGAACGCACGACGGGCTATGTACGCGGCGGGATCTCCCCCCTGGGCCAGCGCAAACGCCTCCGCACGGTGCTTGACGCCTCGGCGGAGTCCCACACCACCATCTGCGTCTCGGCGGGCCGCCGCGGCCTGGAGGTGGAACTCTCCCCCAAGGACCTGGCAACCCTCACGGCCGCCACCCTGGCCCCCATCGCCCGAGGCCCATCTTCTTAAGAGGCTCGGTTCGCCTCCGGGCGCCCCTTCTTTTTGGGGCTCGGTTCGCCTCCGGGCGCTCCATGCCCCTGTCGACGGTCGACCGTGCTCGACCCCTCGTTCCTCAGGGCCTCCGCGCGCTCTCCCTTTCGACAGCGGCGCGCCCTTCGGCTCACTCGCCGGCGGCCGTGCGCGGCCGGAACCACTCCACACCCCGAGGCGGCCGAGCGGAACCGGCACACCAACGGACATCCCAGGCGAGCCGCAGCCGGGATCCGACGGGAGGGGGGCGGGGTCGCAGGAGGTGCGTGTCCGGACACTAAAGCGTGATTTGTGCCGCACACCAACCCGCACCCACCAACGAAACCCGCACGCGGCAAAAATCATGCCGTCCGGACATGCACCTCCGGAGTGCCCCGCCCCCCGCACCACCTACACACCGCGCCCGCGCCGGGAGGCGCACCGCCGCGGGCGCACACCGCACCGCCGCAGGCGCGAACCGCCCCGCCAGGCGCACCGCGCACCGCACCCACGGCCCCCCGCCGGGAGGCGCACCGCACCGTCAGGGCGACGCGATCGACGCGATGATGCCGATCAGCACCAGGATGCCGACGATCGTGCCGAACACGAGGAGCAGCTTCTGCTGGCCGTTCTGGGGATTCGGGTCAAGGACTGGCATGCCCTCAGTCTCGCATCCGCGCCTCGTCCTCGATCGTCCGGTCCCGCCCCGCGATCACCCCCGCCACCATCTGCGGCACCAGGAACCCCGCCATCAGCGCGATCGGCAGCCCCCAGCCGCCCGTGTGCTGGTACAGCACGCCCACCAGCAGCGGGCCGGGGATCGAGATCAGATAGCCGGTGCTCTGGGCGAACGCGGAGAGCCGTACGACTCCCGCGCCGGACCTCGACCGCATGCCGATCATGGTGAGGGCGAGCGGGAACGAGCAGTTCGAGATGCCCAGCAGGACCACCCAGACCCAGGCGCCCTCGGCAGGTGCGAAGTACAGGCCCGAGTAGGCGGTCAGTCCGCAGACGCCCAGACCGACCACGATCGGGCCCTGGTTCCTCATCCGCGCCGCCAGGCCCGGGATCACAAAGGCAAGTGGCACCCCCATCACCATGGTCACGGCGAGCAGCAGCCCCGCCGTGCCGGCGGGAACCCCCGCGTCGCGGAAGACCTGGGGCATCCAGCCCATGGTGATGTAAGCGCCGGTGGCCTGGAGGCCGAAGAAGCAGGCCAGCGCCCAGGCGGTACGGCTGCGCCCGAGCCGGAGCCCGGGGACGGGGGCCGCCGTGGCAGGTCCGGCCGGCCCGGCCGTCGGCCCGGCCACGGCGTGTGACGCCGCGCCGCGGTCACGTGCCAGGCCGAGCCAGGGCAGTACCGCCACCGCGGCGAGCACCGCCCAGACACCGAGCCCCGTACGCCAACCACCGCCGAGCGCCTCGGTCATGGGAACGGTCGCGGCGGCGGCCACGGCCGTGCCGAGCGCCAGGGCCATCGAGTACAGCCCGGTCATGGTGCCGACACGGCCGGGGAAGTACCGCTTGACGATCACCGGCATCAGTACGTTGCTGACCGCGATACCCATGAGCGCGAACGCGCTCGCCGCGAGGAAGGCGGCCGTACCACTCACGAACGGTCGGATCAGCAGTCCCGCCGTGATGGCCACCATGCCCGCGCAGACGATGGCGCCCGGACCGTACCGCCGGGCCAGGCGCGGCGCGGTGAAGCCGAAGACCGCGAAGCAGAGCGGCGGTACGGAGGTGAGGACACCGGCGACGGTGCCGCTCATGTGCAGCCCGTCCCGTACCTCTTCGAGCAGCGCGCCGAGGCTGGTGATGGCAGGGCGGAGATTGAGCGCGGCGAGAACGAGCCCGACGACAAGAAGCCGGGTGAACCAGACCGTCCCGGCCGGTCCCGCCGCGGCCGGCACGGCCGGTACAGGGGAATCGCCGGACGTGGTGGTGGACGTGGTCGGCCGGTTCAGGATCCGGGTCGGGGTCTCCGTGGGTATCTGGGACTGCGGCTCGTCATGCATGGTGCCATCATAGAATCATGGGATGATTGACTGTCCAGCCACACGACTTGGAGCACCATGGCGCTGACCTCTCCCCGGCGTTCCGCGCTCTCGGATCAGGTGATCACCGAGCTGCGGAGCCAGATCACCTCGGGCGAATGGCCGGTGGGATCCCGTATCCCGACCGAGCCCGAGCTGGTGGCGCAGCTCGGAGTGGCCCGTAACACCGTCCGTGAGGCGGTCCGCGCGCTCGCGCACAACGGGCTTCTGGACATCCGGCAGGGCTCGGGAACGTATGTCGTGGCGACCAGCGAGCTGGCCGGTGTGATGCACCGGCGCTTCGCCGGCGCCGACCCGCGCGACATCGCGGAGGTGCGCTCCACGCTGGAGTCCTCGGCCGCCAGGATGGCCGCCGAGCGGCGCACGGAGCGGGATCTGCGGCAGTTGGACCGGCTGCTCGCCCACCGTGAGGAGGCCTGGGCCGCGGGCGACCGGGACCTGTTCGTCGCGGCGGACGCCACCTTGCACATGGCGGTCGTCTCGGCCTCGCACAATGATGTCCTGACCGCGCTCTACGCGGACCTCAACCACCTGCTGCGCGACTGGCTCCGTGACGACGTGGGACAGGAGCTGCGCCCCGAGAACCACATGGACCACGCGCGGCTGGTGGCCGCGATCCGGGCGGGCGATGTGGAGACGGCGGGCACGGAGGCTGCCGGTTACACCCGCCACTGCCCGGGCGAACGGGTCTGAGCGAACGGCGTACGGTCAGGAGCGGCGGCACGTCACGGGGAGCACCCGGCCGTTCCGCCGCGCCCGAACCCTCTCGCGGCCCGGCCGTCCCGCCGCGCCCGGTCCGCAAAGGAGCGCCCGGACCGTGGGGCGGCGCTCAGGAGGCCACGCGCTCATGGCTGATCCACACCTGGCGGATCTCCATCCAGCACCGCTCGGCGAGCTCCGCGTACCCGGCAGCGGCCAGCTCCACCGCGGCGCTGTCGGCGTCGATGTCCCACCAGCGCTCGCACTCGACATGCAGTCGCACCCGGTCGGTCTCCGGGTACGGATTGTGACAGGAGGCGGTGGCGCGGGAGCCCTCGATCTTCGTACGGCAGGTGGCTCCGAAGCGGTCGGGACGGCCGCGTTCCTCCCTGCCCGCGCCGCTCGCCGGTACTGACAGATCGGCGGCGGCGGGTACGGGTACGTCCCGCAGCTCCGAGGAGACGGCGAAACCGGTCGCGATCAGCAGGGCCGTGACGAGAGCGGCGGCCGTACGGCGGTGCGACGGACGCATGACCGCACCTCCTCCCCCCATGCACGGCGACCGGAATGCCCCGATGCGCTCAGTGTGGGGCCACTTGTCCCTCTTTTCGAATCGAAGGGACACGGTCCGTCACTCCGCCCGATCACCGGGCCTTCGCGCCCCGACAGCGCCCCGGCACCGCCCTGACACCGCCCCCGCCGACGCCGCGGCAGGACGCCACGACGAACGGAAGCCGCGCACCGTCGGCCTGGACGGTGCGCGGCTTCCGGAAACCGGCGTGCGCGGGGTGGTGAGCGGGAGAGGTCAGGCGCCCATCATGTGCACGCCGCCGTCGACATGCACGATCTCGCCGGTGGTCTTCGGGAAGAAGTCCGACAGCAGACCGACGACGCCCCGGCCGGCCGGGTCCGGGTCGGACAGGTCCCAGCCGATGGGCGCGCGGTGGTTCCACACGTCCGCCAGTTCCTCGAAGCCCGGGATGGACTTGGCGGCCATGGACTTGATCGGACCGGCCGAGACCAGATTGCAGCGGATGTTCCGCGCGCCCAGGTCACGGGCGAGATAGCGGTTGGTGGACTCCAGCGCCGCCTTGGCCACGCCCATCCAGTCGTACTTGGGCCAGGCGACCTGTGCGTCGAAGGTGAGACCGACCACCGAGCCGCCGCGCTCCATCAGCGGCAGACAGGCCGTCGTGAGGGACTTCAGCGAGTACGCGGAGACATGCACGGCGGTCGAGACGTCGTCCCAGCTTCCCTCCAGGAAGTTGAACGCGCCCTGCGGGCCGAAGGCGATCGAGTGCACGACACCGTCGAGTCCGGCACCGGCGTCGCCCTGGAGCTCCCGGATCCGGCCGGCGAGCCGGTCCAGATGCTCCTGGTCGGTGACATCCAGCTCGATGACCGGGGCGGGCTTGGGCAGCCGCTTGGCGATGCGCTCGACCAGCGTGAGCCGGCCGAAGCCGGTGAGGATGACATCGGCGCCCTCCTCCTGCGCCACCTTGGCGGCATGGAAGGCGATGGAGCCCTCGGTGAGGACACCTGTCACGAGAACGCGCTTGCCGGCGAGGATTCCACTCATGTGATCAGTGACCCATGCCCAATCCGCCGTCAACGGGAATGACGGCTCCAGTGATGTACGAGGCGTCGTCGGAGGCGAGGAACCGCACCGCGGCGGCGATCTCCTCCGGCTGCGCGTAGCGGCCGAGCGGCACCTGCGAGACGATGCCCGCGCGCTGCTCGTCCGTGAGCACCTTGGTCATGTCGGTGTCGACGAAGCCCGGTGCGACGACGTTGAAGGTGATGTTCCGCGAGCCCAGTTCACGGGCGAGGGAGCGCGCGAAGCCGACGAGACCGGCCTTGGACGCGGCGTAGTTCGCCTGTCCCGCCGAGCCGAGCAGCCCGACCACCGAGGAGATCAGGACGACCCGGCCCTTCTTGGCCCGCAGCATCGCGCGGTTGGCGCGCTTGACGACACGGAAGGTGCCGGTCAGGTTGGTGTCGAGGACGGAGGTGAAGTCGTCCTCGGACATCCGCATCAGCAACTGGTCCTTGGTGACACCGGCGTTGGCCACCAGCACCTCCACGGGACCGTGCTTCTCCTCGATCTCCTTGTAGGCCTGCTCCACCTGCTCGGTGTCGGTGATGTCGCAGCGGACCGCCAGGCAGCCCAGCTCCAGCAGCGCCGCCGGCGGCTCGCCGGAGCGGTAGGTGATGGCGACCTTGTCGCCGGCTTCGGCGAAGATCCGGGCGATGGCGAGGCCGATGCCCCGGTTTCCTCCGGTGACGAGAACCGAGCGGCTCAACGGATCAGCCTTTCGTAGCGGTCTGGTACACCGAAAACCTATCGGTACGGTCCCGCCGACGGAGAATCGACCCCTGACAGCGCCTCGGTACGGTCCCTGTTGGATTCCTACAGATACCCGCGAACGGGCGGGCGGGAAGCGGTCGGACTAACCTCCGGCGGTCCTTCGTACGACACGCAGCAGGTACTCCTTTCGGTGGAGTGGACCGTGGTCCGTGCGGGGCCGGGACGGGACGGTGCCGGTGACCGGGCGGTAGTGGTCGAAGGCGGATTCCAGTACGCCCTCGCCGCGCGTCGGCGTCGGCAGCCGCTGTTGGAGTTCATGCGCCTGCGCGGCCGGGATCTCACCCTCCAGAACTTATGAGTCACCCTGTGTGGACGGTGTTCGCGGTACGGCGCGCAATCGGGCCGGAACGGGCAGGAGCGATCCGTACACATCCGCCGGGAGTTCCAGACGGAAGCGGTGCACCGGCTCGTGGACCGTGGTGCCGGCCTGCTCGATCGCGCTCATCAGGACCAGCGGGGTGAGATGGCGGAAATCGCCGCCGGTGCTCGACATGCTCTTGTCGAAGACGCCGCGGGAATGGCTCTGCCGTGCCGCGTAACCGGAGTGGGTGAGGGTGACCGCGCAGTCGGGGATCCGCCATCCGTGAATGCCCTGGAGCAGTGTCTCCCGCACGGTGTCCTCGACGGCTTTCATGAACGCGAGGGGCATGGAACGGAGTTCGACCTCCAGCCGGAATTCCGCACCGGAATCGACCGGCGCCGGATCGACACGCAGTCCGAGTGTGGCCGGAAAGGGATTGGGATCCTTTCCCATGATCTCGACGGCCGAGCCGGATCCGGTCAGCCGTTCCACACAGATGGTGGTCGTCTCCCGGAAGCCGGCCTCGACTCCGAGGTCATTCACCGGCGTCGCCCGGATGACCTCTTTCTGCACCTCTCCGTGGAGCGATACGGAAATCTCCTGGCGGAGTTCGTCCTGCCGGAGGTTGATCAGCGGGTCCTGTTCGGCGAGTCGGGCGAGTGCCGCGTGCAGCGCGCCGCGGTCCGCCGAGCGGCGGGGGACCACGACGCTCTTCAGCGACGGCGGCGCGAAGTGCCGGTCCGGGGAAAGGGAGCCGGCCGTGGACGCGATGGCGCCGGGGTCGCCGACCGTGTCTTTGATCCGGACACCGGCGAGCCCGCCCAGGACGGCGATCCGCCCGGCCCCGGCCGACTCGCGCGGAACGGCCGATCCCTGGTCGAACACGCTGATCGCGGTGACCTTCCCCGCGCCGTCCCGGCCGAACGGCAGCCGGTCCCGCGTCCGTACGGTCCCCGAGAGCATGCGGACATACGCCGCCTTCTCACCCGCCGGACCGCGGTCGATACGGCGTGAAACCGGCGCGGGGCGTGCCGAGACCGTATGCCGCGCCCATCGGAACGACCGCGCGGCTCAGCCGCTCGGCCACCGCCCGGAGCACACGCCCGTCGTGCGCGCCACGGCGGTCGATCTTGTTCACGAAAAGGAGCGTGGGAATACGGAGCCGCCGCAACGTCCGCATCAGTACACGTGTCCGCGCCTGCACGCCTTCGACGGCGGAGATCACCAGGACGGCGCCGTCGAGCAGGTTCAGGGAACGCTCGACCTCGGCGATGAAATCCTGGTGTCCCGGCGTATCGATCAGATTCACGGTGATGTCGTCGATCAGGAACGACACGACGGCCGACTTGATCGTGATCCCGCGCTGCCGCTCCAGCGCCAGGGAATCGGTCCGGGTACTTCCGTCATCGACCCGGCCGATCCGGTCGATGACTCCGGCCGCGTACAGCAGCCGCTCGGTCAGGCTCGTCCTACCGGCGTCGACATGCGCCAGGATTCCAAGGTTCAGCGTTCGCACGAAGTGTCAGGTCCTCTGTGTGGACGGCGATTTCCCGCCGGCAGGACACAGACGTTCCTCGCACGACGAACTCCTTGATCGATCCGATGTCGGGGGCGAGTACAGCGGAGCGCCGAACCGGTCGCAACCGATTTGTCCGGCACGAGGCGGCGCCCGGCGCCCGCATGATTCACTGCGGACACATGACACACAGGTGTGAGAAGGGGAGGCCGACGTGCCCCATGAGGTAGATCAGTCGTTCCTGGCACTGCCGCTGCGGGCGCTCGCCGACGCCGCGCTCGCGCGGGCGCGGGCGCTCGGCGCGGAACACGCGGATTTCCGGTTCGAGCGGGTGCGCGGCGCGTCGTGGCGGCTGCGGGACGGGAAGCCGGCCGGGTCGTCGGACACCACGGATCTCGGGTACGCGGTCCGGGTGGTGCACGGCGGTGCCTGGGGCTTCGCGTCCGGCGTCGATCTGTCCATGGACGCCGCGGCGCGGGTGGCGGGACAGGCGGTGGCGATGGCGAGGCTCTCCGCGAAGGTGATCTCGGCCGCCGGCTCGGACGAGCGGGTCGAGCTGGCCGAGGAGCCGGTGCACGCGGAGAAGACCTGGGTGTCGTCGTACGAGATCGATCCGTTCGACGTGCCCGACGAGGACAAGAGCGGGCTGCTCGCGGAGTGGAGCGGGCGGCTGCTGCGCGCGGAGGGCGTCGCGCATGTGGACGCGTCGCTGCTCACCGTGCACGAGAACAAGTTCTACGCGGACACCGCCGGTACGGTCACCACCCAGCAGCGGATCAGGCTGCATCCGCAGCTCACCGCCACCGCCGTCGACGGTGAGAGCGGTGAGTTCGACTCGATGCGCACGATCGCGCCGCCGGCCGGGCGCGGCTGGGAGTACCTCACGGGGACCGGCTGGGACTGGGACGCGGAGCTGGAGCGCATCCCGGGCCTGCTCGCCGAGAAGATGCGGGCGCCGGGCGTCGAGGCGGGCACGTACGACCTGGTCGTCGATCCGTCCAATCTCTGGCTGACCATCCACGAGTCGATCGGCCATGCCACGGAACTCGACCGGGCGCTCGGGTACGAGGCCGCCTACGCGGGAACGTCGTTCGCGACGTTCGACCAGCTCGGGAAGTTGGCGTACGGCTCCTCGGTGATGAATGTGACGGGCGACAGGACCGCCGAACACGGCCTGGCGACCATCGGTTACGACGACGAGGGCGTCGAGGCGCAGTCGTGGGACCTGGTCAGGGACGGCACGCTCGTCGGCTACCAGCTCGACCGCCGGATCGCGAAGCTCACCGGCCTCGGCCGCTCCAACGGCTGCGCCTACGCGGACTCGCCGGGGCATGTGCCCGTACAGCGGATGGCGAACGTGTCGCTGCGGCCGGATCCCGGCGGGCTGAGCACGGAGGACCTGATCGGCGGGGTGGAGCGCGGGATCTACGTGGTCGGCGACCGGTCGTGGTCGATCGACATGCAGCGCTACAACTTCCAGTTCACCGGGCAGCGGTTCTTCCGGATCGAGAACGGCGAACTGACGGGCCAGCTCCGTGATGTCGCCTACCAGGCGACGACGACGGACTTCTGGGGCTCGATGGAGGCGGTCGGCGGACCGCAGACGTATGTCCTGGGCGGCGCCTTCAACTGCGGCAAGGCCCAGCCGGGCCAGGTGGCGGCGGTCTCCCACGGCTGCCCCTCCGCCCTGTTCCGCGGCGTCAACATCCTGAACACGACGCAGGAGGCCGGACGATGAACGGGCCCGCCATCCACGGCCGGGGGTCCGGGGGTTGCCCCCCGGAAAAGCACAGTCCCAACACGACGCAGGAGGCCGGACGATGAGCACCAGCCGCATCAGCAAGCCGCACGAGATCGTCGAGCGCGCGCTGGAGATGTCCGCCGCCGACGGCTGCGTGGTCATCGCCGACGAACACTCCTCCGCCAATCTGCGCTGGGCCGGCAACGCGCTCACCACCAACGGTGTCACCCGCGGCAGGACCCTGACCGTCATCGCCACCGTCGACGGGGCGCGGGGCACCGCGTCCGGTGTGGTCTCGCGCTCCGCCGTCACCGCCGAGGACCTGGAGCCGCTGGTACGGGCCGCCGAGGCCGCCGCGCGCGGCGCCGGTCCCGCCGAGGACGCGCAGCCGCTGGTCGGCCGGGACCAGGCGGGTCCGGCGTCGGGGGACTTCACGGACGCGCCCGCCGAGACGACCTCCGCCGTCTACGCGGACTTCGCGCCCGCGCTGGGCGAGTCCTTCGCCCGTGCCCGGGCCGGCGGCCGTGAGCTGTACGGTTTCGCCAACCACGAGCTGACCTCGACGTATCTCGGTACGTCCACGGGTGTACGGCTCCGCCACGACCAGCCCAACGGCACGCTGGAGCTGAACGCCAAGTCCCCCGACCGCACCCGCTCGGCCTGGGCGGGCCGTGCCACCCGCGACTTCAAGGACGTGGACCCGGCGGTCCTCGACGCCGAGCTGGCCCAGCGGCTGGCCTGGGCCGAGCGCAAGATCGATCTGCCCGCGGGACGGTACGAGACGCTGCTGCCGCCGACCGCGGTGGCCGATCTGCTGATCTACCAGCTCTGGTCCTCGACCGCCCGGGACACGGCGGAGGGGCGTACGGTCTTCTCCCGCCCCGGCGGCGGCACCCGTATCGGCGAGCGGCTCTCGGAGCTGCCGCTGACGCTCCGTACCGACCCGAACGAGCCGGGTCTGGAGTCCGCGCCGTTCGTGATCGCGCACTCCTCCGGCGACGACGCCTCCGTGTTCGACAACGGTCTGCCGCTGACCGCCACGGACTGGGTTCGGGAGGGCGAGCTGGCCCATCTGATCACCACCCGGCACAGCGCCGCCCTGACCGGGCTCCCGGTCGCGCCGGGCACCGGCAATCTGATGCTGGAGGGCGGCGGCGACCGGTCGCTGGAGGACATGGTCTCCGCCACCGCGCGCGGGCTGCTGCTGACCTGCCTCTGGTACATCCGTGAGGTCGATCCGGCGACGCTGCTGCTCACCGGGCTGACCAGGGACGGGGTCTATCTGGTGGAGAACGGCGAGGTCGTCGGCGAGGTGAACAACTTCCGGTTCAACGAGTCGCCCGTCGATCTGCTCTCGCGCGCCGCCGAGGCCGGACGTACGGAGAAGACGCTGCCGCGCGAGTGGGGCGACTGGTTCACCCGGGCGGCGATGCCCGCGCTGCGCGTGCCCGACTTCAACATGAGCTCGGTCAGCCGGGGCGTGTAGCCGGCGCCCGGCACGCGCGCGGGACGCCTGGACGACGCCCATAGACTGGTGGCCAACCAGTTGACCACCGAGGAGAGACACGACCGTGACGGATATCGTCGACGAGCTGAAGTGGCGCGGGCTGTTCGCCCTGTCCACCGACGAGAACGCTTTGCGCAAGGCGCTCGCGGACGGTCCCGTGACGTTCTATTGCGGCTTCGATCCCACCGCGCCCAGTCTGCACGTGGGACATCTCGTGCAGGTGCTGACCGTACGCCGGCTCCAGCGGGCCGGACACCGGCCGCTGGCGCTGGTGGGCGGGGCCACCGGCCAGATCGGCGACCCGCGGCCCACGGCCGAGCGGACGCTGAACGACCCGGAGACGGTCGCGGGCTGGGTGCGGCGGCTGCGGGCCCAGATCGAGCCATTCCTCTCCTTCGAGGGCCCGAACGCGGCGACCGTGGTCAACAATCTGGACTGGACCGCGGGCCTGTCCGCGATCGAGTTCCTGCGGGACGTCGGCAAGCACTTCCGGGTCAACAAGATGCTCACCAAGGAATCCATCGCCCGCAGGCTGGAGTCGGACGAGGGCATCAGCTACACCGAGTTCAGCTACCAGCTCCTCCAGAGCATGGACTTCCTCGAGCTGTACCGGCGGTACGGCTGTGTCCTCCAGCAGGGCGGCAGCGACCAGTGGGGCAATCTCACCGCCGGTCTCGATCTGATCCACCGGCTGGAGCCGGGGGCCACCGTGCACGCGCTGGCCACGCCGCTGATGACCAAGGCGGACGGGACCAAGTTCGGCAAGTCGGAGAGCGGCGCGGTCTGGCTCGACCCGGAGATGACCACGCCGTACGCGTTCTACCAGTTCTGGCTGAATGTGGACGACCGTGACATCTCCTCGTACAGCCGCATCCTCAGTTTCCGGAGCCGCGAGGAGCTGACGGAGCTGGAGCGCGGCACCGAGGAGCGCCCGCAGGCCCGTGCGGCGCAGCGGGCGCTGGCGGAGGAGCTGACGACGCTCGTGCACGGCGAGGAGCAGTGCGCGGCGGTCGTCGCGGCCTCCCGGGCGCTGTTCGGCCAGGGCGAGCTGGCGGAGCTGGACGAGGCCACCCTGAGCGCGGCGCTCTCCGAGGTGCCGCGCGCCGAGGTCGCCGAGCTGGGACCGGTGGCGGATCTCCTCGCCGGGACCGGTCTCGCGCCGAGCAAGTCGGCGGCGCGGCGCACGGTCAAGGAGGGCGGAGCGTATGTGAACAACGTCAAGGTCACCGACGCGGAGTCCGTACCGGGCCGTGAGGAGCTGCTGCACGGCCGCTGGCTGGTGCTGCGCCGGGGCAAGAAGAACCTGGCCGCGGTCGAGGTCACGGCCGGCTGACCGGCCGGCCCGAGTGGGCCGGTCCGGGGCGCGTACGGGAACGGCCGGTCCGGGGTACGTACGGGAACGGGCCGGTCCGGGGCACGCGAGTCGTCGCGGGTGCCCCGGGCCGGCCCGTTCGCCTGCCTCACCCGCCTCACATGCGCTGTCTGGCGCTCCTGGCGCGTCTGCCCCGCATCGTGTTCCAGACCCGGTCGGCCACGAGGACCACCAGAACCGCCCCGATCAGCTGGAGCACATGGCGCGTCCAGTCGATGCCTCTGGTGTCGGCGACGCCCAGCCAGCCCGCGGCCCCGTTGCCCAGCATGCCGCCGAGGATGCCGCACAGAGCGGTCAGCCAGATGGGGATGTGCTGTTTGCCCGGGATGACCGCTCTGGCGATCAGACCCAGCACCAGCCCCACAATGATCGCCCACAACCAGTTCATCGTCGCCTCCCGGAGCGGCGCGGTCCGCGCGTGTGGGCCCAGTCTGTGCCGGTCGCCCATACGGCGCATGTCGGACGGCTCCGTACGTGGCGCGACCAGAACCATCGGTCAGGATGGACGGTGACCCGCACTCGTGGCGGCGGGAGCTCCGGCGTACCGTGGTTGGCGGTCCGGTCCGGGCGAGTCCGGCACAGAAACGGGTGGTGGAACGTGATGCGGAAGCGGAGCGGGACCGAGGTCTTCCGGATCACGGGAGCGCGGCAGGGGCTCGCCGAGGATGTGCGCGGCCGGCAGCGCCGCTATGTGATCTCGATGTCCGTACGGACCCTCGCGGTGGTCGCCACCGTGGCCCTGTGGAACGTGGAACGGCCGGTGGCGATCGTGACTCTCGTCATCGGTACGCTGCTGCCGTACGTCGCCGTGGTGATCGCCAACGCGGGCCGGGAGAACGCTCCTTCGCTGCCCACGACCTTTGTGACCGCGCCGACGCCCCCGATGATCGCGCCGCCCCCGGGCGCGCCGACGACGGAATCCGGAGCCGGGACGGCGGGCCGCGAGGCGCGGGAGGGCTGACCCCGGACGGTCCGCAAAGCTCAAGGAAAGCTCAGATCAATCGTGAAGTTCCGGTGCCGGGCACCCCACTGCCCGTGACATACTTTGTAGGCGCTCCGCATCCCCCGTCGGAGCGACAGACCGACGCCGGGCAGCTCCCCCCGTGGCTGCTCGGCGTCGCCTTTTCGGGTCACCGGATGTCTCCCGGCGCCTGTCCCCGGGCTCGGCGGGTTTGTTCTAGGGTCGTCGGGTGAACTCCCCCGACACCTCCGATTCCGCTTCCGACGCCGCGCCGATCTGCTCCGCGAAGGGCTGCCGCAAGCCCGCCGTCTGGGTCCTCGCCTGGAACAATCCCAAGCTGCACACGCCCGAGCGGCGCAAGACCTGGCTGGCGTGCGGCGAGCACCGTGAGCATCTCTCCTCGTTCCTCGATGTGCGCGGCTTCCTCAAGGATGTGGTCGAACTGGCGGAGTGGGAGCGCCGGTCGGCCGGCGATCACTGACCGGGCGGCCTCGGCGGCGTCAGCCGCCGATCGCCGACATCGGGCGGTCCGGCTGGAGGAACGACGGATCGTCCAGCCCGGAACCGGCCCTCTTGCCCCACATCGCCAGCTTCCACATCGTGGCGATCTCCTCGTCGGACGCGCCGGAGCGCAGGGCGCCCCGCAGATCCGTCTCCTCCCGGGCGAACAGACAGGTGCGCACCTGTCCGTCGGCGGTGAGCCGGGTGCGGTCGCAGGCATGGCAGAACGGGCGCGTGACGGAGGCGATCACACCCACGCGGTGCGGTCCGCCGTCCACGATCCAGCGCTCGGCGGGCGCCGAGCCGCGGACCCTCTCGCCCTCGGGTGCCAGCCGGAAGCGCGTACCCAGCGAGTCCAGGATCTCACCGGCCGTGATCATGCCGTCCCGCTTCCAGCCGTGCTGGGCGTCCAGCGGCATCTGTTCGATGAAGCGCAGCTCGTAGCCCCGCTGGATGGCCCAGGCGAGCAGCTCGGGGGCCTCGTCCTCGTTGAGGCCCGGCATCAGCACCGCGTTGATCTTGACGGGGCTGAGTCCGGCCTCATGCGCGGCGCGCAGCCCGCTGATCACATCCGCGTGCCGGTCACGCCGGGTGAGGGCCCGGAAGACCTCGGGCCGCAGCGTGTCCAGCGAGACATTGACCCGGTCGAGGCCCGCGGCCCCGAGCGCGGTGGCGATGCGCGCGAGCCCGAGGCCGTTGGTGGTCACCGACATCCTGGGACGCGGCTCCAGCGCGGCGCACCGCTCGACGATCCCGACGAGACCGGGCCTGATCAGCGGCTCTCCGCCGGTGAAGCGGACCTCGGTGATCCCCAGCCGGGTGACGGCGACACGGACCAGCCGGACGATTTCGTCGTCGCTGAGCAGATCCGACCTGCCGAGCCACTGGAGCCCTTCTTCCGGCATGCAGTACGTGCACCGCAGATTGCACCGGTCCGTGAGCGAAACGCGCAGGTCAGTGGCCACACGGCCGTAAGTGTCGATGAGCACCGCGGGCCCCCTCCCTGTGATCGGATCCGACACCGTCGAGACTACGTCAGACCACTGACAACGCCAGAGGGACATTTGCGGCAGGCGGCGGCGTGGCCGCGTCGCGGGTCTCCACGACGCGGCCACGGACGGCGGATCGGTCACCCGGTGATTCGGTGACCCGGTGATTCGGTGACGCGGCGGTTCGGTGACGCGGTGGTCCGGTGGTCCGGTGGCTCAGTGGGCTCCGGTGCCCGTCAGGGACTTGACCTCGAGCTCGGCGTACTTGCCCTGGTCCGGCTGGTCCTTGGACAGCACGGTGCCCAGCCAGCCGAGCAGGAAGCCCAGCGGGATGGAGATCAGGCCCGGGTTCTCCAGCGGGAAGAAGTGGAAGTCGGCGCCGGGGAACATCGAGGTGGGCTTCCCGGAGACGACCGGTGAGAACAGCACCAGCAGCACCGACGAGGCCAGTCCGCCGTAGATCGACCACAGGGCGCCCTGGGTGGTGAACCGCTTCCAGAACAGGCTGTAGAGGATGGTCGGCAGATTGGCCGAGGCGGCGACGGCGAAGGCGAGCGCGACCAGGCCGGCCACATTCAGATCGCGGGCGAGCGCCCCGAGCGCGATGGAGACGACACCGATGGCGACGGTCGCCCAGCGGGCCGCGCGGACCTCCTCCTTCTCGGTCGCCTCACCCCTGCGGATGACATTGGCGTAGATGTCGTGGGCGAACGACGACGACGACGCGAGCGTCAGCCCGGCGACCACCGCGAGAATGGTGGCGAAGGCGACGGCCGAGATCACGGCGAGCAGGATCGCTCCTCCGGTGGAACCGGCGCCGCCGCCGATTTCCAGGGCGGCCAGCGGAGCCGCCGTGTTGCCCGCCTTGTTGGAGGTGGTGATGTCGTCGGGCTTGAGCAGCGCGGCTGCGCCGAAACCGAGCACGATCGTCATCAGATAGAACGCGCCGATGATCCCGATGGCCCAGATCACCGACTTGCGGGCGGCCTTGGCGGTGGGCACGGTGTAGAAGCGGATGAGGATGTGCGGCAGTCCCGCCGTACCGAGCACCAGCGCGATCCCGAGCGAGATGAAGTCCAGCTTCGAGGTCGCGGTGGCCCCGTACTTGAGGCCGGGCTCCAGGAAGGACGCTCCCTTGCCGCTGTTGCTCGCCGCCGCGCCCAGCAGGTCGGAGAGGTTGAAGTTGAACTTCAGCAGGATGAGGAAGGTGATGAGCAGGGTGCCCGCGATCAGGAGCACGGCCTTGACCATCTGCACCCAGGTGGTGCCCTTCATTCCGCCGATGGTCACGTACACGATCATCAGCAGGCCGACCAGCGCGACGATGGCGATCTTCCCGGCGTCGGTGGTGATGCCGAGGAGCAGCGAGACCAGCACACCGGCGCCGGCCATCTGCGCGAGGAGGTAGAAGATCGAGACGACGATGGTGGAGGTGCCCGCCGCGGTACGGACCGGGCGCTGACGCATCCGGTACGCGAGGACGTCACCCATGGTGTAACGGCCCGAGTTGCGCAGCGGTTCGGCCACGAGCAGCAGCGCCACCAGCCAGGCGACCAGGAATCCGATGGAGTACAGGAAGCCGTCGTAGCCGAAGAGGGCGATGGCGCCGGCGATCCCGAGGAAGGACGCGGCGGACATGTAGTCGCCGGAGACGGCGAGTCCGTTCTGGAAGCCGGAGAACTGCCGTCCGCCCGCGTAGAAGTCGGACGCGCTCTTGGTCTGCCGGCCGGCCCAGACGGTGATCACCAGGGTCGCGACGACGAAGAGTCCGAAGAGTGTGATGATCAGCGGCCGGTGCTCGCCGGCGTCGGAGGCGGCGGCGAGCTGGAGCGGCGACTGCGGGCCGACGAGCTGGATCGAGTGGCTCACGCGTCCGCCTCCATACGGGACTTGATGACGTCCGCCTTCGGGTCGAGCTTGCGGGCGGCGTGCCGGGCGTAGTACCAGGCGATGAGGAACGTGGTGGCGAACTGCGCCAGACCGAGGACGAGTGCGACATTGATGTTGCCGAAGAGCTTGGTGCCCATGAGACCGCCCGCGTAGTTGGACAGCAGGACGTACAGCAGGTACCAGGCGATGAAGGCGACGGTCAGCGGGAAGGCGAAGGAGCGGTAGGTACGGCGCAGTTCGCCGAATTCCGCGCTCTCCTGCACCTCGACGAACTGCGCCGTCGTGGGCTGGGCCGTCGTGGACCGGTCCGGTGTGGACGGGGCTGGGCTGGTGTCCGTACCGCCCTCGGGCGGCGGTGCGTCGGTAGCCACGGAATCTCCTCGTGACGCGGGTGCGGTGTGGTTGGTCATGGGGACCTCTCGGGGACGGAATGTTGCTCGTCCCCCTGACAACGGCACGGGAGGCGTGGCGAAGCGGTTCAACACCGGTCTTTTTCTTCCGGAAATGCTTCAGGAACGATTGAAGAACAGCGTTGATCAGCGATAACTTCGCTCGTCATGTACCCGTTCACGCGCAGCCTGCGCAGGAGCGGTCTCACGGATGATGTGGAGAACCCATGGCTCATCTGGGATCCAGACGGCAGCGCGCACTCGCGCTGCCCGTAGGTCTGGCGCTCACCGTCTCGCTCGGTTTCCTGCCTGCCGCCACGGCTACGGCCGTACCGGCGGGCGGCGGCACCGAAGCGGTCGCCACGGACGGCCCGAAGCTGTCGTACGTCGTCAACACCCGCGGTGGACACTCCACCGTCAAGTCGGTCAAGAAGGCGATCGACCGGGCCGGCGGCACTGTGGTCACCAGCTATGACCAGATAGGTGTCATCGTCGTCACCTCGCAGAACCCGGCCTTCGCCCAGACCGTACGCAAGGTCAGGGGCGTCGAGTCGGCCGGTGCCACCCGCACCGCGCCGCTGCCCGCGCAGTCGACAACGGACATCGGTACGCCTCGCGCGCTGACCGCCGAGGAGGTCGCCGTCGCGACGGCGGCGACGAAGAAGTCCAACGCGTCGAAGGGCGGCGGCACCGCCCTCCCCCAGGACCCGCTGGAGCCGTTGCAGTGGGACCTGCCCGCCATCAAGGCGGACAAGGCACACGAGAAGAACCTCGGCAGCAGGAACGTCACTGTCGCCGTCATCGACACCGGTGTCGATGACACGCACCCGGACATCGCGCCCAACTTCGACCGCGCGGCGTCGGTCAACTGTGTGACCGGCAAGCCCGACACGGCGGACGGCGCCTGGCGTCCGAACGCCGGGGAGAGCCCGCACGGCACGCATGTCGCGGGCGAGATAGCGGGAGCCAAGAACGGTGTGGGCATCACGGGTGTCGCGCCGGGTGTGAAGGTGGCCGGCATCAAGGTCTCCACGCCGGCCGGGCTCTTCTACACCGAGGCCGTCGTCTGCGGCTTCATCTGGGCCGCCGAGCACGGCGTCGATGTGACGAACAACAGCTACTACACCGACCCGTGGTACTTCAACTGCAAGACCGACCCGGACCAGAAGGCCCTGGTCGAGGCGATCACCCGCGCCACGCGGTACGCCGAGAGCAAGGGCACGGTCAATGTGGCCGCGGCGGGCAACGAGAACTACGACCTCTCGTCCGACTCGATCACCGACCCGACCAGCCCGGACGACGGCACCCCCGTCGACCGTGTCATCGACCCGTCGGTGTGCCTGGACATCCCGACCCAGCTGCCGGGCGTCGTCACCGTCGCCTCCACCGGCGCCAAGGGCCTGAAGTCCTCGTTCTCCAACCACGGTCTCGGCATCATCGACATCGCGGCTCCGGGCGGCGACTCCACCCGCTTCCAGACGCCGGCTCCGCCGGCCACCAGCGGTCTGATCCTCGGCCCGGTGCCGGGCGGCAACTGGTCCTACATGGCCGGTACGTCGATGGCCTCCCCGCATGTCGCCGGTGTCGCGGCGCTGCTGAAGTCGACGCACCCGCGCGCCTCGGCGAACGCCATCAAGGCGCTCCTGACGGCGCAGGCCGACGATGTGGCCTGCCCGCCGGCGTACGACATCGACGGCGACGGAGAGATCGACGCCGTCTGTGAGGGCGGCGAGCGCTACAACGGCTTCTACGGCGCCGGTCTGGTCGACGCCCTGGACGCGGTGCGCAAGTAACCACCGCCGAGCATCACCGCGCGGGCCGCCCTCCGGGGCGGCCCGCGTTCGTCGTCGGCGGACAGTTCGCGAGCCGCGCCACGGGATCCTGTCCGTCGCGCCGTCCTCATGTCCGCCGGGAGGGAACGACCCCGGTGAGCCCGGAAGTTGTGGTGCCGCCTCTCGCGGGTACGGTCCTGGGCGCGGTCGCCAGGTCCCCCGCGTAACCCCTCGCGCGGAGGTCTCACGGGTCTCACGGGCAGCCGCGTACGCCTGGCGTTCATACAGCAGCCGTCCTCATCAAGGCCCTTGACGGTCCGGCGGGCCGTCGCCCGGTGAGGCGGAAACCGGTCGACCGGGCGTCAGGTCTGTCGGTCCCGGCCCGTATTCTCTGTGACCATGCTCGACGACCATACGACTTCAGCGATGTGGCCGGCCGCCTACCCCGACGGGTACGCGGTCGTCGACGTGGAGACCACCGGACTCGCACGCGACGACCGGATAGTGTCCGCTGCCGTCTACCGCCTGGACGCGCGGGGCGATGTCGAGGACCACTGGTACACGCTGGTCAACCCGGAGCGCGACCCGGGGCCGGTGTGGATCCACGGTCTGACGAGCGAGGTGCTCGACGACGCCCCGCTCTTCCCCGAGGTCGCCGGTGAGCTGGCCGAGCGGCTCGACGGCCGGGTGCTCGTGGCGCACAACGCGATCTTCGACTGGTCGATGATCGCCCGGGAGTACGCGCGCGCGGCGCGGACCGCGCCCACCCGGCAGCGGCTGTGCACCATCGCGCTCTCCAAGGAGCTGGGCCTGCCGCTGCCCAACCACAAACTGGAGTCGCTCGCCGCGCACTTCGGGGTCGTGCAGCAGCGCGCGCACCACGCGCTCGACGACGCGCGCGTACTGGCCGAGGCGTTCCGTCCGAGTCTGCACGCCGCCGCGCACGGAGGCGTACGGCTGCCGCTGCTGGAGTGCCTGCCGCTCACCGAGTGGTCGGACGCGCCGGCGCGGCCCCGGGTCGGATATCAGCCCGCCTATCGGCAGACGAGCTGGCGGCCCTCGCGCAGACGGCCCGCCTGTCCGTATCCGAACCCCGGGCGGTACGAGCCGGGCGGCGCGCTGGTGCAGGGGATGCGGGTGGCGTTCTCGGGCGACACCTCGGTCGACCGCGAGCTGCTGGAGGACCGGGCCGTGGAGGCGGGGCTGCATGTGGCGACGAGCGTGTCCCGGCTGACGAGTCTGCTGGTGACCAACGACCCGGAGTCCTCCACGTCCAAGACCGTCAAGGCGGCGTCGTACGGCACGCCGGTGATCGACGAGGCGGCCTTCACCCAGCTCCTCCGGGACGTGGCACCGGCGCGCGGTTCCGTCCCCGCGCCCGCCACCGGTTCCGCCGCCGAGTCCGTCGCGGATCCCGTCGCCGCGGACGGGTGAGCCGCGGACGGGTGAGCCGCGGACGGGTCCGCCCGCGCCCCGCGCCCGGACCGGGACGGAATCCCGCACACGGAAACGCGCGAACGCGCGCGCGGGCCCGCCCGCCGCCCACCCGCCGTCCGGCATCGGCCGGCCGGCGGGTACGGTCGATGGTGTGTACCGCTTCCTGTTGTCCCGGCAGTGGGTGATCCTCACCCTGCTCGCCCTCGCCCTCATCCCCGCGATGGTCGAGCTGGGTTTCTGGCAGCTCCACCGGCATGAGCACCGGGTCGCCCAGAACGCACTGATCTCGGACAACCTCAAGGCGAGGCCCGTCCCGGTCGAGGAGCTGACCTCGCCGGGGCACACCGTCCCGCGCGCCGACTACTGGCGCACGGTCACCGCCACCGGCCGCTTCGACACCGCCGACGAGGTCGTCGTACGCCGCAGGACCTCCGCCGACGACCAGGTCGGCTACCACGTCCTCACCCCCCTCCTCCTGGGCGACGGCCGGGCCGTCATCGTCAATCGGGGCTGGGTCCCGTCCCCCGGTGACCAGCGGGCCTTCCCCGACATCCCGGCCCCGCCGAAGGGCGAGGTCACCGTCACCGGCCGGCTGAAGGCCGACGAGACGGCGGCGGTCACCGGGATCAGGGACGTACAGGACCTGCCGCCCCGCCAGGTCATGCTGATCAACAGCGAGCGGCAGCAGAAGGCCCTCGGACGCACCGTCCTCGGCGGCTACATCGAGCAGACCGCGCCCGTGCCGGCCGGTGGCTCTCCCGAGCAGATCCCGACGCCGGACGACAGTTCGATCGGGCCGCACATGGCGTACGCGGTCCAGTGGTGGCTGTTCGCCGCCGCCGTACCCGTCGGCTGGGTGATTCTCGTCCGCCGTGAGCTGCGTGACCGCGCGGCGGCGGCCGGGCGGGCGGCGGCGCGGCCGGAGCCGGAGCGCGCGCCCGCGACGGCCTGACCGTACGGCGCCGGGGCCGACACCCCGGTGCCGCCCCGGGGCCCACGCCACCGGCGCCCTGCGCGGCCGTACGGTCCGCCCGCTCGCCCCTCCCGTACGCCCCCGCGCATCCGCCACGGCCCTCCCGCACGCCGGCCCGCCGTACGGCCAGCGAGCCTGCTTAGCCCTTCCGCGCTCCGGGAACAGCCCTTTGCGTGACCCAACGCATCGAGGACTACGCACTCATCGGCGATCTCCAGACCGCCGCCCTGGTCGGCAGGAACGGCTCCATCGACTGGCTGTGCCTTCCTCGCTTCGACTCGGCGGCCTGCTTCGCCGCGCTGCTCGGCGACGAGGAGAACGGCCACTGGCGGATCGCTCCCGCGGGCGCGGGCGACTGCACCCGGCGTGGCTATCTGGGTGAGACGCTGGTGCTTGAATCCGTCTGGGAGACGCCCGCCGGCACGGTCAAGGTCATCGACTTCATGCCGCAGCGCGATGTGGCGCCCGACATCGTGCGGATCGTCGAGGGCGTCAGCGGCTCGGTGGAGATGGACGCCACACTCCGGCTGCGCTTCGACTTCGGTTCCGTCGTGCCCTGGATGCGGCGCGAAGAGGGCCACCGGCTCGGCATCGCGGGCCCCGACTCCGTCTGGCTGCGCAGCGAGCCCGCCGTCAGGACCTGGGGACAGCACTACAGCACCCGCTCGTCGTTCACCGTCGGCGCGGGCGAGCGCGTGGCGTTCGTCCTCACCTGGCATCCCTCGCACGAGGAGCGCCCGCCGCTCACCGATCCGTTCGAGGCGCTGGCGCAGTGTCTGGAGGACTGGGCGATCTGGTCGGCGCGCTGCCGTTACCGGGGCGCGAACCGCGCCGCCGTCATGCGCTCGCTGATCACGCTCAAGGCGCTGACGTACGGCCCGACGGGTGGCATCGTCGCCGCGCCGACCACCTCTCTGCCGGAGGATCTGGGCGGCGTGCGCAACTGGGACTACCGCTACTGCTGGCTGCGCGACTCGACCCTGACGCTGGGCGCGCTGCTGTCGGTCGGCTATCTGGAGGAGGCGGCGGCCTGGCGGGACTGGCTGCTGCGCGCGGTGGCGGGCGATCCGGCCGATCTTCAGATCATGTACGGCCTGGCCGGTGAGCGGCGGCTGCCGGAGAGCGAGTTGCTCTGGCTGCGCGGATACGCGGGCTCCTCGCCGGTGCGTACGGGCAACAGCGCGGTCGATCAGCTCCAGCTCGACGTGTACGGGGAGGTCATCGACTCCTTCCATGTGGCCCGGACCTCGGGACTGCCGCCGAAGCCGCACGCCTGGAGTGTGGAGATGACCCTGCTCGCCTTCCTGGAGTCGAAGTGGCGTGAACCGGACGAGGGGCTGTGGGAGGTACGGGGGCCGCGCCGGCACTTCGTCCACTCCAAGGTGATGGCGTGGGTCGCCGCCGACCGGGCCGTACGGACGCTGGAGCGCGATCCGCGCCTCGGCGGGAAGGCGGACCGCTGGCGGGCGATGCGGGACGAGGTGCACCGGGACGTGTGCGAGCGGGGGTACGACCCGGAGCGGAACACCTTCACGCAGTCGTACGGCTCCACCGAGCTGGACGCGGCGACGCTGCTCATCCCGCGTGTCGGGTTCCTGCCGGCGGACGATCCGCGGGTGATCGGCACGATCGAGGCGGTACGGGCGGAGCTGGGCCAGGACGGTCTGCTGCGCCGCTACAGCGCGGGGCCGGGCGTGGACGGGCTGCCGGGCGAGGAAGGAGCGTTCCTGGTCTGCTCGTTCTGGCTGGCCGACGCGCTGCATCTGACAGGCCGTACGGAGGAGGCGAAGGAGCTGTTCGAGCGGCTGCTCTCGCTCCGCAACGACGTCGGGCTGCTCTCGGAGGAGTACGACCCGGTGGCACGGCGTCAGCTCGGCAACTTTCCGCAGGCATTCAGTCATATCGGTCTGGTGGTGACCGCCCTGACGCTCGCCGGGGAGCACACGGCAGGATAGGGCCATGGATCTTGGGCTGAAAGACCGTGTCTATGTGGTGACGGGTGCCTCACGTGGGCTGGGCCGGGCCGCCGCGGAGGCGCTGGCGGCGGACGGTGCGAAGGTCGTCCTCTCCGGACGGGACGAGAAGAGGGTCACCGCGACCGCGACGGCGATCGGCCGGAGCGCGTACGGGATGGCCGGGGACAACGCGGATCCGGCCGTGGCGGAGCGGCTGATCGGGGCGGCGCGCAGGGAGTTCGGCGGTTTCGACGGCATTCTGATCAGTGTCGGCGGCCCGCCGCCGGGATCGCCCACGGACCATACGGACGAACAGTGGCGGTCGTCGTTCGAGTCGGTCTTCCTCGGCGCGGTACGGCTGGCGCGCGAGGCGGCGGCGGAGCTGGGTGAGGGGGGTGTCATCGGCTTCGTCCTGTCGGCCTCGGTCCATGAGCCGATCCCGGGCCTGGCGATCTCGAACGGCCTCCGTCCCGGCCTCGCGGGCTTCGCGAAGTCCCTGGCGCACGAACTCGGTCCGCGCGGGATCCGGGTGCTGGGGCTGCTGCCGTCGCGTATCGACACGGACCGTCTCCGCGAGCTGGACGCGCTGTCGGGCGACGCGGAGGCACGGAAGGCGGCCAACGAGTCCCGCATACCACTGCGGCGCTACGGCACTCCGGAGGAGTTCGGCAGGACGGCCGCGTTCCTGCTCTCGCCGGCGGCGTCGTATCTGACGGGCGTCATGCTCCCGGTGGACGGCGGCGCGCGCCACGGCTTCTGAGCGCGCGCCACGGTCTCGGCCCCGGGTCGGGTACGGACAGGGCCGGACGGCACGGATCAGATGACTCGTTCCGCGCCGTGCCTGGCCGCGCGCAGGCGGACCTCCGCCGGGAGCGCGGCCAGGCCCGTCGAGTCGCGGGCATGCGCCAGTGCCTCGTCCGTGAGGCGGTTCACCGACCGGCGCGGCGACGCGTGCGGTTCCAGGAGCAGCCGGATCCGGGCCGACGGGCCCGAGCGGCGGCCCCGGAGACGGACGTTGGCGCGCGCCACACCGTCGAGGGACTCCGCGTCGTCCGCCAGTACACGCTCCAGCGCGCGCCCGCGCAGCAGCGCGCCCTGTCCGTCGCCGCTGTCGACCAGCACCTCCGCCAGGCGCGCGCGGCGCAGTTGGGCCAGCAGCCACCACAGCGCCAGGAGCGCCACGACCGCGAGCCCCGCGATGACGGCCGGCCACCACCAGCCGTCGGAGCGGTGGCGCTCCCGGTTCGCACGGCTGAGCAGGACATCGTGCGGCCCGGTGTAGGGCCACCAGGACGGCACCGACCAGCCCAGTCCCCGGGCCAGCACCAGACCTCCCGCACACAGCAACGCCAGGCCGATCAGCGCCAGCAGCACCCGGTTGACCACCCGGATCATCCCGTCACCTCTTCTTCACCGGCCTGCGCACGCGGACCGTCAGCGAGGGCGGCCTCGCGAGGCCCAGTTCGCCGATGCCGGTGGCGAGCACCTCGTCCAGATCGGCCCGTACCGCGTCGAGTTCACGGAAGTGGGAGAGGGCGCGCGCCGTCACCCGGGAGCGGCCGACCCGTACCCGCGCGGACCGCACCCCGGAGACCTCCATGGCCCGGTCGCGCAGCACCAGCGCGGCGGCCTCCCGGTCGAGCCCGGCCCGTACGTCCGCGACGTCCCGTCGCATCGCGAGCACGCGCCGCAGCCCCGGAGTGAGGGCGAGCGCGATCAGCCACAGCCCGAGCGCCATCGCGACACAGGCGGCGACCAGCATCCAGGTCTCGTCCAGCGGCTGCCGGGCGAGTTCACCGGCGAGCTCGCGGCGCCACGCCATCGCGCGGTGGCCGGCCCGTACCGCCGCGACGTCGTACAGCAGCAGTCCGGTGGCGCCGAGGACGACCAGGGCGGTCAGCGCGGCCGGGACCCGCCGCGTGGACCAGAAGCGCCCGGCCCTGTGGTCCGCCTCGCCGGTGAGTGTCGGCCGTGGCTCGTACCGGGTGGCGGAGGCCGACTGGTCGAGGCCGGGCAGGCCGCCCGGCCCGTCGCCCGGTGCCGCTTCCCTTCCCGCTCCCTCGGCCGGTCCCCCATCCGCGGGACCGTTCGCGGAACCCTCGGCCGGCTCCTTCGCCGGATCGCTCACCGGACCCTCCCCTGTGCTGTCGGACACGACCGGACGGAGTGCAGCCGCTCGACGCGCACCACCACCTCGGGCACCTCGATGCCCGCCAAGGCCCTGACCCGCTGGGCGACCCGGAGCCGTACCGCGCCGCACTGCGTACCGATGTCGGAGGGATAGCCCAGCTCCACGCCGACCCGTACCCGTGCGATGTCACGGTGCACCGTGACCGTGGCGTGCGGCGCCGAGCCGCCTTCCGGCACGCCGGGCAGCGCCTCGCGCGCCGCCTGCGCGGCGATCTTCGCGACGACCCGGTCGGCGATCGTGGTCGCCCCGCGCCCGGCGGCCACCACCACCCCGTCACCGGCCACGCGCGATCACCGCCGCCGGTCGTCGCGGTCGCGGGTGCGGAAGAAGTCGCCGGGTTCGAGATCGCCGTCGACGAACCGCCCTGCCACGAAGCCGATCGCACCCAACGCGGCCACCAGCAGAAAGGCACCGAAGCCACCGAAGTATCCGGCGAAACCGAGCGCCATACCGGCCAACAGGCCGACCACCGCCATGCTCATCGTTCGCACCCTTCCGCTGATCTGCCGCCGCTCCCGCGCCCTCGGGCCGGCCGCGGTCTACTGGGACCTACTGGACCCGGCTGTCCTGGTCCTCTTCATCTTCCTCGTCGGGCAGCTTGACGTCACTGACCGCGATGTTGACCTCGACCACCTCCAGGCCCGTCATCCGCTCGACCGCGGCGATGACGTTCTCCCGTACGGCGGCGGCGACCTCGGTGATGGAGACGCCGTAGTCGACGACGATCTCCAGATCGAGCGCCGTCTGCACCTCCCCCACCTCCGCCTTCACTCCGCGGCTGACGGATCTGGTGGTGCCGGGGACCCGCTCGCGGACCGCGCCGAAGGTACGGGCCATTCCGCTGCCCAGGGCGTGCACACCGAGCACGTCACGGGCCGCGAGCCCGGCGATCTTCTCCACCACGCCGTCGGCGATGGTGGTACGTCCACGGGTGGCGGGCGGGCCGCCGCCGCGCTTGGTGACGGACGGCTTCCTGCCCTCCTCGCCCGAGAGATCTGTGGCGGAAGGCCCTGACTGGTTGCGCGGTGTGCTGTCCGACATCGCCGTTCGTCCTTTCCGGGCGGTGGGGTCCAGGCGGCAGGAGACTCCGCTCCTCAGACTAGGTCCGCTTTCCCCATACCGCGCCGTGGATGCGGCAGGGTGGAGGAATGACGACTGCGCACGATTCCGACAGTTGGACGGCCGCGGTACGCCGGCGGCTCGATCTGGGCAGGCTGCTTCCGCTGGGCGGCGCCGCCGACGGGACATGGCTGGCGGAGCGCGCCGCGGCGCGGGAGCTCCGGCGGGCGGCGGCGCAGGTGCCGGGCACCGTGCTGGGCGCGGTACGGCTCTCGCCCGCCGCCCAGGACGCGGCGGCGGAGTCCCCCGTACCGCCGCCGCCGAGCGCGCTGCCGCCCGGAGAGCTCCGTATCGAGGCGGAGTTCGGCGAGGAGTTCACGGACATGACGGACGAGCCCCTGCCCGCCGTGGCCGACCGGCTGCGCGCGGTGCTGTTCGCCTGCGCGACCAGGTGGCTGGGACTGCGGATCGCGGAGATCGATCTGCGGGTGACGGCGCTGCTGGACACGGCGACGGAGCCGACGGGCCCGAGGGAGCCGGCTGAGCCGATCGGGCTACGGACCGCCACACCGGAGGGCGAGGCCGCGCTGACGGCCGCCTCGGTGCCCGGTGTCGCCTGTCTGACCCGGACGCTGGGCGCCGCGGTGGCCGGCTCCCCCGGGCATCTCCGGATCGAGCTGGCGACGGCGGCCGGACACCGCCCGCTGGAGGTGGCACAGGCGGTACGGAGGAGAGTCGCGGCGCGCGTGCCGGGCGGGCCCTCGGTGGCCGTGCTGATCACGGGGGTGAACGTGACGCCCTGACACCGCCGCCCCGCCGGGGGCCGGGTGGGCCCGGCCCCGCGCGGGCCCCTGCCGCCACGAAGTGCGCCGCCGCCCGACGCGCCCGACAATGGTGCAGATCCGCGCCCGACAATGGTGCGATCGGGTCGGGGCGGCGGCCGTTGCGGCGGCCCACGACGTGCGAGGAGGCAGGCGCCCATGGCCGGTCCCGTCCCGGAGGTGGTCCCGCAGCCGGTGCTGAGTCCGCTGACGGGTGCGGCGATCTTCCTGGTGGTGACGGTGGACCCGGGTGGCGAGCCGGTCGTGCGGGAGCTGCTGCCCGATCTGGCGGGACTCCAGCGCGCGGTCGGTTTCCGCGCTACCGACGGGCAGTTGAGCTGTGTCGCCGGTATCGGCTCACAGGTCTGGGACCGGCTGTTCGGCGGACCGCGCCCGGCCGGGCTGCACCCCTTCCGCGAACTCGTCGGGGCGACGGGTCATCGCGCGGTGTCCACGCCCGGTGATCTGCTCTTCCATGTCCGGGCCGCGCGGCTCGACCTCTGTTTCGGTCTGGCCGCCCAGATCATGGCGCGGCTGCGCGGGGCCGTCACCGTCCGCGACGAGGTCCATGGTTTCAAGTACTTCGACGTACGCGACCTGCTCGGCTTCGTCGACGGGACCGAGAACCCGGTCGGGCCCGTGGCGCGGGCCGCGGTGCTGGTCGGTGACGAGGACGCCGGGTTCACCGGCGGAAGCTATGTGATCGTGCAGAAGTACGTGCACGATCTGGACGCCTGGAACGCGCTGCCCGTCGAGGAGCAGGAGCGGGTGATCGGCCGTACGAAACTCTCCGACATCGAGATGGACGACGACGTCAAACCGGCCGACTCGCACGTCGCGCTGAACACGGTCACCGGTCCCGACGGCACCGAACGGAAGATCCTCCGCGACAACATGCCCTTCGGCAGCGTGGGGCGCGGTGAGTTCGGCACGTACTTCATCGGCTACGCCCGTACACCCGACGTCACCGAGACGATGCTGGAGAACATGTTCCTCGGCGCCCCGCCGGCCACCCACGACCGGATCCTGGACTTCTCCACCGCCGTGACCGGCTCGCTGTTCTTCGCGCCCAGCGCCGACTTCCTGGACGATCCGCCGGAGCCGCCTGGAGCGCAGGCGGAGACCGAGG
>NZ_MAUD01000161.1 GCF_001700515.1 Streptomyces lushanensis
GGCCGCCCGCTGACCGTGGCGGACTGGCTCGACTCGGCTCCCGCCGTCCTGGAGGCCTGGCATCCGGGCACCGAGGCCGGCCATGCCATCGCCGATGTGCTCTTCGGCGCGGTCAACCCGGGCGGCAAGCTTCCGGTCACGTTCCCGCGTACGGTCGGGCAGGTCCCGGTCTACTACAACCACGAGAACACCGGCCGCCCCTACCGTCCGGCACACTCCGACGAGAAGTACGTGTCCCGGTATCTCGATCTGGAGGACGGCCCGCAGTTCGTCTTCGGCCACGGCCTGAGCTACACCACCTTCACCGTCGGCGAGCCGAGCCTGAGCGCCGACCGCGTCACGGCCGCGGAGCTGCGCGGGGGCGCAACCGTCGAGGCGGCGGTGACCGTACGGAACACCGGTGACCGCACCGGCGACGAGGTCGTCCAGCTCTATGTCCACGACCCGGTGGCCACGCAGGTCCAGCCGGTCCGCAGGCTGCGCGGCTTCCGGCGCGTCACCCTCGCACCGGGCGAGTCCACCACCGTCCGGTTCCCGCTCGGCGCCGAGGACCTCGGATTCTGGTCGGCCGCGAACGAGCCCCATTTCACGGTCGAACCGGGCGACTTCGACATCTACACGGGCAACAGCGCGCGTGCCGAAGGGAAGCGGACGCTGACCGTGACCTGAGGGGAAAGGCTTCAATCCGGCGCGAGGCGTCGTCCTCGACCGGCCCGCCTCCCGCGCGCGGACGACGGCTGCGCCGTCCTCACCACCGGCTCGGGCCGGGGCACCGATGCCCCGGCCCGACTGCCGACACGGCGGCGTCCGCGTACTCCGGCGCGGTGTGCTCGGCCGGTGGGCACGGGCAGACCGCGCCGTGTTCAGATCGGGGTCGACGCCGTACGGTGGTCACGGTCGAACGCCACCCGGAAACGCGGGAACCGTACGGACTTCGGATCCAGCAGATCGAGCAGAATGACCAACTGCTGCTGAATCCCTTCGAGCCGGACGACCGCCGCACCGGTGTCCTCGGCCAGCCGGTCCACGTCCGAGAGCAGTTGCCCGAACCACACGCGGAAGCCGTCGTCCGTGTCGAGCTTCGCGGAGAACTCCGCGAACCCGAGACATCGCCGGCGGCCGGGCTCTCCGTCCGGGTGGACCATCAGCTCCCCGACGGCCCGTTGCTGCGTGCGGAAGAGGCGCAGTTCATTGCTGTCGGAGGAGATCCGGCCGAGAGCGGAGCCGACCTCCGAGATCTGCACCATGACCGCCTGGTTGGTGCGGGACCTGCCGAGATCGAGGAACTGGACGTCACGGCGGAGGATCTCCACCCAGCCGAGATACTCGGCGAGTACGAAGACCGTGCTGCGCCGTACGTACTCGGCCTCCTCCGGCGTGCCCCGGGTGAGGAACCCGGTCAGGAACCCGTGGCCGGGCCCGGGAGCCTGGTCGACGACATATCCGCGCAGTATGTTGAACAGCCTGCTCTGGAGGTCGAAGGCGGCCCAGGCCAGTGAAGCCCCGTATGTCTCCATCAGATTGCGCTGTTCCATGGTGCGCAGACGCCGCTGGGTCCAGTAGCCCAGTACGGCCGCCGCGGAGGCGCTGCCCAGGGCCACCACCGCGGACACCAGCGTCAGGACATCCATCGGTGCACCTCTCCCCCCGGAGACCGCTCCGTACCGTCAAGGCCCGCGAACCCGCCGTATCCTAGCCCGCCGATGTCCCTCGATGCCTTTCGGTCCTCGTCGGACGCCCACCGACGAGCGGCTCGCGACCTTCGTGACACAGCGGATCCGGGCGCTTGCGCACAGTCCGCCCGACCCGTCCGAACAGGCGGTCGGGCGAGGCAGGCCCGATGATGGAAGGCCAGAGGCGCGGGAAGGCGACGGGTAGAGGCTGACCATGGCCGTGTGGCACGTACGGGACTTCGCCCCGGACGATCTGGAGGCGGTGGTGCGCCTCGACAGCGAGAGTGCCACCTCCGACCGGCCCGCCGTCTTCCGTCTCTCCGAGGTCGTCGCCGCGCTCCAGGCACAGCACCCCAGCGTAGTCGCGCTGGCCGACGATCATCTCGTGGGCGCGGCGGTGGGCCGGGTCGACGGCGACCGGGCCTGGGTGCTGCGGATCGGCCTGCATCCGGCCTGGCGGAATCTGGGCCTGGGCACCGCGCTGCTCGACGCCCTGGCGCACCGCCTCCAGGGCGCGGGGGCCAAGACCGTCGCCGCGCTGCTGCCCGAGGACGAGACCGGTGCCACCGCGCTCGCCAACGCGGGATTCCGTTCCTGCCGGGGCCTGACGTATTTCGAGAAGGCGCAGCCCGTGACCGCCCAGGACTCCGCCGTCCTGTCCTCGCTCGGCGCTCTGGTGCCGCCGTCCGGGCTCTGGGAGAAGCTCAGCGGAATGGCCGACGAGAAGCAGCTCATCGAACGGCGGCTGGTGCTGCCGCTGGCCAATCCCGAACTCGCCGACCAGCACGGCGTCGAACCGCCCAGGTGCGTGGTGCTGTTCGGCCCGCCGGGCACCGGGAAGAGCACCTTCGCGATGGCGGTGGCCAGCCGGCTCGGCTGGCCTTTCGTGGAGCTCTTCCCGTCCCGGATCGCGCTGGAGGACGGGCTGGCGAACGGACTCGGCCGCCGCTTCGACGAGATCGCGCAACTCGACCACGCGCTGGTCTTCATCGACGAGGTGGAGGAGGTCGCGGGCGCCCGCAATCTCGCCGATCCGGTCTCCGTCGGCGTGGTCAACGAACTCCTCAAGTCGATCGTCCGGTTCCGTGATCACGACGGCAGGCTGCTGATCTGCGCCACCAACACCGTGGCCGCCCTCGATCCCGCCTTCCTGCGGCACGGCCGTTTCGACTACGTCCTGCCGGTCGGTCCGCCCGACCACGAGGCCCGTACCGCCCTGTGGGCCAGCTATATCGCCAAGGCGGGAGCGCACGCCGACACCGGGATCCTCGCCGAGGCCAGCGACGGGTTCACCCCCGCCGACATCAAGCAGGCCGCCCGTACCGTCGCCCAGACCGTCTTCGAGCGCACCCTCGACAGCGGAGAACGCGCCTGTCCCACCACCGAGGACTACCTCCGCACCATTCGCCGCACCCGACCCACCGTCACCAACGAGATGGTCATGGAGTTCGCCGACCACACCATCCGCTACGGCCGCGTCTGAGAAGCCGCAGCCGGTGCCCCAGTGCTCCGGTGACGCGATGCCCTGGTGCTCCGGTGGCCCGGTGCAGCTCCGGCCCACCCGAAGACAGGTGCTCATCCCTCTTTCGAGGGATATGCCTGAGGCATCGGCCATCGTCACAATCGTTGTGGTTCTCGCTGTACGAGGCCATATGAGGCTCTGCACGGTCCTACGAGAAGGAGAGTGCGCGTTGAAGAAGACGGGACCTCTGTCCGCCCTCGCCACGATCACGCTGATGGGCGCGGTGCTGCTCACGACGGGCGTGTCCGACGCGGCGCCGGCGAAGTGGGCCAGACACAGCGACGCGGCGGCACAGTTCGAAAGAGCGGGTATCACCTCGGTCTCCAGCGGGGGGTGCACCGACTGGGACCGGAGCAACTGCACTTCGTTCACGAACATCAACAAGGCGACGGTCTCCGGTGCGATCGCCTTCAAGCAGGCGAGCCGCTGCAAGGTGATCATCACCGGCGGCACGGAGACGGGACACGCGTCAGGGACCTACAGCCACCGGAACGGCTACAAGGTCGACATGTCCCGGGGCAAGGCCGTGGCCGCCTGTCTCGACTCGTACATCACCGGCACCTTCACCTACGCCGGCAAGCGCGGTGACGGCGCCAGGATGTACAAGTCACCGGCCGGGAACGTCTACGCGGACGAGCGCACCCACTGGGACGTCACCTATCTCAAGGCCAAGGTCTGACGCCTCGCGCGGACCGCCGGACCGCCGGATCTCGGAACTCGGAACTCGGAACTCGGAACTCGGAACTCCTGACTCTCCCGTCTTCCGAGAGGTTCCGGCCGGGCGGACCGGCCCTGACCGGAGGACACCGGTGGCCGCCGTCCCTCGGAGGCGGCCCCTACTTCCCGCCCCTTCGGGCCGGGCCGGTCCGCGTCACCGTCGGGAGTCCGTCGTCCTACCATGGTGCCCGTGACCACGATTGATGCCGAAGACGTCCGCCGTATAGCACTGGCACTCCCGGAGACGGTGGAGAAGGAAGCGTGGAGCATGCCCACGTTCCGTGTCGCCGGGAAGATGTTCATCACGGTCCCCGACGACGAGACGTCGTTCGCCGTACGGTGCCCGAGGCACGAGCGGACCGAGCTGATCGCGGCGGAGCCGGAGAAGTTCTGGGTGCCGGCGCACGAGGCGAGTTCCGCGTGGGTACGGGTGAGGCTCCGCGCCCTGGAGGATCTGGACGAGCTGCGCGACATCCTTGTGGACTCCTGGAAGCAGGCCGCGCCGGGGCGTCTGCTGGAGGCGTTCCCCGCGCTGGAGTCCCAGACGGACCCCAGCGCGCGCTGAGCCCCGCATAGCCGGGCCGATCACCTCTGCCGCGCACAACAAGAACGCCCCCTCGCGCGGAGGGGGCGTCACAGTGCTCGACAACGTCAGCTCAACCACGTCAGACGGTGCTGACGGCGGGATTCGTACCCGCGATCTGAGATCACCATAGCCGGTGAAGGCCGCGCATCGGGGGAGGATCCGCCGACACGCCGGGGAATCCGTCGTCATACGATCACCGGCGTGACGGAGGGGCGGCGGATCATGGATCTGACAGACGGTATGGACACGGGTATGGGTGCGGGCTCGGACGCGGGGTGGCTGGCGCGCAGGCTGGACGAGGCGTTCGGGCCGGACGAGGTGGTGCGGGTGGCGCCGGAGCGGCTGCATCCGGCGATCACGCACGAGCCCACGCGTGCGTTTCTGAGCGGCACCGGTCTGATACGCAGGACGGGGCTTCTCGCGCTCGCACCCGACCTCGGGACCGGCGCCCGGCAGGTGTCCGACCTGTTCCCCGACGAGGCCGAAGGTCTCGACGGCAGAGGCGAGTTCGTGGTCCTGGGCAGCTTCGTGCCGGACGAGGGCGATCCCGACGAGTACCTCGTGCTGGACGGCCGCACCGGCCGGGTCCACGCCCTCGACGATCCGGACGGGAGCCGGCTGCTCGCCTCGGGGCTGTACTCCTTCACGCTCTTCGCGCTCGCCCTCGAATGGCTGCGCACCGACCGTGAGATGTTCGAGAGCTTCGCCGGGCGGTACGGCCCGGAAGCCGTGACGCGGGCGACGGAGATGCTGCTCGGCCTGCTGAGTGACCACGACCCGGTGCTGCTCGGCTCGGAGGACGAGGACACCGAGGTGTCCGCCTTCTGGCGGCTGTCCCTTCTGCTGCGCCCACTGACCCGGATCGCCCCGCCGGGCGAGCGGGACGGACTCACGCTCGCCCTGCCCGAAGGGCTGCTGGAGAAGGAGTACGGCGCGGACGCGGTGGTGCGGTTCGCCGACGAGGACCTCCCTTCGGCACTCACCCACGAGCCCACGCGGGCCTTCCTCCGTGACACGGGCCTGGCCCGCGAGTGCGTCTGGGCCTCCCTGGCCGACGGCCCGCTCCGGACACTGGCCGAGCACCACACGGACGAGCGGGACGACGAGTCCTGGGGCCCCGCGGCGCCCGGTGCCGAGGACCTGATCCGTATGGGGCATCTCGTGGAGGACATCGACCTCGTCGTCGAGGGCGCGACCGGACGGGTACGGGGCTGGTCCGTTCCGGAGGCCCAACTCCTCCCCGTCAACGCCGATGTCTCCACCCTCGCGTTCACCCAGTGGCTGATCGCCCGTGTGATCGCCTGCGACCGCGAGCACCGGATCACCGACGACTACGTCAATCTGGCGGCCACGGCCACCGCCGTACTCGCCGACGTCGAACGCGCCGCCCGCCCCGACGGCGAGGACGGCATCCGGTGCTACTGGCCCGAGGCCTTCCACGACGAGGCCGGCGGGGGCCTCTACGCCTGAGAAGGGCGGCGGGCGCGGGCGGCTGACACCACCGGGCTAGTCCGGCGGGCCCGGCGGACCAGCCCGACCGCATGCTGATGGACGAGGCCCCACTCCTCCGTGAAGGGAAGTGCCATGGCTTCATCCATACCCGAGGGTTCGCGGCGCCGGGGCCGGTACGGCCTGGTCGCCACGTGCACCGCGGCGGCAGCCGCTCTCAGCGGCTGCGCCGCCCCGGTGGCTCTCCCGTCGGATCCCCACGCCGGTCAGCCCGGCCCCGCCGTGGCCCAGGCCACGCCCGAGTACCCGTACGCGCCCTGCGGCAATCCGCCGGTGAAGCTGGAGAAGCAGGCCCAGGAGTTCCTGGACCAGCTCGCCGCCGAGGACGGGACCCCGCTGTACGACCTGTCGTACGCGGCGGCGCGTGAGGTGCTCGACAAACTCCAGTCGGGCCCCGTCGACAAACTGCCCGCGCAGATCAGTGAGCGGACCGTGCCCGGTGGTCCGACCGGGCCCGTCTCCATCCGCGTGGTCCGGCCGCCCGGAATCACGGGCCCGCTGCCCGGCATCGTCTATCTCCACGGCGGTGGCTGGATCCTGGGCAACGCGCAGACCCATGACCGGCTCGTACGCCAGATCGCCAACGGCGCCCGCGCCTCGGTGATCTTCGTCAACTACACGCCGTCCCCGGAGGCACAGTTCCCCGTGCCGCTCGAGCAGGCGTACACCGTCGCCAAGTGGGTCGCCGAACACGGCAGCGAGATCGGCGTCGACTCCTCCCGGCTCGCCATCGCCGGTGACTCGGTGGGCGGTGACATGACCGCCGCCGTCACCCTGATGGCCAAGGAGCGCGGCGGACCGAAATTCCTCCAGCAGGTCCTGCTGTACCCGGTCGTCGACGCACGCTTCGACACGCCGTCGTACAACCGATTCGCGGACGGCTGCTGGCTCACCCGCCGGGCGATGGAGTGGTACTGGGACGCGTACGCCCCGGACCACGCGGTGCGCGACCAGCCGCTCGCCTCGCCCCTGCTCGCCACCGTCGAGCAGCTCCGCGGTCTGCCCAAGGCGCTGGTGATCACCGACTCCGACGTCCTGCTGGACGCCGCCAACGCCTACGCGGACAAGCTGCGCAGTGCGGGAGTCCCGGTGACCAACCGTCACTTCGGCGCCATCACCCACGACTTCATGATGCTCAACGCCCTGGCGGGCACCGAGGCCGACAAGGCGGCCGTCGCGGAGACCACCAAGACGCTCCGCGAGGCGCTGTACGGGAAGGAGAAGGCAGGAGCCGGCACGAAGTAAATGAGCCGGCGTGACCGGCCGGAGCGGACGTCGACGCTCCGGGCGCCGTCCGGGCGCTCCGCCGCGCCGCCGTTCCGTCCGAGCCGTGGCCGGTCCGTTCCCCGGGCCGGCCACGGCAGCCTGCCCCCGTACGGCGTGTCACGTCCACAGCGCGCCGGCGACGGCGATGCCCACGAAGGCCGCACCGAGCCCGGCGATCACGCTCGCGACGACATTGGCCGCCGCGTAGAACCTGGCGCCGTCCTCGGCCAGCCGCAGCGTCTCGTAGCTGAACGTCGAGTACGTCGTCAGCGCACCGCACAGCCCCGTCCCGATGAACAGCCGTACCGAGGAGGACGCCGCACCCGCCGTGACGGCACCCGTCAGCAGTCCGAGGACCAGACAGCCCACCACATTGACCGTGAACGTCCCCCAGGGGAAGAGGGTGTCGTGCCGGGTCTGCACCGCCCGGTCGGTCAGATACCGCAACGGCCCGCCGATCGCCGCCCCGGCCATGACCAGGAGCCAGTTCACCGGTCCACCCCGCCTTCCGTGTACCGGACGACCTCGCAGTCGTCGAGGACCACCAGTCCCTCCCCGACCAGTCCGTCGAGCTGCGGCAGGAACGCCCGGATCTTCTCCCCGGCGTCCACGATCACCACCGCCATCGGCAGATCCTCGCTCAGCGACAGCAGCCGTTGCGTATGGATCAGCGACGACGCCCCGTACCCTTCGACACCGCGGAAGACGCTCGCCCCCGCCAGCCCCGCCGCGTGCGCCCGGTGCACGATCTCCGTATAGAGGGGCCGATGGTGCCAGAGATCCGATTCCCCGACGAGGACCGTCATCCGCAGGGCCGTGCCCGCCAGTTTCGTCATGCCTGCCTCCACGCCACGACGCGGCGTGTCACCCACACCGCGGCCCACACCGCCGCGAGGGCCGCGAGCAGCGTCAGTCCCAGATAGGCCATCCCCGTACGTGCCCGGCCGGCATCCACCAGACGCTCGATGTCCACCGCATAGGTGGAGAACGTGGTGAACCCGCCCAGCACACCGGTACCGACGAACGGCCGGATCAGCCGGTGCGCCGCCCATGCCTCGGTGACCACCACCATGAACACACCGATCAGCGCGCAGCCCGTGACATTGACGGTGAACGTCGTCCAGGGAAAGCCGTCCGCGGCGGTCGGCCACAGCAGCGAGGCGCCGTACCGGGCCGCCGAGCCGCACATCGCGCCGAGCGCCACGACGGCCACCACCGACCAGGGCACCCGCGGGCGCGCCGGACGCCGTCCGGGAACGGAAAGATCGACATCGGGGTCGACACCGGGACGGCCGGACCGACCGGCGGGCTCTTCCTTCGCACGGCTCCGGGGAACTCGCACCACCATGCTTCTCCTACTCGCCCGGCGCCCGGATCAGGGCGCGCTTCCTCGCAAGTAGGGACCGTTGGCGGCCTGTCACCGCGGTTCGGGTACGGCGGGCCCCACCGCCGCTCGGCACTCGTCGGAGCGCCTCGGGCTCAAGGCTAGCTCCGGGGACCGTCGACGCGCCAACCGTGTCCGCAGGGCGGCACCCGGCCATGGGATCCCGGGAGCGATGCGGTCCCGCGGCCATGCCGTCTCCACCGGCTGTGACGTCCCCCGGCTGTGACGTCCCCGGCTACGGCCTCCCGTGGCGCCGGGCCGGGCTGCTCGGCTCGGCGGCGCGCAGATCGGCCAGCAGCTCGGCCTGGCCCGTCAGCAGTCCGGACAGGATCGTCCGCGCCACCCTGAGCAGCTCCGCGACCTCCGGGTTGGCCAGGGCGTAGTGGACGGCCGAGCCTTCCCGGCGTGCGGTGACGAGGTGGGCCCGGCGCAGGACGGCCAGCTGCTGCGACAGATGCGACGGTTCGACCCCGACCTCGGACAGCATCTCGGAGACCGCGTGCTCGCGCTCGCTCAGCAGCTCCAGCACGCGGATGCGGACAGGGTGCCCCAGCGTCTTGAAGAACTCCGCCTTCAACTGGTACAGCGGCGCGCTCATCGAACCAGCTCCACGCCGCAGAGAACCGTCGCGCGGTGCGATCGCCGCCGCTGCGCACGCCCGGGGCGTCGCACGCATCCAGAACTCATCGTCATGAGCCCATCCTCGCGCCTTCGCGCCGAACTGATGACCTTCGGAATTGCCAAGAACAGCAAGAACAGCAAGAACAGCAAGAAGGGCAGGACCGGCCGACCGGCCGGACAGGCAGGACCTGGCGATCGCGGGACCTACAGAGGCAGAGTGATCCAGATGCTCTTGCCCTGGCCGTCCGCGTCGCCGCGTACGACCGCCGTCCCGCCGAGGCCGAGCGTGAGCTCCACCACGGTGGCCAGCCCGCCGCTCCCGTCACCGGTGGCCGCCGCGTACAGGGCGGGCTGATGCGGATGGCGGTCATGGACGGCGAACGCGAGCGTGTCCGGCCCGGCGGCGTAGACGACGGTGACGTTCGGGGAGCGGACGGCCGCGTGCCGCACACTGTTGGTGACCAGCTCGCTCACGATCAGCAGCGCCGGGCCCACGCTCGGATGCCGGTGGCTGATGCCCCATTCGGCCAGCACCATTTCGGTGGTCTCACGTGCCAGCCGTACCGCCGTGCCCATGGCGGGCAAGGTCAGTACATGCCGGTGAGGAAGGGTGTCGAGCCGTGTGATCACCGGGCCTCCGGACGGACGGGACGGAGGCCGGTGGCCTCGAACGTACGGCGGGCGACGGGAACCGTCGTCGTGACGCCTCCTCGGTGCGGGCGGCGGCCCATGGCCGTGAAGTCGGCCCGGACGGGCGGGAGGGAACGGATCCGGCGCCGGGGCCGGGCCGGTGGCATGGGCACACTCACCGCGAGGAGACCTCGGCCTTGCGGGGCTCCGCCGGCTCCCGCAGCTCCTCCAGCAGCTCGTGCTGCCCGGCGAGCATCTCGGTCAGGATCCGCCGGGCGGCCCGCATCAGCTCCGCCACATCGCCGCCGGCGAGTTCGTACACCACGGTCGGGCCCTCGCGGGTGGCCGTCACGATGCCGGAGCGGCGCAGCACCGCGAGCTGCTGGGAGAGACTCGACGGTTCGATCCCTGTCGCCGTGAGCAGATCCCGTACGGGCATCGGCCCGTCCTGCAACAGCTCCAGCACCCGGATCCGGACCGGATGTCCCAGCATGCGGAAGAACTCGGCCTTCACCTGATACAGCGGAACCGGCACGGTCGCGGACCCTCCTCACCACCTGGCGCGGCCCGGACCACCGGGCCGGTACGGCACAGGACCACAGCATGTAGTGAATTGCAGAATTTTGCAATTCATCAGGATCTGTTTCGGCCGGACGGACCCCGGGCCGTGTTCGAGAAGTCTCCGCTGTGCCGGGAGGGCCGTCCGGGACACTCGCGGACGGCGCTCGACGGTGTCGCGGGCGCCGCCCTCGGCCTGTCACTCATAGTTCGGCGTCGAACGCGACCGGCACTCGGAGCGGACACCTCCGCCGACAGCCGACCTGCCGGCCGACGCGGGGCAGCCCTCAGCTGTCGAAGTCGACCGCCAAGGTCTCGGAGACGGGGAAGGTCTGGCAGGTCAGGACATATCCCTCGGCCACTTCGGAGTCCTCCAGCGCGAAGTTGCGGCGCATGTCGCCCTCGCCCTCCGTGACCCGGGCGCGGCAGGTGCCGCAGACGCCTCCCTTGCAGGCGAAGGGCAGATCGGGACGCGTGCGCTGGGCGGCGTCGAGCAGGGCGGTGCCGCGGGGGAGCGGGGCGGTGGTGGTGCGGCCGTCGAGGGTGATGGTGACCTGGCTGACGGGACCGGCCACCGCCGCGTCCTCGTGACGGACCGACCGTACGGGCTGGTCGTCGGCGTAGAACAGCTCCCGGTGCACACGGTCGGACGGCACGCCCAGCTCCGCCAGGAGCCGCTGGGCCTCCTGGACCATGAGGTGGGGACCGCACAGCCACCAGTGGTCCGTCGCCGGGATGTCCACCAGCCCGTCGATGAGGGCGGTCAGCCGCTCGGCGTCGAGGCGGCCCGAGAGCAGTTCGGCCTCGCGCGGCTCGCGGGAGAGCACATGCCCGAGCTGGAGCCGGGCGGGATGGAGGTCCTTGAGATCCGCCAGCTCGTCGGCGAACATCACCGTGTCCGTACGCCGGTTCCCGTAGAAGAGCGTGACCCGTGAGCGGCTGTCGGCGGCCAGGACCGACTCGGCGATCGACAGCATCGGGGTGATGCCGGAGCCCGCGGCGACCAGGACATGATGGCCGGGCACGGTGAGGTCGGGCGTGAAGGAGCCGGTGGGCGCCATCACCTCGACGGTGTCCCCGGGACGTACGTCGTGCACCAGCCAGGAGGAGAAGAGCCCGCCGGGGACCATACGGACACCGATCCGCGGTGGTGCGCCCTCGGGGGAGCAGATGGAGTACGAGCGGCGCTCGTCCCGTCCGTCGATCTCCCGGCGCAGGGTGAGCGACTGGCCGGCCCGGTGCGCGAACTCCGCGGTCAGCTCCTGCGGGATGTCGAAGGCGATCGCCGCGGCGTCCTCGCACAGCCGCTCGACCGCGGACACCCGCAGCCGGTGGAAGGCCGGCCGGCGGCGCGTGCGCGCGATCGCACCGCCGGCCGCGCTTCCCGCGCCGGTCCCGGTTCCGGTCGCGGCGGTGGTCGGGGCCATCAGATCTCCTTGACGTACTCGAACGGTTCCAGACAGGCGCGGCAGCGCCACAGCGCCTTGCACGAGGTGGAGGCGAAGCGCGATGTCTCCTCGGTGTCGGCCGAACCGCAGCGCGGGCAGGCCACCGCCCGGCGCGAGACCGACAGCTCCAGCGGGACGGGCCCGGCGGGCCGCCGGCGCGCAGGGCCGGGCGGCGCGATGCCGTGTTCGCCGAGCTTGCGGCGGCCGGTGGGAGTGATCCAGTCCGTGGTCCACGGCGGATCGAGTTCCGTTCTGATCTCCACCCGCTCGAATCCGGCCGCCCGCAGCCGCGATGCCACGTCGGCGCGCATCTCGGCCATCGCCGGGCAGCCCGAATAGGTCGGTGTCAGGCTCGCGACGACCGTGCCGTCGTCCGTGACCTCGACACCTCGCAGCACACCCAGATCGGCGAGCGTCAGCATGGGCAGCTCGGGATCCGGGACGCCCTCGGCGACCCGCCGCGCCCGCTGCGCCGTGAGGGAGGTGAGGGAGGCGTTCGCGGTCACCATGTCGCCTCCGGGTGGGCGCGCGCCACACTCTGCAACTCCGCCAGCAGCGGCGCCAGATGGACGGTGTGGTCCCCGTCCCGGCCGCTGCCGGCCAGAGTGCCGCTGTCGGGAAGCGTGAGCCCCGCGGCGTCGAGGACCTGGCCGAGCACCTCGGTCACCTCGTCCCGCACGGACTCCGCGTCGATACCGAACCCCGGTTCGGCGCCGAGGAGTTCACCGAGGTACGGCGCGACCTCGCGCAGCGCCGCGACCATACGGCGGTGCGACTCCTCCGTCCCGTCACCCAGCCGCAGCGTCCAGTCGGCGGCGAACTGGCGGTGGTAGGCGAGCTCGTTGACACCCTTGGCCGCGACCGCCGCCAGCACCGGATCCTCGGCCGCCGTCGCCAGCCGTCCGAACACCGCCAGCCGCCAGCAGGACAGCACGAGCAGCCGCACGGTCGAGAAGGCGAAGTCACCGTTGGGCAGTTCGGCGAGGCGTACGTTGCGGAAGTCGCCGGGGTCCCGGAAGTAGGCGTACGCGTCCTCGCCGCGCCCCGTGCCGTCCGCCTGTCCCACCCGCGCGTAGAGCAGCCGGGCCTGGCCGAGCAGATCGAGGCCGATATTGGCCAGGGCCACCTCCTCCTCCAGCTCCGGCGCGCGGGTGCACCACTGCGCGAGGCGCTGCGCGCCGACCAGGGCGTCGTCGGCGAGCGCGAGACACCGCCCGGTCAGTTCCCCGACGTCGACACCGTCCGGCACGGTCGTGTCCACACCGTGCAGCGGATCCTCGAAACCGGTGCCGAAGGCCCAGCGGGCATCGCCGTCGTCATGTCCCTCGGCCAGCGAGAGATAGACATGATCGTCGCTCATGTCCGGCTCCTAGATGTGGGGGACATCTTCGGGGATGTCGTAGAAGGTGGGATGGCGGTAGACCTTGTCGGCGCTCGGCGCGAAGAAGGGATCCTTCTCGTCGCGTGTGGAGGCCGCGATGTGCTGCGAGCGGACGACCCAGATACTGACGCCCTCGTTGCGCCGGGTGTACAGGTCACGGGCGTGGCTGAGCGCCATGGTGTCGTCGGCGGCGTGCAGCGAGCCGACATGGACATGGTTGAGACCGCGCTTGCCCCGTACGAACACCTCGTACAGCGGCCACTCGCGCGGGGTCTCCTCGGCCGTCGCCTTCTCGGTGCCGGTCACGCGGCTGTCCCTTCCTCGGTGCCTACGGTCCTGGCGGCCCGCCTGGCCGCGTGCGCGGTCGCCGCCGCGCGGACCCAGGCGCCGTCCTCGTGCGCGGTCCGCCGCCGCGCGACACGTTCGCTGTTGCACGGTCCGTCGCCGCGGATCACCCGCTGGAGCTCGGCCCAGTCGGGAGTGCCGAAGTCATGGCGCCCGCGCTCCTCGTTCCAGCGCAGCTCCGGGTCGGGGAGTGTGACCCCGAGCTTCTCGGCCTGCGGCACGGTCATGTCGACGAACCGCTGGCGCAGCTCGTCGTTGCTGTGCCGCTTGATCTTCCAGGCCATCGAGGCCGCGGAATTGGGGGAGTCGCCGTCGGGCGGCCCGAACATCATCAGTGACGGCCACCACCAGCGGTCGACCGCGTCCTGCACCATCGCGCGCTGGGCGTCCGTACCGCGCATCATCGTCATCAGCAGCTCGTAGCCCTGCCGCTGATGGAAGGACTCCTCCTTGCAGATCCGCACCATGGCGCGCGCGTAGGGACCGTACGAACTGCGGCACAGCGGAACCTGGTTGCAGATCGCCGCGCCGTCCACGAACCAGCCGATCACTCCGACATCGGCGAAGCCGGGCGTCGGGTAGTTGAAGATCGAGGAGTACTTCTGGCGTCCTTCGATCAGCCGCTCGGTCAGATCGGCGCGGTCGGCTCCCAGTGTCTCGGCCGCGGAGTACAGATAGAGGCCGTGTCCCGCCTCGTCCTGGACCTTGGCGAAGAGGATGGCCTTACGGCGCAGCGACGGAGCCCGGGTGATCCACTCGCCCTCCGGCTGCATGCCGATGATCTCCGAGTGCGCGTGCTGTGCGATCTGCCGGATCAGCGTCTTGCGATAGCCGTCGGGCATCCAGTCGCGCGGTTCGATCCGCTGATCCCGCGCGATGGTCGCGTCGAAATCCGCCTGGAGGCGCGGCTCGGCCGGACCGGTGGCGGTGGTGACGGACGAGGCGGCGCCGGACGGGGCGGGGTCTGTCGTGGTCATCGATACCAGCTTCCCAACCGACCGTTCGTTCGGTATGTAGTGTGTTGAGTCTACTGCGCACGCGCGGGCCCGCCAAGAGGGGCGCGGGCCGTGCCGGGAGGAGCGGTACCGCTCACACCCGCTCCACGAGCATCGCCACGCCCTGGCCGACGCCCACACACAGAGTGGCCAGGCCCCGGCGGGCGTCCTCGCGCTCCAGCCGTCCCAGCAGGGTGAGCAGGATACGGGCGCCGGAGCAGCCGAGCGGATGGCCGAGGGCGATGGCGCCGCCGTCCGCGTTGACCCGCTCCTCGTCGAGCTTCAGCCGCCGTACGACGGCGAGGGCCTGCGCGGCGAAGGCCTCGTTCAGCTCGACCGCGCCCAGCCCGCCGGTCTCCCAGCCGGCGCGGGCGAGGGCCTTCTCCGTGGCGGGCACCGGGCCGAGGCCCATCAGGTTGGCCTGGACGCCTGCCGAGGCGGAGGCGACGATCCGGGCCCGGGGGGTGAGTCCGTACCGTTCGACGGCCGCCGCGCTCGCCACGACCAGGGCCGCCGCGCCGTCGGAGAGCGGTGAGGAGGAGCCCGCGGTGACGATGCCGTCCTCGCGGAAGATCGTCCGCAGCGCGGCGAGCTTCTCCGGTGTCGTACCGGGGCGCGGGCCCTCGTCGGCGGTCACCTCGCCGCCCTTGACGGGGACCGGCACTATCTCCCGGTCGAAACGGCCCGCCTGCTGGGCGGCGACGGCCCGCCGGTGGCTGCGCAGCGCGAAGGCGTCGGACTCGGCGCGCGTGATGCCGTCCAGGGCCGCGACCTCCTCCGCGGTCTCACCCATCGACAGGGTCACCTTCACCGTGCCGGGCCCGGCGCCGGCGGGCACGGCACGGTCGGCGGCGGTGAAGCGCGGATTGGTGAAGCGCCAGCCCAGTGAGGTGTCGTACATCTCGCCCGGCTTGGCCCACGGTGTGCCGGGCTTCGCCATCACCCACGGGGCGCGGGTCATCGACTCGACGCCGCCCGCGACGATCAGCTCGGCCTCGCCCGAGCGGATCGTCTGCGCGGCGGAGGCGACGGCGGTCAGGCCCGAGGCGCAGAGCCGGTTGACGGTGTAGCCGGGCACGGTGTGCGGCAGCCCGGCCAGCAGGACGGCCATCCTGGCCACATCGCGGTTGTCCTCGCCGGCCTGGTTGGCGGCGCCGAGGATCACCTCGTCCACGGCCTCGCCGGGAATCCCGGAGCGCAGGACGGCCTCGCCGACCACCAGGGCCGCCAGATCGTCGGGCCGTACGGTGGCCAGGGCGCCGCCGTAGCGGCCCTGCGGGGTGCGGGCCCCGTCGATCAGATAGACCTCGTCGGACATCGACGCGCTCCTCGGTGGTCGGATGGACGGTCGGGTGGAAAGCTGGTATCGATGACCACGACAGACCCCGCCCCGTCCGGCGCCGCCTCGTCCGTCACCACCGCCACCGGTCCGGCCGAGCCGCGCCTCCAGGCGGATTTCGACGCGACCATCGCGCGGGATCAGCGGATCGAACCGCGCGACTGGATGCCCGACGGCTATCGCAAGACGCTGATCCGGCAGATCGCACAGCACGCGCACTCGGAGATCATCGGCATGCAGCCGGAGGGCGAGTGGA
>NZ_MAUD01000162.1 GCF_001700515.1 Streptomyces lushanensis
TGGTCGGGGTGGAGCCGGTGGTAGGTCAGGCAGGCGCGGGTGGTCCAGGTGCCGAGGACGGTGCTCGGTGCGGGGATCCGCGCGGCGGGGTCGAAGGGGCGGCCGGCTTCGACGTGGTTGCGGGCGCGGTAGTAGTTGCGCTGCCAGTGCAGGTCCCACGATGGGTTCCACCAGGGGTCGATCGCGGTGAGTTCGGTGAGGTGGGGTGAGGGCGGCAGGCGGTCGCGGGCGCGTTGTTTGGCGCGGTTGCGCTGGCTGAACAGCCACGCGCCCAGGGGGTAGTCGTCGTGCCGGATATCACGGGAGGCTGCGAGGTGGCCGTGTTCGGCGTGCCAGGCGCGGGCGTGTGTCAGGGCTGTTTCGAAGCCCGGCCTGAGGTCGGGGCGGTGTCCCAGGCGGCTGCGGGGCTCGCGGGGACGTTTCGGTTCGGCGGCGCGTCGTGTGCGGCGTCGACCGGTGGAAGCAGCAGGATTCGCACCCTTTCCGGCCTGGCTGGCCTTGTCTTCTGTTTCCGAGACGGGGGGCACGGCTGGTGTTCTCGAGGCCGTACGTGCATGTTCCCTGGCCGTGCGGGCCACGTCGGTGGTGATGCCGATGTCGGTGAGGAGTTGCCGCTGCTCGGGGTGGAGTTCGTCGTACGTGGCGCACTGGCGCCACAGCCAGTCGGCGGCCCGAGAATCGTTGAGGTGGTCAAAGCCGTTCTCGGCCTGGAGGAAGCGGCTGTCTGCTGTGTCGCGGGCGCGGTAGTAGTGGCGTTGCCAGCGCAGGTGCCAGGGAGGGCACCACCAGGGGTCGATGGCATGGAGAGCCTGTTGCCGTTCGGGGGACAGGACTTTGCGTTGTTGCTGGCTTCGTTGGCCGGCGAGCCATCGGCCCAGCGGGTATCCGTGGTGCACGGTGGTCGCGCTGACCTGAGCGAGGTGTCCGTGTTCGGCGGTGTAGGAGCGGGCGTGGGTGAGGGCTTCTTTCGGCGTCGGCCCTCATGTTGCGTCGTCTGGGGCGGGCGGCGGCCGCCGCC
>NZ_MAUD01000163.1 GCF_001700515.1 Streptomyces lushanensis
GGCGGGGGGCGGCCCGGAGGGCGAGGTTGTCCCCCGGACGGCTCGGCGCTGTCAGTGCGACGTGGCAGGATCGGGTCTGTGGCTGAGACAGCGTCGAAGAAGACCGCAGACAACCGTCCACGCCTGCTCCTCATGGACGGGCACTCCCTGGCGTACCGGGCGTTCTTCGCGCTGCCCGCGGAGAATTTCACGACCGCGACCGGTCAGCCGACCAATGCCATCTACGGCTTCGCGTCCATGCTGGCGAACACCTTGCGTGACGAGTCGCCCACGCATTTCGCGGTCGCCTTCGACGTCTCGCGCAAGACCTGGCGCTCCGAGGAGTTCCCCGAGTACAAGGCGAACCGCTCCAAGACGCCCGACGAGTTCAAGGGGCAGGTCGAGCTGATCGGGGAGCTGCTGGACGCGATGAGCGCGGACCGGTTCGCGATCGACGGCTTCGAGGCGGACGACGTGATCGCCACGCTCGCCACCCAGGCCGAGGCCGCGGGCTTCGAGGTGCTGATCGTCACCGGCGACCGGGACTCGTTCCAGCTCATCACCGAGCACACGACGGTGCTGTATCCGACCAAGGGCGTCTCCGAGCTGACCCGCTTCACCCCGGAGAAGGTCCAGGAGAAGTACGGGCTCACCCCCGCGCAGTATCCCGACTTCGCGGCTCTGCGCGGCGATCCGTCCGACAATCTGCCCGGTATCCCGGGGGTCGGTGAGAAGACCGCGGCGAAGTGGATCAACCAGTTCGGCTCCTTCGACGAACTGGCCACGCGCGCCGACGAGATCAAGGGCAAGGCCGGGCAGAACTTCCGCGACCATCTGGAGTCGGTCAGGCTCAACCGCCGGCTCACGGAGATGGTGCGCGATGTCGAGCTGCCCAAGGGGCCGCGGGATCTGGAGCGCGCGCCCTACGACCGCGCGGCCGTGAAGCGGGTGCTGGACGTGCTGGAGATCCGTAACCCGAGTCTGCGCGAGCGGCTGCTCGCGGTGGACCCGGGCGCCGCCGAGGAGGAGTCGCCGGCGCCCGCCGCCGGTGTGGAGCTGGACGGCGCGGTGCTGGGCGCGGGCGAGCTGGCGCCCTGGCTGGCCGAGCACGGCGGACAGCCGCTCGGAGTCGCCACGGTCGACGCCTGGGCGCTGGGCGCCGGAAGCGTCACCGAGATCGCGCTCGCCGCGGCCGGCGGCGCCGCGGCCTGGTTCGATCCGGCCGGGCTGGACGAGGCGGACGAGCGGGCGTTCGCGCGGTGGCTCGGTGACGCGGGCCGGCCCAAGGTGATGCACAACGCGAAGGGCGCGATGCGGGTCGCGCCCGAGCATGGCTGGCGGGTCGACGGCGTCACGATGGACACCGCCCTGGCCGCCTATCTGGTCAAGCCGGGCCGCCGCTCGTTCGCGCTGGACGCCCTCGCCATCGAGTATCTGGGCCGTGAGCTGGCCCCGGCCGCCGAGGACGGGCAGCTCGCGTTCGGTGTCGACGAGCAGGCCGAGGCCGATGCGCTGATGACGCAGGCCCGCGCCGTCCTCGATCTGGGCGGCGCGTTCGCCGAGCGGCTCGGTGAGGTCGGCGCGAGCGAGCTGCTCGACGAGGTGGAGCTGCCCACCTCCGAGCTGCTGGCCCGGATGGAGCGGCACGGCATCGCCGCCGACCGCGCCCATCTGGAGGCCATGGAGCAGCAGTTCGCGGGCGCCGTGCAGCAGGCCGTGAAGGAGGCGCACGCCGCGGTCGGCCACGAGTTCAACCTCGGCTCGCCCAAGCAGCTCCAGGAAGTCCTCTTCGGTGAGCTGGGCCTGCCCAGGACGAAGAAGACCAAGACCGGTTATACGACGGACGCCGACGCGCTGGCCTGGCTCGCCGCCCAGACCGAGCACGAGCTGCCGGTGATCATGCTGCGCCACCGTGAGCAGGCGAAGCTCCGGGTCACGGTCGAGGGCCTGATCAAGGCCATCGCGGCGGACGGCCGTATCCACACCACCTTCAACCAGACGGTGGCGGCGACGGGCCGGCTCTCCTCCACCGATCCCAACCTCCAGAACATCCCGGTCCGCACCGACGAGGGCCGGGCCATCCGGCGCGGCTTCGTCGTCGGCGAGGGATACGAGTCGCTGATGACGGCCGACTACAGCCAGATCGAGCTGCGGGTCATGGCGCATCTGTCCGAGGACGCCGGGCTGATCGAGGCGTTCACCTCCGGCGAGGATCTGCACACCACCGTCGCCTCCCAGGTGTTCGGCGTGGACAAGTCCGCCGTCGATCCCGAGATGCGCCGCAAGATCAAGGCGATGTCGTACGGACTGGCCTACGGGCTCTCGGCGTTCGGCCTCTCCCAGCAGCTCGGCATCGAGGCGGCCGAGGCGCGCGGGCTGATGGACACGTTCTTCGAGCGCTTCGGAGGCGTACGGGACTATCTGCACCGCGCGGTCGTGGAGGCCAGGGCCACGGGATACACCGAGACGATGCTCGGCCGCCGCCGCTATCTCCCCGACCTCAACAGCGACAACCGCCAGCGCCGGGAGATGGCCGAGCGCATGGCGCTCAACGCGCCGATCCAGGGCACCGCGGCGGACATCGTCAAGGTCGCCATGCTCAAGGTCGACCGGGCGCTGAGGGAGGCCGCCCTGGAGTCGCGGATGCTTCTCCAGGTGCACGACGAAATCGTGCTGGAGATCGCCGCGGGCGAGCGCGAGCGGGTGGAGGAGCTGCTGCGCCGCGAGATGTCGAGCGCGGTCGGGCTGCGCGCGCCGCTGGATGTCTCGGTGGGCGTCGGCACGGACTGGGAGTCGGCGGCGCACTGACCGGAGGGCTCCGGCGCGCTGCCCGCGGCGCCGCCCGGAGCGGTCCGGTCGGCCGGCTCTCGCGGGCCCGGCGGACCGGACCGGGCGCGCCGGCCGGCTGTCCGGGCAGGACCCGGTGCGACGAGCCGGAGAGCGACCGGCACGGTGGTCTGTGCGGTGATCGGCACGGTGATCGGTGCGGCTTTCAGGTGCCCCTCCCGGGTGCGCCGGGGCCGCGCCGGCCCTCACGCGGCGGCGGCGTTCGCACGGCCCGCCGACCATGAGGGCAGCCCGGAAGGACCCTTCGTACCGGACTCCGGGGCACTTGGGGGTCGAGGAGGTGGCGAACTGGTGAATACCGGTCACGCACCGGTGTGCTGGGGCCTGGAGTTGACGTAGTGTCGCCTGAGTCCACGCGCGGGGAGCGCGAACAGCAGTCCACCGGGAGGGACCAGACGTATGGCAGCGCTATTCGGCCGCCGACTGCGTAAAGGAGCCATGACGACGGCGGTGGCCGCGGCGGCGATCGCCGCTCTCTCCGCCTCGCAGGCACCAGGCGCGATCCCCACGGACACCGAGACGGACACCGGCGGCAACGCGCAGGCCGCCGACGTGACCCCGCCTCCCGGCACACCGGTCAGCGGCAACTCCCCGTACTACACCGAGCTTCCGCCGCTCACGACGCCGGGCAAGCCGGCCACCTCGATCGACCTCCCGGTCACAGGTCCGGCGGAAGCGGGCATACCGGCGACGGTGCTGGCCGCGTACCGGCAGGCGGAGCAGGCCCTCGCGGAGAGCAGGCCCGGCTGCAATCTGCCCTGGCAACTGCTCGCCGCCATCGGCAAGGTGGAGTCGGGCCAGGCGCGCGGCGGCCGGGTGGACGCCCAGGGCACCACGCTCTCCCCGATCCTCGGCCCGGTCCTCAACGGTGTGGGCTTCGCCGACATCAGCGACACCGACAACGGCCAGTACGACGGCGACACGACGCACGACCGCGCGGTCGGCCCGATGCAGTTCATCCCGTCCACCTGGGCCACCTGGGGCCAGGACGGCAACGGCGACGGACGCAGGGACCCCAACAACATCTACGACGCCGCGCTGGCCGCCGGTCAGTATCTGTGCGCCGGGAACCGCGATCTGTCGGTCGACGCGGACCTGCACCGGGCGATCCTCGGCTACAACCACTCGCAGGAGTACCTGAACACGGTCCTGACCTGGTTCGAGTACTACAAGAACGGTACGCACGAGGTCCCGGACGGCACCGGCGTACTGCCCGTCGGCCCCGGTCCGGCCGGTCCCGGCACCCTGCCCGACCCGAGCCCGAAACCGTCCACCACCCCCGGCTCCAAGCCGCCGAAGCCGGGCGGCTCGACCCCGCCGACCGGCCCGAGCATCCCGAAGCCGCCCAAGCCGGACGACGGAGACCCGACCACACCCGCCCCGAAGCCCGTCGTCGAGCACCTGGAGAAGACGACCGCGGGTGCACTGAGCGCCGTGGCCGGCAGCGCGTTCGGCGAGCGTGCCGGGGTACGGGCGGAGGACGCGGCGGGCAAGCCCGTCGCCGACGTGGCCGTACGGTTCGAGATCACCGGCACCACGGACGCCCGCTTCAGCGGCGGCGCCACCGTGGTCACCGTCACCACCGGTACGGACGGCACGGCCACCGCGCCGGCCCTCCAGGCGGGCGAGCAGACCGGCGAGTTCCGGGTCAGGGCCACGGTCAGCGGCACGGATGTCGCGGCCGTCGAGTACGCCGCGAGCGTCACGGCCCGGCAGACGGACACGCTCGCCACCGCGCAGAAGACGCTGACGGCCACGGCCGGTACGGAGTTCGCCGACACGGTCGAGGTCAGGGCCACCTCCGGCGGTGTCGCCGTCGCGGGCGCCGGGCTCACCGCCACCGTGATCAACCCGGACGACGCCACGACACCGGCGGCCGGTCCGTACTTCAAGGACGCGGACGGCGGCCCGCTGCGGAGTCTCCAGGGCCTGACGACGGACGCGGGCGGTGTCCTCCAGCTCCCGAAGATCTACGCGGACGACACCACCGGCACGTTCGTGCTCCGCCTCGTCACCGACAACGGTGTGCAGCTCGACATCACGCTGACGGTCGCCGCCGCGGCCTGAGCGACAGGACCCCCACGGCCCCGCGCCATCGCCCGCTCGACGGGCGTGGTGCGGGGCCGACGGCGTCCTGGGCGTCAACGCCGGTTGTTCGTGCGGCGCGTGGCCACCGCCGCCGAGGGATCCTCCGGCCAGGGATGGCGCGGATAGCGGCCGCGGAGCTCGGCGCGCACCGAGCGGTAGCCGTCCCGCCAGAAGGACGCCAGATCCGCCGTGACGGCCGCGGGCCTGCCCGCCGGGGAGAGCAGATGGACCAGCACCGGCACGCCCGCGACTCTCGGCGTCTCGGCCAGGCCGAACAACTCCTGGAGCTTCACCGCCAGTACGGGCTGCGGTCCGCCGTACTCGACCCGTACCCGTGATCCGCTGGGCACCTCGATACGTTCCGGAGCCAGCTCGTCCAGCCGCGCCGCGTCACCGCTCGCCCAGGGCAGCAGCCGCCGCAGCGCCTGTCCGGCGTCGATCCGTTCCAGATCGGAGCGGCGCCGGGCGCGCGACAGTTCGGGCTCCAGCCAGTCCTCCGTACGGGACAGCAGCGCGGCGTCCGACACATCCGGCCAGGGCGCGCCCAACTCCCGGTGCAGAAAGTCCAGCCGCTCGCGCAGCCCCTGCGCGTCCCGTGTCCAGCGCAGCAGCCCGAGCCCGTGCCGGGCCAGACCGTCCAGCAGGGCGTGCCGTACGGGACCGGGCCCGGGGCTCTTCAGCGGTCTCACGGCGAGATCCACGGCCCCGAGCCGCTCCACCCGCCGGGCGACCACATCGCCGTCCTCCCAGCGCACCTCGTCGCCCGCCACCCGCAGATGCCCGGCGGCGCTCCGCGCCGTCTCCTCGTCGATGACGGCGGCGAGCCGCACCCGCGCGGACGCCGCGTGCGCCGGCCGGTCCGCGACGGCCACGGCCAGCCACGGCGCACCGCGCAGCCCCGATCCCTGGCCGAGTTCGGCGCCGGTACCGGACACCATGAGAAACGCCCCGGCCCCGCGCGCCCGGGCGACCCGCTCGGGGAAGGCGAGCGCGGTGACGAGCCCGGCGACGACATCGTCGCCCCCCGACCCCGCCTCGCGGCCCGGACCCGAGCCGCCTCCCGGGCCGTCCGCCGCCGAGGCCAGACGGCGGACCTCCTGGCGCCAGCGCGTCGCGTAGCCGTCACCGCCTCGGCGGGCCGTGCGCCAGGCCGCCGCCAGATCGTCGCCGTACTCCCGGGGCGGTTCCTCGCTCAGCAGGGCCACCACCTCGGCCGCCCGCCGTGTGCCCACCTCGGCCGCGCCGTCCAGCAGGGCGCGGGCCAGCCGGGGATGGAGCCCGAGGCGGGACATCCGTACACCACGGCCGGTCGCCCGTCCGGCCTCGTCCACGGCGCCGATCGCGCCCAGTACGGAACGCGCGGCGGCCAGCGCCCCGGCCGGCGGCGGGTCCAGCAGCGCGAGACCGTCCGCCGACGGATCGCCCCAGCACGCCGCCTGGAGCGCGAAGGCCGTCAGATCCGCCACCTTGATCTCGGGGGAGGGGAAGCGGGTGAGACGGGTGTCCTCGGCCTCGCTCCAGCAGCGGTAGACCGTCCCGGGAGCCTCCCGCCCGGCCCGCCCGGCCCGCTGCGCGGCCCCCGCCTGGGACACCCGTACGGTCGTCAGCGCGCCCAGCCCCCGCGCGTGGTCGGTACGGGGCTCACGTGCCAGCCCCGCGTCCACGACGATCCGTACCCCGGGAACGGTCAGGCTCGACTCGGCGACGGCAGTCGCCAGGACGACACGGCGGCGGCCCGGTGCGCCCACGGCGTCCGGCGCCGACACGCCCGGGGAACCGGCCGGATCCGGCACGCCCCGGGAACCCGCCAGGACCGCGTCCTGCACCGCTGCCGGCGCCCGCCCGTGCACCTGGAGCACCTCGGCGCCGAGCCCCTCCAGCTGCCCCGCCACCCGGCCGATCTCGCCCACACCCGGCAGAAAACAGAGCAGATCACCGTCCCGCTCGGCCAGCGCCCGCCGTACCACCGACGCCACATGCGTCAGCAGCGCCGGATCGACCCGCATCCCGTGCGGCGGCCTCACCGGCGACCCCGGTGGCGCCCAGACCACCTCCACCGGATACGACACGTCCCGCGCCGTGACCACCGGCGCGTCGCCCAGCAGCCGCGCCCACCCGGCCGCGTCCGTCGTCGCCGAGGCCGCCACCAGCCGCAGTTCGGGGCGGAGCGCGGTCCGTACGTCCAGCAGGAAGGCCGCCACCGTGTCCGCGTCGAGATGACGCTCATGGCACTCGTCGAGGATCACCGCGTCGACGCCCGCCAGCTCCGGATCCCGCTGGAGCCGCTGGAGCAGCACCCCGGTGGTCACCACTTCCACCACCGTCGCGCGCCCCACCGCACGCTCCCCGCGCACGGTGAAGGAAGTGGTGACCACCGGGGTGCTGCTCCAGCGGCTCCAGCGGGATCCGGAGCTGGCGGGCGTCGACGCGGTGATCCTCGACGAGTGCCATGAGCGTCATCTCGACGCGGACACGGTGGCGGCCTTCCTGCTGGACGTACGGACCGCGCTCCGCCCCGAACTGCGGCTGGTGGCGGCCTCGGCGACGACGGACGCGGCCGGGTGGGCGCGGCTGCTGGGCGACGCGCCGGTGGTCACGGCGCGGGACGTGTCGTATCCGGTGGAGGTGGTCTGGG
>NZ_MAUD01000164.1 GCF_001700515.1 Streptomyces lushanensis
GTGCAGACGATCGCGCCGTCGTGATCGATCTCGACGGCGCGATCGTCTGCACCCGTACCCGGCCCGTCACCGCCGACATCGATCCGGCGGAGTTCGTGGAGCGGGTGGCGGCGCTGGGTCGCGAGACGCTGACGGAGGCGCGCGGGGCGGTACGGGAGGACGGTTTCCTCGGTATCGGCGTGGCGGTGCCCGGACCGGTCGACATCGCGTCGGGCACGGTGCTGGGGCCGCCGCTGATGTCGGCCTGGGGCGATCTTCCTCTGCTGTATCTGCTGAAGGACCACTTCCCCTGCCCGGTCCTGATGGAGAAGGACTCCACCGCCGCCGCCGCCGGAGAGCGGTGGATCGGCCGTGACCGCAGGGCCAGGGACTTCGCGTATCTCTATCTCGGTACGGGCGTGGGCACCGGGCTCTATCTCAACGGCGACATCTACCGGGGGATCAGCGCCAACGCCGGAGAGTTCGGGCAGTTGTGCGCGATCGCGCTGGGACGAGTGGACAAGGACGGCCGCCCGGAGATCCTGCCCGAGTGCAATCCGCCGGTGTCGGTGCCCGATCTGGCACTACGGCGCGGAATGCGGCCCCTGCGGACGGCGCCGGGGAGCACGGCACCGGGGACCGCCCCGTACGGAAGCACGGCGTCCGCGAGCACGGGGCCCGGAACCTCGGGGCCCGGAACCTCGGCGGCCTCCGGGAGCACCGCGGCGTATCTGGCGGTGGGCGAGGCCGCCGCCGCGGGCGATCCGGCGGCCTCGGCGGCCGTACGGGAGGTGGCGCAGGCGGTGGGACGCGGCGCGCTGGGGCTGGTCGATCTGCTGGACATCGATCTGATCGTGCTCGGCGGGCCCTTCTTCACCGAGGATGTCGCCGGCTTCTACCTGGACGAGATCACCCGTACGGTCAACGAGTTCCCGACGGCCAGAAGGCTGCGCCGCGTCGAGGTCGAACCGTCCGTGCTCAGCGCGGAGGCGGCGGCGGTCGGGGCCGCGTCGACCATCTTCCACGCGACGTTCACCCCGAGGCTGCGAGGGCGCGAGGGCCGGGCACGGCATCTGCCGACCAGCTGAACTCCCCGGCGAGGACGGCGATACGCAGGCGCGGGCCGCCGGAGAGGTCCCGGCGGCCCGCGCCCCGCGCACCCGGGTCAGATCCGTGGCCGGGTGGGCCTCGTCGCCGTCAGCCCGATCTGTCCCTTGAGCATCCGGCCGCCGTCACCGGTCAGCCGCAGGTAGTAGTCCGACGAGCAGGAGGTGCCGTCCTCGTCGAGCGCCCAGATGCCCGAACCGGACGGCACCTGCGAGCCGTTCTCCGCGGTCTTGGCGATCTGGTTGCCCTCGTTGAACTCGTCGAACATCGAGATGTAGATGCCCTGCGCGCCGAGCCTGACCATGTTGTAGAACTGCCGCCACATGAAGTCCCCATGGGCGCGGTGGCGCTCCTGGAGGTCTCCGGGGAGCACACAGGGCTGGTAGTCGATACCGCGCGCGTTGCACTCGGCCTGGTCCGGGGTGTTGACGTCACGGAAGAACCGGTCGGTGTCGGCGACGTTGGAGATCCGTCCGACCATCCAGGGCGAGATCATGTTGAACGAGCGGTACACGTCCTGGAAGCCGGGCCGTGAGTCGTCGGTGCTGTTGCGCCAGTGGGTGGGCACCCCGCCGATCACGTAGCAGCCCTGGGCCTTGAACCAGTCGACGACGTCCTTGCACGCGGCGGGCGCGAAGGGCCTGCCCGGGTCGTTGAAGCCGAAGCCCCAGATGCACACCACGGGCTTGCCGTTCTGCCGGGCGTAGGCACTGGACGCGGTGTGTGCCCGCATCTTCGTCGTCCAGTCCTCCTTGATCTGGGACTGCATGGACGTCCAGCTGGTGACGTCGTACATGATGTAGAACTTGCGGCCGTTGGCCTCGGCGGACTGGCGCACCTTCTGTGCCATGGCGTCCCGGGTGGGGCCCTCGGGGCTGAACGGATTGAACCGCTGGAGCGCCGCGGTGTCGCAGTTGTTCTCCCGCATCCAGCGGAAGTGGGTGTCGACGGTCTGCTGGTCCCAGGAGGAGAACAGCGTCGCGGGCTGACCGCCGTTCAGGTTCGCGTAGGCGGTGCGGTAACCGCGGGAGTATTCCCGCATGTCCGGCCAGGACTTGATGGTGGTATTGCTGGGCGAGGGCGGCTGGCCCATGTTCCGGCTCCAGTGCCACCAGCCATTGATGGGAGCGCCGTCGCCGGTGCAGGCGAACCAGCCCTGGTAGCCCACGGTGATTTTGCCGACCACGTCGCCGGGCGGACTCGCGGCGGGTCCCGGCTGTGCGCGGCGCCTCGGTTCGGCTGCCGCGGCAGCCTGCTGGGCAGCGCCGACGCCGCCGATCGCGGCTGACGCGGCCAGCGCGGACGCGATGACCGACCGTCGTGACATATGCATGGAGGATTTCCTCCCACTAGAATCTGCCAGAAATGCGCAAGGTCCTCGGAGGTGGGGGGATTTGCAAGGCGGCGGCAGCCCGCCAGGCCCCGAGGGCACGCATGTGCAAAGTAGTCGGGGGCCGCTTCGGCCACAAGGCCATGGGCGCCGGGAATTCTTCCGGTAATTCCGTCCGCGTGTCAGTCGATTTTCTTTACGCTTTCCGTTTCCAGCGAAATGCGAATGAAGGAACGGGGCGCGGAGGCCGGGAACCGGGTCATGGAGGCCGGGAACGGGAGCGCGGAGGCGAACGGCGGCGCGGGGCCGGCCGGTGTACCACCGGCGCGCTCCCTTTGTGTCCCACTGCGCTCGTCCGCGCCTGACTGTGTGCGAGCGACGCCGGGCATGTCCTTCCCGACACCGTTCGACGGGGGAGGTGCGCGGTGCACGGACCGGCGGCGGCCGGCTGGCTGCTGGTCGCGCTCTGCGCGGCGACCGGAGGTTACTGCCTGCTCCGGATGCGCAGCGGCGTGGCCGAACAGCGCAGATGGGCCGGGAGCGAGGCGCTGATGGGTTTCGGGATGGCCGTCATGGCCGTGCCCGCGGCCGTCGTGCCCCCGCCCCGGTGGGTATGGACGGTGTACGCGGCGGTGTTCGGCGCCGCCGCGCTGTACACGGTCGTTCGGTCCCGTCTCCCCGCGCACCGCGCGCACGGAAGACACCATCTGCTGGGGATGCTCGCGATGGCCTACATGGCCGGGGCCATGGCCGCCGCGCCCGGTGGCACGCACGGCGCGCACACGGCGGCCGGGGCGCCGCTGGTCACCGGCGCGCTGCTGGTCTACTACACCGGCTATGTGCTGTGGGCGGGCGGACGTCTGCTGCCGCTGCCCGCCGGCGCGGCGCCCGGGACCGGCGGGACGGCGACGGCCGTCGGCACGGGCACCGGGCCGGGCACGGCCGGGCTGCGCTGGGGCGACAGGAGGGAGCTGTCGCTGGCCTGCCGGCTGTCCATGGGCATAGCCATGCTGGCGATGCTGCCGACCGTATGACGGGCCCCACCCGCCGAAACGTGTCCTAGGTCACTTGACCGGCCAGGACATACCGCTGAGTAGTGCCGTCCTCATACTCTGGTGACCATGATGGTCTCCCTGGCGCTGCTGCTTCTCGGCGCACTGGCCGCCGTCGTCGCTCCGCGCCTGCTGGCGCGGGCCGACTGGCCGGAGCGCGAGCCTGTGGTGGCGCTGTGGGTGTGGCAGTGCGTCGTGGCGGCCGTCCTGCTGAGTTTCGCGCTCTCCATGACCTTCAGCGCCGCGGCGGCCTGGCTCGCCGTACGGGGACATGTCTTCGCGCCCGCCCCGAGCGGAGTGGTGGAGGCGTACGCCCTGGGCTCGCACCGGCCGTGGTCGGCCCTGCTCGCCGTGGCCCTGGCGGGCGGCGGCGTCTGGACGGCGGCCATGCTGACGCGGGAGATCCACCGGGCCCGCCGCAGGCGGCGTCAGCGCCGCGCGGAACTGCTCGTACGCTCCCCCGCGCTGCCCGGCGAGGAGCGCGGCGGTGAGCCGCTCGTCGTCCTGGAGGGCGAGCGCCCCGACGCCTGGTGGCTGTCGGGCGTGGAGCCCCGACTGGTCGTCACCACGGCGGCGCTGCGCCGGTTGAAGGGCAGTCAGCTCGATGCCGTGCTGGCCCACGAGCAGGGCCACGCGCGGGCCAGGCACGACTGGCTGCTGCACTGCTCGGGAGCGCTCGCCAACGGCTTTCCGCAGGTGCCGGTGTTCGCGGCGTTCCGCGACGAGATGCACCGGCTGATCGAGCTGGCCGCGGACGATGTGGCCTCGCGCCGCTTCGGCCGGCTGACCATCGCGCTCGCTCTGGTCGAACTGAACGAGGACCGCGGTGTGTTCGGACCGGGCACGGCGCCGGACGCCCAGCTGCCGCAGCGGGTGAACCGGCTGCTGTCCCCCGTTCCGCGCCTCACCGCGGGCCGCAGACTGCGGCTGACCGCCGCCGCGGCGGCCGTGCCGGTGGTGCCGCTGCTGGTCGCCTTCGTACCGGCGCTGCGGGCGCTCGGATAACCCGGACGCCCGCACGGACTGGCCCCTCGCGCCCGGCGTCGGCGAGGATTTCCCCATGCGCTCGCCGTCGACCCCCGAAGCCGACCCGACACCGCCGCCGACAAGCCCGGAAGCCCCGGCTCCTCCCCCACTGGTCACACCGGCCCGTACGGGCGGCCTGCTGGCCGTTCTGCTGGGTCTGCTCGTCATACTCGTCGTGGCCGAGTGGGGACCGCTGCTCTCCTTCGACCGGATGACCGCCGAGGCGCTGCACCGCCGGGCGGTGGCCGAGCCCGGGGTCACCTGGATCAACCGGGTGCTCACCGACTGGGCCTGGGACCCGTGGACGATGCGGCTGCTGATCGCCGCGGCGGTCACCGTGGTCTGGCTGCGCGGCAGGCGGCTGCTGGCCTGCTGGGTCGCGGCGACGAGCGCCGTGGGCGCGGCCCTGTCCCAGGCCCTGAAGTACACCGTGGGCCGCGAGCGCCCGCAGTGGCCGGACCCGGTGGACTCCGCCCACTTCGCCGCGTTCCCCTCCGGCCACGCCATGACCGCCGCGGTGAGCTGCGGACTCCTGCTGTGGGTGGCGCACTGCCACGGGGTCCGCCGGCGGGTGTGGCGTACGGCACTGGCCGTCGCGGTCGTCTCCGTGGCCGGCGCGGGCCTCACCCGTCTGTGGCTGGGCGTCCACTGGAGCGCGGACGTTCTGGCCGGGTGGCTGCTCGGCGGCTCCCTGGTGGCCTTTTCCATCGCTTCGTACAGCCGCCTGGCCTTGTCCCGGGAGCGGTGACGCCGCGAGGATCGGACGCATGACCTTCAAGGGCGTGCTCTTCGACTTTTCCGGAACTCTCTTCCGCATCGAATCAGCAGGATCCTGGCTGCGAGCCGTGCTCAACGAGGCCGATGTGGCCGTGCCACCCGACGAGGTACGGCGGTACGCGATGAAGCTGGCCGTGGCGGGCGCGCTGCCCGGCGGGTCCTCACCGGAGCGGGTACCTCGCGAACTGGCCGGGGTGTGGGCCACCCGGGACGAGAGCGCCGAACTCCACCGCGCCGCGTACACCGGGCTGGCGCGCCAGGTGGAACTGCCGAGCCCCGCCCTGTACGACGCGCTCTACGAGCGCCATATGACCCCCGCCGCCTGGCGTCCCTACGCCGACGCGGCCGAGGTGCTCGGCACGCTGCGGCGCTGGGGCCTCGGGATCGGAGTCGTGAGCAACATCGGCTGGGATCTGCGGCCCGTCTTCCGCGCGCACGGTCTCGACGCCCTCGTCGACACGTATGTGCTCTCGTACGAGCACGGCGTCCAGAAGCCCGACGTCCGGCTCTTCAGGACCGCCTGTGAGGCCCTGGGGCAGGATCCGCACGATGTGCTGATGGTCGGGGACGACCGGGAGGCCGACGGCGGGGCCTCGGCGCTGGGCTGCTCGGTCCATTTCGTGGACCATCTGCCGGTGGAGGAACGCCCGGCGGGACTGCGTCCCGTCCTCGCCCTCGCGGGGCGCGGGCCGCTTCCGTAGGGCAGGAGGGGCATCGGGCGCCCGTGCCCGGGAACCGGGCGCATCCGCACCCCGGAACGGGCGGCTCCGGCCCGTGAAACGGCGCCGTCCGCGGCCCGGACCGGCCCTCAGGCGCCGCCGGGCATGCCGAAACCGTCTGCCTTGGGCGATCCCCCGCGTCGCCCAAGGCAGACGGCAGCCCCGTTGACCAGGCCCGATGAGGTCTGGGACGGAACGCACTGAGTATATTGGCTGAGAGCCAGTCAACGCAGGAGTCAAGCATGTCCCCGCGGAGCCCATCGGTCAATGAAGAGCTACGGCGGCGTTCCCGGGAACGGCTGCTGCAAGCCACGGTGGAGCTGGTCGCCGAGCACGGTTACGAGGCCACGACGCTCGCCGACATCGCCGACCGGGCCGGTTCCGCGCGCGGTCTCATCTCGTACTACTTCCCGGGAAAGCGGCAGCTCCTGCAGTCGGCCGTGCACCGGCTGATGCATCAGACGCTGGCGGCGGCCCTGGACCGCGCGCCGGTGACGGACGACGGGCGCGAACTGCTGGCACGGGCGATCGACGCCATCCTCGGGCTCGCGGCCGACAGCCCCGTACTGATGCGGACCCATATGGCCGGCATTCTCCAGGCCGAGGGCTTCGTGCAGTGTCCGGAACAGCAGCGGCTCGCGGCCCTGCTGCGCGAGACGGTGACCAGATACGGATCACCGGACCCGGACAGTGAGTATCCGATGCTGCGCGCCCTGCTGATGGGCGCGGTCTTCGCGGTGCTCATGCCGGGCGCGCCGATGCCGCTGCCACGGCTGCGCGCCGAGCTGTTCCAGCGCTACGGGCTGGAGTGGGAACTCGGCGTTCCGCCGGGCGGTGAACCGCCCGGCGGAACGGATCAGGGCACGACCGCTCAGTGAGGGAAGTCCTCGAAGTAGTCGGGCTGCGTCTGGACGTTCAGCCCGTCCATCCGCACCTTCTTCGCGGAGTCCGTCCTGCGGTCGTCGAGCTGCAGGACGTCGAAGCCCTTGGCGATGTCGTTCGAGTAGATGTAGCCGTTGTAGTAGTAGGACGACCAGGAGCCGCCGGTCAGCATCTGCGTGGCCGAGATCGGTCCGCGCTCGAAGTAGGCGATCTCCTGCGGCCTGCTGGAGTCGGTGAAGTCCCAGACCGAGAGGCCGCCCTGGTACCAGGCCTGGACCATGATGTCGCGGCCCTCGACCGGGATGAGCGAGCCGTTGTGGGCGACGCAGTTCTCGGTGTCCGCCTGGTGGCGGGGGATCTTGTAGTAGCTGCGGAAGACCAGCTTGCGGTCGTCGCGCTTGCCGACGATGTCGTAGATGCCGTCGGCGCCCTTGTTCGGGCCGACGGTCTCGTTGCAGGTGGCGGCGCCGCCGCCACCCAGCTCGTCGGTGAAGACGACCTTGTCGGCGTCCTGGTTGAAGGTGGCGGAGTGCCAGAACGCGAAGTTGACGTTGTCCTGGACCCGGTCGATCACCTTGGGTCGCTCGGGGTGCTTGATGTCGAAGAGGATGCCGTCACCCATGCACGCGCCGGCGGCCAGGTCCTTGGAGGGCAGCACCGTGATGTCGTGGCAGCCGGTGGTCGCCGAGACACCCGGGTTGGTGGACCCGCCCGGGTTTCCTCCGTCCGGGAAGAGGTTCGGGAAGTTCACCACCTTGGCGCGCTCGGGGGCCTTGCGCGGGACCTTGATGACCGAGATGCCGTCGTGCGGCGGCTGGCAGTCCGGGAAGGTCGCGCTCGGCGAGTACGAGGAGACGTAGACGTAGACGTTCTTGCGCTCGGGGATCAGGGTGTGGGTGTGCGAACCGCACGCGGTCTCGACAGCGGCGATGTACCGCGGGTTGCGGATGTCGCTGATGTCGAAGATCTTGATGCCCTCCCACGACTCCTTGATCGTCGCCGACTGGGAGACGCTCGTGCAGGAGTTGTCGCTGCGCGAGGAGTCGGTGGACAGGAAGAGCAGGTCGCCGGAGACCGAGACATCGTTCTGCGATCCCGGGCAGAGCACCTGGGCGACGGTCTTCGGGGACTTCGGGTTGCTGAGGTCGAAGATCCGGAAACCGTCGTAGTTGCCCGAGAAGGCGTACTTGCCCTGGAAGGCCAGGTCCGAGTTGGTCCCGGTGATCAGGTCCTTGGGGATGTTGGTCAGGTGCTTGATGTTGTCGCTGTGGACGATTTCGTCCACGCCGGGTATCTCACCCTGCTGGATGGCCGCCTTCACCTCGGCGGCCTGGCCCGAGGAGACCTTCTCCGAGGCCGGGCTGTCACCGGGGCCGGGCGTGGCCACCGCCGGTCCGGCGGTCAACAGCGTGGCGAAGAGTCCGGCCGCGGCTGCCGCCACGCCCAGACGTCTACGCCGCACGCGGGTGGTGTGCAACGAGATCACTGCGGTCCTCCCTTGTATCCGTTCAGAGTTGAACGGGTCACGGACCTCGGCAGTATCGTCCCTCTCATGTACATCTCAACAGATGGCAACACAGACGTAATGAAAGTTTTTGATCAGTCGTATGTCGAAGCGTGCTAGGAAAGTTTCACCACATCAAGTGCCGCAGGAGGTCCCCGTGTTGATCCACTACAGAAGACAGGGTGTCCGCAGGGCCGCTCTCGCGGCGGTGGCCGCCGTCGCCGTACTCGCCCTGGGGGCCTGCGACTCGGGGGACGACGGCAGGAGCGAGGCCAAGGACGGCAACGCCTCGGTCGTGGTGGCGCCGGGCAGACCGGGTGAGCCCGCCAAGACGCTCTCCGCCGAGGAGGCGGCGAAGGCCGCCCCGGACAACACGCCCAACTCGGCCGACTTCACCTATGCGCAGATGATGATCGTCCACCACGGTCAGGCGCTGGAGATGACCGGACTCGCGAAGACCCGTGCCGGATCGAAGCCCGTGAGACTGCTCGCGGAGCGGATCGAGGCCGCGCAGAAGCCGGAGATCGACGTGATGGACGCCTGGCTGAAGAACAACGGCGGGCCGAAGCCGCAGCAGGGCCATGACCACCACACGATGCCCGGGATGGCCACGGAGGGCCAACTGGCCCAGTTGCGGGCGGCGAAGGGCAAGGCCTTCGACGAGCTGTTCCTGAAGCTGATGACGACGCACCACCAGGGTGCGATCACCATGGCCACGGAGGTGCTCACGGACGGCAAGAACGTCGTGGTCGAGGAGATGGCGAACGAGGTCATCGCCCAGCAGACCGTCGAGATGAACCGTATGCGCTCGATGTGAGCGGGGTGCCGTGAGGTGGGCGGGGAGCCGGGAGCCGAGTCCGCGGCGCGGTCAGCGTCTGTGGTGGCGCGGTGTCAAGTGGCCCTCGTCGCGGGCGCCCGCGATCAGCTTGAGCGACTTGCGGCGGCTGAACCCGGTCGCCGACATCACCGCGAGCACCGGGTCCTGGCCCGCCTGCTGGGCCGCGCGGTAGATCTCGGCGACACTGCGCCGGGCGGCGCTGCCGCGCGGCGGTGACGGACGGGCCCGGTGCCGTCCCGACGACTCCCGTACGGGCTCCGGCTCGGACTCCGCGGCCGGTTCCCGCTCCGGCTCGGTCACGGGCTCGGCCGCCGCTTCTTCGCGGGGCTCGGCGCGAGGTGCCTCGGGGACCGGAATGTCATGGACGGGAACGTCGTGGGCTGGAACGTCGCGGGCGGCGGGGTCCCGCACGGCGCCGGACACGGAAGGGCTGTGCGCGGGCCCGTACGCGGAGGTCTCGTGCACGGAGGTCTCGTGGGCGGCGCCGCCGCCCCCGGCCGGCTCACCCTCCACGGGCCCGCCGAGAACCTGGTCGGCGTCCGCCGGGGACTCACCCACGACGGTGTCCTGGACGACCGTCCCACCCGCCACGGTCGCGACGGCAGGCGGCTCGGCGACCACGGTCCCCGGCACCGGCGGCCGGTGCCGGCCCGAGACCACCTGGCAGGCGTTCTGGAGCGGCGCCTCGATCGCTCCGGCGAGCGCGGCGAAACCTTCGAGGGCCAGCGGCGGATCGGCCTGCGCGTCCTCGATCGCGATACGGCCGTCCCGTACGACCGCGAGCACATCGAGCCGGGCGCCGTCGGCGAAGGTCAGCCGGATGTCGACCCAGGGCGGCAGGATCTCGCGCCGCGTGGCGCCGTCCCTGGGATCACCGGCGCCGGTGACGGTGCCGTGCCCCTGCACCTCCCACACGGGCCAGTCGTACGCATCGCGCTCATGGGGTTCCTGGGCGGAAATCCATTTATGTTCCGACACATTCACAACTTAATCAGGCAATCCCCGCCTCTTGTCATGGCGCGCACGGCCCGGCCCCGTACGGCACCCTGTCGGCTCATCGCACCGCGCATCGCACCCGGCACGGCCGCCCGCCCGGATCAGCCGTCACCGAGCCGCTTCGCCTGCGCGCCGGCGGCCACCAGGACGCTGTCGAGCAGCCCCGGGAAGAGAGCGTCCAGATCCTCCCCGCGCAGCCGGTTCATCTTGGCCGTGCCCCGGTAGGTCTGCCGGATCACGCCGCTCTCACGCAGTACGCGGAAGTGGTGCGTGGAGGTGGATTTGGTGACGGGCAGTTCGAAGTGCGAGCAGGCCAGCTCACGGTCCGCGTCGGCGAGCGCGCGCACGACACGCAGGCGCAGGGGGTCGGCGAGCGCGTGCAGTACGGCCTCCAGACGGATCTCCGTGTGCTCGGGATGCGCGAGTTCACGGGTACTGGTCGCGACGGTCACGGCGGCTCCACTCCTTCAGGGAGTCTTATGGTACGAGAAGCTTCGTAGTTTGACAGCCGCCTTACTACGATGAGTATCGTAGTAATCCTCGCCGGGGCCGCGCCACCGATGCGCGGGCGGGCCCGCCGTGCCCGGCCGCGTCCGCCGCCGCCCCGGTTCACCGTCTGAATGGAGTTCCACCGTGAGCGCGTTGTTCGAGCCGTACACCCTGCGGTCGCTGACCATCCCCAATCGGGTCTGGATGGCACCCATGTGCCAGTACTCCGCGGACGAGACCGGCCCGAACGCCGGGGTCCCCGCCGACTGGCACTTCGCCCATCTCGCGGCGCGCGCGGTCGGCGGCACCGGGCTGATCCTCACCGAGGCCACGGCCGTCGGCCCGGAGGGCCGGATCAGCCCCGCGGACCTCGGGATCTGGAACGACGCGCAGGTCGAGGGGTTCCGCCGGATCACGGGCTTCCTCGGCACGCAGGGCACGGTCGCGGGCATCCAGCTCGCTCACGCCGGGCGCAAGGCGTCGACCGGCCCGACCTGGAAGGGCGGTGAGCCGGTCGGTCCCGAGGCGGGCGGATGGCAGCCGCTGGCACCGAGCGCGGTGCCCTTCAAGGACGGCCACCCGGTGCCCGCGGAGCTGTCCGTGGAACGGATCGCGGAGATCGTCGGGCAGTTCGCGGCGGCCACCCGGCGGGCCCGGGAGGCGGGCTTCCAGGTCGTCGAGGTGCACGGCGCGCACGGATATCTGATCGGCCAGTTCCTCTCCCCGCACAGCAACCGGCGTACGGACGCCTACGGCGGCTCCTTCGAGAACCGCGCGCGGTTCGCCCTGGAGGTCGTGGACGCCGTACGCGCCGAGTGGCCGGACGAGCTGCCGGTCTTCTTCCGGATCTCCGCCACCGACTGGCTGGAGGAGGGCGGCTGGACCGTGGACGACACGGTGCGCCTGGCGGACGAGCTGGTGGCACACGGGGTGGATCTGCTCGACGTGTCGAGCGGAGGCAACGCCGCCGGGGTGAGCATTCCGCTCGGTCCTGGCTACCAGGTGCCGTTCGCGGCCCGGGTCAGGCAGGAGACCGCGCTGCCGGTGGCGACGGTCGGGCTGATCACCGACGCCGAGCAGGCCGAGAAGATCGTCGCCAACGGTGAGGCCGACGCCGTGCTGCTCGGGCGCGAGCTGCTGCGCGACCCGTCCTGGGCCCGCCGTGCCGCCGCCGAGCTGGGGGCCGCCGTAGCCGTCCCGCGGCAGTACCACCGGGCCTTCTGACCCGGGCGCGCTCACTCCGGGCGCCGTTGTCGGTGGTCGGGTGCAGACTGGCCCGTACCGTGACAGCGACGTCCTGGAGGTGTGGGCGATGACCGATGTGCCGCTCGCCCTGGGCACCCGCGAGGGGCTCCTCCTCGGCCGCCGTGCGCGCGGCGGCCGAGGGGATTTCGAAGGACCGCGCCTCACCGCGCGAGCGGTGCACGCGACCGGTGCCGACCACCCGCCGCGGTGTGCCACGGCTCCCGGTGGCCGCCGTCGGTCCGCACCGGGGCCCGTCCATGGTCCGCTCGGGCGATCCGGCGCCCGGCCGACCGGGTCGCGAGGCGGTGGCCAAATGCCGTGCGGCGAAGGTGTGTTGGCGGGCGTGTGCCGAGGTGTGCCTTTCGCGGCAGTAGAATGGACCCTCGTGGCAGCAAGACCTTTGAACGAGATCGTCGAGCCCGGATGGGCGGATGCGCTGGGCCCAGCGGCCGGACGCATCACTGAAATGGGTGATTTCCTCCGTGCGGAGATCGCCGCCGGGCGCACCTATCTGCCGGCCGGACCGAATGTGCTGCGGGCCTTCCAGCAGCCCTTCGACGAGGTACGGGTCCTGATCGTGGGCCAGGACCCCTATCCGACACCGGGGCACGCGGTGGGGCTGAGCTTCTCCGTCGCGCCCGAGGTCCGTCCTCTGCCGGGCAGTCTGGAGAACATCTTCCGGGAGCTGAACACGGATCTGGGGCTGTCCAGGCCCTCCAACGGCGATCTGACGCCCTGGACGCGTCAGGGCATCCTGCTGCTCAACAGAGCGCTGACCACCGCGCCCCGCAAGCCCGCCGCGCATCGCGGCAAGGGCTGGGAAGAGGTGACGGAGCAGGCCATCCGCGCGCTGGTCGCCCGGGGCAAGCCGCTGGTGTCCATCCTCTGGGGCCGTGACGCCCGCAATCTGCGACCGCTCCTCGGTGACTTCCCCGCGATCGAGTCGGCCCATCCGTCACCCATGTCGGCGGACCGCGGCTTCTTCGGCTCGCGTCCCTTCAGCCGGGCCAACGATCTGCTGGTCCGCCAGGGCGCGCAACCGGTGGACTGGCAGCTGCCATGACCCGGGTGCCGCGATGAGGCGAGGGCCCCGATGAACGGACGGCGGTCATGAGCGGGGAGCGGCGATGAGCTGGGTCCTGGGCGTGGACTCGGGCGGCTCCGGGCTGCGCATCGCGCTCGGTTCGACGGCCGGAGGCCAGTCGGCCGGGGTCAGGACGATCGGCACCACGGCCGCCGCGGAGCCGGTCCGCACCGGACCCACCGGTATCGACCCCGGTCATCTGCTCGCCCAACTGCTGCCCGCCGTCGAGGCGCTGCTGGCCCGGGCGGGTACGGACACCCTCTCCGCGGTCGCGATCGGCGCGGCCGGGATGGCGACGCTCGGCGGCGGACTCCGGGCCGAACTGCCCACGGCGCTGGAGCGTTCGCTCGGGGTACGGCGGCTGGCGCTCGCCGCGGACGCGGTCACCGCCTACGCCGGCGCGCTCGGACAGCGCCCCGGGGCCGTCGTCGCCGCCGGTACGGGCATGATCGCGCTCGGCACGGATCTGACGGGCTGGCACCGCGCCGACGGCTGGGGCCATCTCCTCGGCGACTGCGGCGGCGGTGCCTGGATCGGGCGCGCGGGGCTGGAGGCGGCCATGCGCGCACACGACGGACGGCGGGGCGGTTCACCCGCACTGCTGTCCAGAACGGAAGCGGTTTTCGGGCCCGCGGGTGAGCTGCCGGGGCTGCTCTATCCGCGTACCGACCGGCCCGCCGTACTCGCCTCGTTCGCACCGGAAGTGGCCCGTTGCGCGGCCTCGGATCCGGTCGCCGCGGAGATCCTCGCGCTCGCCGCACGGCATGTCGCGGACGCGGCCACGGCGGTCTGCCCGGCCTCCGGCACGCCCGAAGTCGCCCTCACCGGTGGCCTGTTCAAGCTCGGCGACCCCCTGCTCGTACCCCTGCGGGCCGAGCTGGCCGAGCAGCTTCCGCACGCGACCGTCGTCTCCGCCGCGGCCGATCCGCTGACCGGCGCGCTGCGTATCGCGGCGGAACTCGCCAAGGACTCACTGCGTCTGCCGTACGATCCACGGCTCCTCTACGTCCCGACACATCAGGACAGATGAGCGGAAAAATACCTAACGGATAAACAAGGACAGATGGTTCACGAGCGCCCCCTCCCCGAACAGCCGCACCCACAAAACCAGTAGCATTCGACGGCATGAGCACCCCCACTGGGCCCGCATCCGGCCTGCCTGTACGAATGCCGCGACCCCGTCAGTCGGGGCGCCACCGCCGTCCCGAACCGGTGGCGGCTCCCGAAGGTGCGCCCGCGCTTGTTCTCGCCGTACCCGGCACCCCCTCGGCCGCCGTGCGCGGTCTGGCCGAGGAGATCGTCAGCATCGCCCGTTCCGAGCTGCCCGGCCTCAACGCCGTCATCGGCTTCCTGGACGGTGACGGCGAGGAGTACCCGGCACTGGCGGGCGTCCTGGCGGGAACCGTCGCGCTGCGCACCGAACGCTACGAGCTGGCGAAGGCCGCGGGCCGTGAGGTCACCGAGCCCGAGGGCCCCGCCGCCGTCGTCGTACCGCTGCTCGCCGGTCCCGACGGCACACTGGTCTCGCGGATACGTGAGGCCGTCGCGGAGAGCGGCGCCGTCGCGGAGCTGACGGATGTCCTCGGCCCGCACCCGCTGCTCGCCGAGGCCCTGCATGTGCGTCTGTCGGAGGCCGGGCTGGCCCGCGCCGACCGCGCCCGGCTGTTCACGGTCGCGACGGCGGCCGACGGCATCATCCTGGCCACGGTGGGCGGCCAGGAGGCGGTCCAGACCGCCGGGATCACCGGAATGCTGCTGGCCGCGCGCCTGGCCGTACCGGTGATGGCCGCCGCGCTCGACGAGGAGGGCTCGATCACCGCGATCGCGGAGCAACTGCGCGAATCCGGTTCGACGCAGCTCGCGCTCGCGCCGTATCTGGTCGGCCCCGAGCTGCCGGAAGGGCTGCTCGAGGCGGCGCTCAAGGAGGCCGACTGCGCCGCCGCCGAGCCGCTGGGCGCCTATCCGGCGATCGGCAAGCTGGTGCTGTCGAAGTACACGACGGCGCTGGGCATCCCCGCGCAGCCGCAGGGGTCACCGACGCACTGACGCCGAACCGACGGATGCCCCTGGGTACGGGACGGCGGTGTCCCCCCGTGCGCATGGAAAGGGCCCGCACCGGATCTCTCCGGGGCGGGCCCTTCCGCGATCGGTCCGGGGCACCCGAGGGGTCAGGGGCGCCGCGCAACCGGCCCGGTCCCGTCAGCCGAAGATCACACAGGAGGCGGCAGGCGCCTCGATGGAGCCCGCGCGGGCCGGTACGCCCGTCACCGGATCGATGTCGAACCAGGTCACATCACCGGAGTGCTCATTGGCGGCGTACAGACGGCGGCCCGTCGGATCGAGGGCCAGATCGCGCGGCCAGCGGCCACCGCACGGCACGGTGGTGACCAGTTCCGCCTTCTCGTACGCCGTGTCGAGCGCGAGGACGGCGATGCTGTCATGGCCTCGGTTGGCGGCCCAGACGAACCGTCCGTCGTGGGACACGACCACCTCCGAGGCATGGCTCGCGCCCTCCGCGCTGTCGGGCAGGACGGGAGTCTCACCGACCGGTTCGAGTACGCCCCTCTCCGCGTCCCAGCGGCAGACGGTGAGGGTGGGCTCCAGCTCGTTCAGCACATAGGCGTGGCCGCCGGCCGGATGGAAGGCGAGGTGGCGCGGCCCGGTGCCGGGGCGCAGCGCCGTCCCGCCGTGTGCCGTGAGCTGTCCGGAGGCGGGGTCGAGGACGGAGATCCGTACGGAGTCGGTGCCGAGGTCGGTGGCCAGGATCCAGCGCCCGCTCGGATCGGCCACCACCTGATGCGCGTGCGGACCGCGCTGCCGGTCCGGGTGCGGGCCCCGGCCCTCGTGCTGGAGCATCCCGGTGGCGGCCAGCAGTCCGCCGTCGCCGCCGACCGGCAGGGCCGTGACACTGCCGGAGCCGTAGTTGGCGGTCAGCAGATGGCCTCCGGCGAGCGTGAGATGCGTGGGACCGGCACCGCCCACGGGGACGGGGGCGCCGATCGGCCTCAGCACCCCGGTCCCGGTCCCGTCGGGTGCCGTGAAGGCCGCCGCCGCGCCCTCCTCCGTCTCGGAGACCGCGTAGAGCACGGATCCGTCCGGCGCGAGCGCCAGGAAGGAGGGATCGGCGACGGCGTCGGTCGCTCCCCGCGCCGTCAGCGCGCCGGTGTCCGCGTCCACGGCCGCGTGGATGATGCCGCGGCCTCCCGCCGAGGTGAACGATCCGATGAAGGCCCGCCCGTCGTTCCTGCCGCTCACGATGTGTCCCCTCTTCGGCTGAACCTCAGCGACCGATCCGCTGATGTCGGGCCGACGGTAGCAGGCGGTCTGGACCAATCCCCGGGTCCGGGCCCGGCTCGGCACACCGGCTTCGCCTGTCGGCTTGGCATGCTGGAGCGCATGAGCACTTCCCGTACCCCGGCGGTCATCTTCGATCTCGACGGAACACTCGTGGACAGCGAGCCGAACTACTACGAAGCCGGACGACAGGTCCTGGCCCGGCACGGTGTCACCGGCTTCACCTGGGAGCACCACACCCGCTTCATCGGGATCGGCACCCGGGAGACCCTGGAGGCGCTGCGCGAGGAGTACGGGATCGGCGCGCCGGTCGATGACCTGCTCGCCGAGAAGAACCGTCTCTATCTGGAGCGGGTCCGCACCTCGACGGAGGTGTTCCCGCAGATGCGGAAGTTCGTGGAGCGGCTGCACACCGAGGGCGTGCCGATGGCGGTGGCGTCCGGCTCGTCCCGCGCGGCCATCGACATGGCCCTGGCCGTCACCGGTCTGGACGGGTACTTCACCGCGACGGTCTCGGCGGAGGAGGTCGCCCAGGGCAAACCGCGGCCGGACGTCTTCCTGGAGGCCGCGCGCAGGCTGGGCACGGCGCCCGCCCGGTGTGTGGTCCTGGAGGACGCGGGTCCCGGTGTGGTCGCCGCACACGCGGCCGGGATGCGCTGTATTGCCGTTCCCTATGTCCGGGCCACGGCCCATGAAGCGGAGTTCGCCACGGCGGGGCTGCTGTTCCCGGGCGGGCAGCGCGAGTTCACGGCGCGGGCCGCGTACACCTGGCTCTTCGGGACGGGCGGCTCCGGTGCGGACGCAGGCGCCGGTCGTCCCGGGGCCCGGTGACACCGTGCCGCCCGCCGCGCGCGGGGCGGCACACGGCGGGCGGTTCCGGGTCCGCCGGAGGACTCTCAGGCGTTCATGAAGTCGCGTACGGGCAGTGGGCGTTCCACGACGCGTATGTCACCGAGCCAGCCGTGGAAGAGCTGGTCCAGGGTGCCGCCGTACTCGTAGCCGCCGAGCAGCCAGGGCAGGCCCAGCGTCGCGAGTCCGGTGGTCCGGGTGGCGGGATTGCGGGCGACGGGGCAGCCGTCGACATACATCGTGGTGTGCTGCCTGTCGTTGACGACGGCGACGTGCCACCACCGCTCGCGCTCCAGTTCATGGCCCCAGTTGGTGACCAGCGACGGCTGGTTGAGCGGGGCCGCGGCCCACTGCGTGCCCGGACCGTCGGAGAGGGAGAGCGTGGCCACGGGCTCGTTCGGATCACCGTCGGTCCCGCCGCCCAGCGCGCCCACGGTGCCGCGCCGGCTCAGCAGGGCGGACCAGGCGTTGTGTCCCGAGGTCCAGTCGGCGGGGATCCTGAAGAATGCCTCGATGGTGTAACCGGACCGGAAGGTGTGCGAGTTGAGCGCGGCGCCGTCGGCGGTACGGAGATACCCGCCCCGCAGCGGAGGCTTGCCGCCGTCGAAGAACAGGCTGCCGTGGCCCGGCTGATCGGGATGGTGGCCGGCGGACCAGCGCAGTGCGTCGGCGCCGCTGCCGGGTACGGGGACCCTGGTCAGATCGTTGCGGTGGCCGGACAGGTCCGGGACGCGCAGGGCCTCGTCGGCCGGGGAGCCGTCCTGGTGCGGGCCGTCGAAGCGCCAGTACGCGACGGTGCCGGGCACCAGCATCCTCGCGGCGGGACGGGGACCGCGCGCGGTAACGGGCGCGAAGCCGGCGAACCGCTGCTCGAAGTCGAGCGCGACGGAGAATCTGTCCTGCGGGCCGGTCAGTTCGATCTCCTGGCGCTCCAGCTCGTTGAGCCGCTCGCCCGCCCTGCCGAGGATCCACGGCGAGACGGTCTCCACGTCGATGGTGTTCCTGGAGAGGTCGAAGCGGTAGAGGCGGATCATCGCGCTGCCGCCGTAGTAGCGGTTCTGGTAGTTGGTGATGTGCAGATGGACGTCGTGGCCCGCGTCGTTGCGGCGGGTGGTACGGGCGGCCGGCCAGTAGTGGCCGTTGAGCGTGAGGAAGATCTGGTCGTTGCCGGCGATCAGCTCGTCCCACAGATGCCGGCCGTGGTCGGAGAACTCGGCCTCGTCGCCCGCGTCGTTCGCGTACACCAGCTCGTGGGTGGTGAGGATGACGGGCGTCTTCGGGTGCTCCGCGACGACCTTCCGCGCCCAGGCCAGGCCGGACGCCGAGGGCCGCCAGTCGAGTGCGAGCACCAGCCACTCCCGGCCTCCGGCGCGGAAGAGGTGGTACGTGTTGTAGCCGTCGGGCGTGGCTCCGCCGAAGGTGGGCAGACGGCGCAGCCGCTGCGGCCCGAAGGCGTCCAGATAGGGCGTACGGCCGCGCTGGTCGTCCGTGGAGGACGGGATGTCGTGGTTCCCCGCGACCACGCTGTAGCCGACGCGCTGCCGGTCGAGAAGGGCGAACGTCTCGCTCAGCGGCCCGAATTCGTCCGGCAGGCCGTGCTCGGTGAGATCGCCGAGATGCGACAGGAAGACGATGTTCTCGTCGCGCCCGTGGTCGAGGAGGTATCGGAGCGACGCCTCGACGGGAGCCTGGTGAATGCTCTCGCCGTCGAAGAGGTACTGGGTGTCCGGCATGACGACCAGAGTGAAGCGCGGGCTGTCGGGATCGGGGCGCCACGGCGCCACGCCGCCGGACGTGCCGTGGGCCGGCGCGACCGAGGTCTGCGCGGCGGCGGCCGGGGTGGCGGTGGCGGCGAACCCCGCGGCTGCCGCCGCGCCGGCCAGCCCGGTGGCTCTGAGGAAGCGACGGCGGCTGGAGGCGGCGGCCGGGAGGGCGCCGTCGGGCTGATGAAGCGGACTGCACATGTACGTCTCCGCGAAGTTTGTCCGATTGACCGAGGGCAAACTACGCGGGGACGGCGGGCACTTCGGCGCCGGTTCGGCAATGGTTGAGGGAAGAACCCATGAATGGCCGGGACGGACTCAGTCCTCGGTCTCCGCCGTGGCGGTCGTGGCGGACGCGGGCCGCAGCACGGGATCGCGCTCGGCCGCGCCCGTACGCGGCAGCAGCGCCACGACGAGGACGACGGCCGGAAGCAGGGCGGCGAGCAGGTGCGTCCGGCGGCGGTACGGAGTGTGGTGGCCGGGCGGGGACGGACTCGCCGGGTCCGGCTCGGGCCGGTGGGCGGACGGCACGGCCTCGGGAGCGCCCCACAGCCGGAGCCATGGCCTCGCGAGGAGCGGCCACAGAAGGACCACGGCCAGGACGACCGCCCACCAGGGCCAGAAGAGGAGATCACGGTGGGCCAGGTCCAGCCCGCTGGCGAGCGCGGTGAGCGGCGCGTCGCCGAGGGCGATCAGGCTCACCACGCCGAAGGGTGTCACGAGCACGGCGTACAGCAGCAGGGCGATCGGCCCGGCGAGCAGAAGCAGCAAGGGCGCCACCGGCCGATGCGACCGTTCCACGAACCAGCGGCGCAGCGCGCCGGGCGGGTGGTACAGCCTGCCGGTCAGCCGGCGCGGCCCGGAGGTCCTGGTGGCGTCGAGCGCCTCCAGCACCGTGCGCCGCCCGACGTCCGCCACCGCGTACCGGTCCGCCGCCAGTTCGGCGCACCACAGGGCGATGACGGGCAGGAGCAGCACCAGCGGCAGCCGCACCACGACGACGGCCAGTTGGACGATCATCATGGAAGAGGTCGGCGCGTGGGTCAGGAACAGCCAGGCCACCGGGCCGACACCGCACACCAGGAGCAGCACCGGCCAGGCGCCGACGACCCGGGTGAAAGGGCTGCCGAGACCGGTGACGAGGTGTTCGCCGCAGGTGAGATGCCTCGCCTCGTGGAGCAGCAGCGCACGGGCCCGGTCGGGGTCGCTCTGCCGGAGCGCGAGGAATCCGAGCGAGACGGCGACCCTCCGCTCGCGCCAGCCTCGCGCGTACACCCTGATCGACGGGCCCCGGGCCCGGAGGGAGACCGTGAGTGCCGTCCCCGGCGCGTGCTGGTCGAGCAGGCGCTGTACGGAACGTACGGCGCTGGACGGACCGTCCGCGTCCGCGCCGCCGGGATCGACGAGGTGGTGACGCCACTCGGTGTACCGGCCGCGCAGATGCGGCAGCAGGACGGTGGCCACGCCGGACGCCATGACGAGGAAGGGCATCGCCTGGCTCACCGTCATCACGCGCAGCGCGGCGAACCCGGAACCGGAGACGACGGCGGCGCCGTATGTCCGGTCCGTCCAGAGGTCCAGGATCTGCTCGTGCCACCAGGTGACACTGCCGGGCACTTGGGAGAGGTACATCGCCATGACCAGCCACAGCCAGGGCGGTGGAGGCGACGCGAGCCCGCCGGAGGCGGGAGGCCGTCTCACTCCCCGCTCGCACGATGGCGCGGGCCGAAGCCACGGGCCGAGCGCCGGACGGCCAGTCTCCGCCGCACGCGGCGGACGGCGGACACGGCGGTGCTCGCGGGGGCCGGCGCGGGCGCGCCCGGTGGCCGGTGGCCCGCCAGGAGTCCGAGGAAGGCGACGGCGCCCGCGTCGCGGCCTTCGTACAGGGCCGCGACGGCCTCGGCGGCGGCGATGTCGGCCCGATGACGTGGCGTACCGCGGTTCTGGAGGCAGCGGGAGACCTGGGCCACGGCGCCGGCGAGAACGGCGAGGTCGGCGAGGTCGGCGCGCTGGCCGGGCCCGGCGGGAGCCCCGGCGGGCGTCCCGCCGGGCGACTCGGCCGTACGCGAACCCCCCGTGCCGGAACCGCCCGCGCCCGAACCAGCCGTGCCCGAACCGCCCGCGCCATCCGCCCGTGCCGCATGCGCGTCCCGCGCCCCGGATGCCCGCCGTTCCTCCAGGGCGAGCAGCAGTGCCGTGCCCGACACCACGTTGCTCACGACCGGCGAGCCCAGGGCCGCCGCCAGCAGGTCGTACGACAGCGCGAGGGCGTGCCAGAGGGTGGGCAGGAGCGTGGCCAGTTCGCCTCCGGCGCCGCCCGGCGCCGGAGGCGCGGAGCGCAGCAGGCCACGGCGGCCCCGGCCGCCCTCGGCGTACACGCGTGCCGTGAGTCCGGCGAAGGAGATCTCGGCCGGCGCGACCGCCTCCGCGATCCGCCCGGCCCAGACGTTGAGCGGTTCCGCCCGTCCCGCGTGATCCGCCCGTCCCGCCCGGTCCGCGCGCGCCGCTTCGGCCGCGCCCTCCGGCCCGTCCCGACCCTCGTGCGTGCCCGCGTCCGGGACCGCCTCGGAACGCGCCGGCTCCTCACGACCATTCGACACTGAAGCTCCTGGTCCCGTCGAGCGACGTACCGCTGAGGGTCAGCGAGGCCGAGTCCTCGGTCACGGTCCCCTCCAGCGTGGTGCCTGGCGCCATGCCGTACGGGAAGACCATGTACTGGCTGCACGGGAGGATCGGCTTCGGTACGAAGACCTGGTTCAGCGCGGCCCCCTCGGCGGCGCCGGAGTCGGTGAGGCTTCCGGAGATGCCGCCGGAACCGTCGTCCGAGAGCGACCAGTAGCCGATGGCCACCGGTTCGCCGTCCACGGTGTCGGTCCCGTCGAGCGCGGAGGTCACCCCGAACGCTCCCGCCGGTGTCTGGCTGTCGCTGGCCCAGGAGAGATGGAAGCCGTTCTCCTCCCCGCCGACCGGATCGTCGATGAGCAGCGTCGCCGGCAGCGCGTAGGACTCCGAGGTCCCCGCGCAGCCCGGATCCGCGAAGTCGACGTCGATGGTCGCCGTGCCCGTCCACTGGCCGCGCGGCACTCCCGATGTGGCGCCCTCCTCGTCGGAGCTGTCCGAGGAGGTGTCGTCCGCGCTGTCGTCCTCCTCGTAGGAGGTGTCGTCCGAGGACTCCTCGGTGATCTCCTCGGCCGGCTCGGACGTCTCCGTCATGGACGGCGTGCTCTGCGCCGTCGTCTCCGTGGGCGACGGCTGCGCCGTCGTCGAGTAGCCGCTGTCCGACGGTTCGCCGGACGCGTCCCCGCCACCGCCGCCACAGGCGGTCAGTGCCGCCAGACCTCCCAGACACACCGCCGCGAGTGCCGTCCCGCGTGCGTGGTTTCTTCCGTGCCTGATGACCGCACCCGGTCGTCGGATCGTCATCGGAACCCCCAGTTGTCAGTGGTCCCGCCGCACCGGCATTCCGCCTCTTGGAGCACCGGTACGGCGGCTCCCCCATGCCCGCGCGCACCCCCTGCGCGCTCCCGCGCGGTGGCGCTACGTCAACTGCCCCCGTGCGCCGCCCGGTTGGGGGTACCAAACTAGACGGGCTTTTGTGCCATTCCCATCCCAGATGTCTGGGGGTCGCCCTAGCCTGCTCGCGTGACTTCCGCTTCCCGCCCAGATCCCGAACGGCACCCCGCCGGATCCGACCGTACCGGTCCTTCCGGTCCCTCCAGCCGCTCCAGCCGTTCCGGCCGCTCCGGTGCCCGGGGCGCCGCGGTCGCTCCCGCCGCCCGGGACGCGCTGGCCGAGGCCCTCGCGCGCCGGCTGCGCGGCACCGAACCGCTCGGCGCGCTCGATGTCCTCCAGGGCGCGGCCGACGCCCTGCTCACCGCCGTTCCCGCCGACATCTGGTGCGCCGTCATGCTCGATCCCGCGACGCTGCTCGACACCGGGGGTCTGCACGAGCACGGTTTTCCGCGGAGTGTGATGCCGCGCCTGTTCGAGATCGAACACGCCGATCAGGCGGGTGTCGACAACATCCGCGCCCTCGCCCGCCGTACCACGCCCGTCAGTCTGCTCAGCGACTCCACGGCCGGCCGGATGGCGGAGAGCGTCTACTACCGCGATGTGCTGCGGCCCTCGGGGCTCTCGGACGAGTTACGCGTACTCCTGCGCGACGGCTCCCGTACCTGGGGACTGTTCGTCCTGTGCCGCGGCGAGGACTCACCGCCCTTCACTCCGGCCGAGGTCGCCCTCGCCGCCTCCGTCAGCGCCCCGGCCACGACCGCCCTGCGCCGCTCGCTCCTCCTCGGCGGTATCGACCGTGACGACGTACCGGACGCCGCGGGTCTGCTCATCCTCGACGACGACCGGCGGACCCGGCTGTGCACCTCCACCGCCGAGCGCTGGCTGAGCCTCGTCCAGGAGGCCCATCCCGCTCCCGGGCAGCGCTATCCGTTCGCTCTCGCCGCGCTCACCCACAAGGTCCGCTCCGTCGGCCTCGGCGTCCAGGTGCAGTCCCGCGCGATCAGCCGTACCGGCCACTGGGTCACACTCAGCGCCTGGCGCGAGAAGGCGGAGGGCGAGGAGTCGGAGGCGCTCACCTATGTCTCCCTGGCGCCCAGCCGCCCGGGCGAACTGACCGCCATCGTCCTCGACGCGTACGGCCTCACCCCGCGTGAGCGCCAGGTCGCCCAGCATGTACTGCTCGGCCGTTCGACCACGGAGGTCGCCGACGCGCTCCACATCGGGGAGTACACCGTGCAGGACCATCTGCGGAAGGTCTTCGACAAGGCGGGGGTACGGAGCCGTCGCGAGTTCACCGGCGAGCTCTTCCGGCGCTGCTATCTGCCCCGGCTGGACGATCCGCCGCTCACCACCGACGGCCGGATGCGCAACGACGCCCCGGACCAGCGCGGCTGAACCGCGCCTGCCGTCCCTGCGAACCGTATCGTCGGCACCGTCTCACCGGCCCGCGCAACCCCGGGCCGGGCGCCTTCCGTCACGGCCCGTCGACCGTGCGTGACCTGGCCGTACCCCGCGAGGCAGGGCCCTGTCGAACAGTGGTGGGTCACGAGATATCTTGATGTCGAGCAATATTGCAGATGTGGAAATGTTGCAGACGTGGAGCGGAGCGACCGGTGACTGACTCGACCATCATCTATACGCACACCGACGAGGCCCCGGCCCTCGCGACGTACTCGTTCTTGCCCGTGATCGAGGCGTACGCGTCGACGGCCGGGGTCACCGTCGAGAGCCGTGACATCTCCCTGTCAGGGCGGATCATCGCCGCGTTCCCCGAGCGGCTCGACGAGAGCCGGCGCATCGATGACGCGCTCGGGGAGCTCGGCGGGCTGGCCGGGACTCCCGGGGCGAACATCATCAAGCTGCCGAACGTCTCGGCGTCGATCCCGCAGCTCAAGGCCGCGATCGCCGAGCTCCAGGAGCAGGGCTACGCGCTGCCGGACTACCCGGACGACCCGAGGACCGACGAGGAGAAGGACGTCCGCGCGCGGTACGACAAGGTCAAGGGCAGCGCCGTGAACCCGGTGCTGCGCGAGGGCAACTCCGACCGCCGCGCTCCCGCGTCCGTCAAGAACTACGCCAAGGCGCACCCGCACCGGATGGGCGCGTGGACCGCCGACTCGAGGACGAATGTCGCGCGGATGGACGCCGACGACTTCCGCTCCACCGAGAAGTCCGCGGTCATCGCCCGGGCCGGCTCGCTCCGTATCGAGCTGGCGGGCGACGACGGGACCACCACCGTGCTGCGCGAGTCGGTGCCCGTGCTGGCGGACGAGGTCGTGGACGCGTCGGTGATGCGGGTGGCGGTGCTGCGTGAGTTCCTCGCCGCCCAGGTCGCCCGCGCCAAGGCCGAGGGTGTGCTGTTCTCGGTGCATCTGAAGGCCACGATGATGAAGGTCTCCGACCCGATCATCTTCGGTCATGTGGTCAGGGCGTTCTTCCCGAAGACGTTCGCCGCGCACGGCGAGAAGCTCGCCGCGGCCGGTCTGAGCCCCAACGACGGTCTCGGCGGTATCCTCAAGGGCCTGGAGTCGCTGCCCGAGGGCGCGCAGATCAAGGCGTCCTTCGAGGCCGAGCTGGCCGAGGGCCCGGCGCTGGCCATGGTCGACTCCGACCGGGGCATCACCAATCTGCATGTGCCGAGCGATGTCATCGTGGACGCCTCCATGCCGGCCATGATCCGCACCTCCGGTCATATGTGGGGTCCCGACGGCAAGGAGGCCGACACCCTCGCGGTCATCCCGGACAGCAGCTACGCGGGCATCTACCAGGTCGTCATCGACGACTGCCGCGCCCATGGCGCCTACGACCCGTCGACCATGGGCTCGGTGTCGAACGTCGGTCTGATGGCGCAGAAGGCCGAGGAGTACGGCAGCCACGACAAGACCTTCGAGATCCCGGCCACGGGCACGGTGCGGGTCGTGGACGAGAGCGGCGATGTCGTGCTGGAGCACGTGGTCAGCGCCGGTGACATCTGGCGCATGTGCCAGACCAAGGACCTGCCCATCAGGGACTGGGTCAAGCTGGCCGTCACCCGCGCCCGGGCGACCGGTGACCCGGCGGTGTTCTGGCTGGACGAGGGCCGCGCCCATGACGCGAGCCTGATCGCCAAGGTCAGGACCTACCTCGGCGAGCACGACACCGAGGGCCTGCGGATCGAGATCATGGCGCCGGTCGACGCGATCGCGTTCTCCCTGGAGCGCATCCGCCGCGGCGAGGACACGATCTCGGTCACCGGCAATGTCCTGCGTGACTATCTGACCGACCTCTTCCCGATCCTCGAACTCGGCACGAGCGCGAAGATGCTCTCGGTCGTCCCGCTGATGAACGGCGGCGGACTGTTCGAGACGGGCGCCGGCGGCTCCGCGCCCAAGCATGTGCAGCAGCTCGTCAAGGAGAACTATCTGCGGTGGGACAGCCTGGGTGAGTTCCTCGCCCTCGCGGTCAGCTTCGAGCACCTCGCGCAGACCACGGGCAACGCGCGGGCCCAGATCCTCGCCGACACGCTCGACCGCGCGACCGCGACCTTCCTCAACGAGGACAAGTCGCCGAGCCGTCGCCTCGGCGGTATCGACAACCGCGGCAGCCACTTCTATCTGGCGCTCTACTGGGCCCAGGAGCTGGCGAAGCAGACCGAGGACACGGAGCTCGCCGAGGCGTTCTCCGCTCTCGCGAAGACGCTGACCGAGCAGGAGCGGACCATCGTCGACGAGCTGATCGCGGTGCAGGGCTCGCCGGTCGACATCGGTGGCTACTACCGTCCCGACCCGGCGAAGGCCGAGGCCGTGATGCGTCCGTCGGCCACCTTCAACCAGGCGCTCGCGACGCTCGCCTGAGCCCTTTTCGTACATACGGGACCGCCCCGGCCGGCAGAAACGAAACGCCGGCCGGGGCGGTCCCCCGCGTGCTGGGCCCTGGCTGGGCCCTCTTGGTCGGGCAGCCCCTAGGTCCTGTCCGGGCGATCTTCGCGGGTCCGCGACGCCCGGCACGGCACCTCGCGGCGTTGTCGGAGTCGCCCGAGTACGTCCAGTACACGGGCGATCCTCCGCCTTGCGATCCACCGCACCGGACGCCGCGGCC
>NZ_MAUD01000165.1 GCF_001700515.1 Streptomyces lushanensis
GTGCCCGCGCTCTCCGCCTCGGCGAGCTGGAGTGTCGCGGTGAGATTGCCGGGCAGCCGGGCGAGCACCGCGCTGATCTCGTCCACCGAGCCGTACCGCGCCACCACCGTCACCGGACCGAAGCACTCCTCCAGCAGGAGATCGTGCGGTCCGTCCTTGGTGAGCAGTTCGGCGGGCAGGGAGAGGAAGCCCGCGCTGACGGTGTGCTCGCCGCCCGCGCCGGGTGTGATCGGCGCGTCCACGTCCGGGAGCGCGGCCCGGTCCCGGACGCCCGCGACGAAGGCGTCCCGCATCCGGTGGTCGAGCATCACACCGGGCTCGGTCTCGCTGACGGCGGCGGTGAGGGAGGTGACGAGCCGGTCGCCCGCCGCGCCCGCCGGGGCCAGGACGAATCCGGGCTTGGTGCAGAACTGCCCCTCGCCCAGGGTCATCGAGCCCGCGAGCCCGGCACCGATCTGCTCGGCGCGCTCCTCGGCCGCCGCCTCGGTGATCACCACCGGGTTGAGTGAACCCAGCTCGCCGTGGAACGGGATGGGCGTGGGCCGGGCCGCCGCCGCGTCGAAGAGGGCGCGCCCGCCGCGTACGGAACCGGTGAAGCCGGCCGCCGCGACCAGCGGGTGCCTGACCAGCTCGACGCCCGCCTCGAAGCCGTGCACCACGGTGACGACGTCCTCGGGCAGTCCCACCCGGGCCGCCGCCCTGCGCAGCACGGAGGCGCACAGCTCGGAGGTGGCGGGATGGTCGGGATGCGCCTTGACGACCACCGGGCAGCCCGCCGCGAGCGCGCTCGCGGTGTCCCCGCCGGGCACGGAGAAGGCGAGCGGGAAGTTGCTCGCGGAGTAGACGGCGACCACACCGAGCGGGATCTTCCAGCGGCGCAGGTCGGGCCGGGGCGGAGTGCGGCCGGGATCGGCGTGGTCGATCCGTACGTCGAGGAAGGCGCCTTCCTCGGCGACCTCGGCGAAGGCCCGCAACTGGGCGGTGGTGCGGGCGAGTTCACCGGTGAGCCGGACCGGTCCGAGCGCGGTCTCGGCGTCCGCCGCCTCGATGACGTGCTCGCCGGAGGCATCGAGCAGATCCGCCGCCGTACGGAGCAGGGCGGCGCGGACGGTACGGTCGGCGAGCGCGCCCCTGGCGGCGTGCGCGCCCCGCACCACGCGGTCGACCTCCTCGGCCGTGGCCTCGTGCGCGACCTGTTCACGTGGCTTCCCCGTTCGGGGGTCGACACTCCAGACTGGTGCTGCTGCCACCGCGGCTTCCTTCCCTGCCGACTGCCACCCATCGGAACTTGTTCGGTATTCTGAACGCAGTTCTTGACAGTGAATTCGTAGGGACTCTATTTCCGCGCGTTCCGTGTGGTCAAGAGTGGTCCGGAAGGCGAAAAGGGGCGAAGACGATGTCCAGTGCGGCGGGTGCGTCGAATACATCGGGTGCGGAAACCGGTGGTGCGGGCGGCGCACAGGTCAAGTCGGCCGTGCGGACGGTGGAACTGCTCGAATACTTCGCGGGACGCCCCGGTATGCACTCCCTCGCCGCCGTCCAGGAGGCGGTCGGCTACCCCAAGTCCAGTCTGTACATGCTGCTGCGCACGCTGGTGGAGCTGGGCTGGGTGGAGACGGACGCGACGGGCACGCGGTACGGCATCGGCGTACGGGCCCTGCTGGTCGGCACCTCGTACATCGACGGCGACGAGGTCGTGACCGCCGCCCGGCCCACGCTGGACCGGCTCTCCGACGACACCACCGAGACCATCCACCTCGCACGTCTCGACGGCACCAATGTCGTCTATCTCGCCACCCGTCAGTCGCAGCACTATCTGCGGCCCTTCACCCGGGTCGGGCGCAGACTCCCGGCCCACTCGACCTCGCTCGGCAAGGCGCTGCTCGCGACGCACAGCGACGAGCAGGTGCGCAAGATGCTGCCGGAGACGATGCCGGCGCTGACCGAGCACACCATCACCGACCGCGAGAAGCTCATCGAGGAGCTGCACACCGTACGCGAGCAGGGCTTCGCCGTGGACCGCGAGGAGAACACCCTCGGGCTGCGCTGCTTCGGTATCGCGATCCCGTACCGGACACCGGCGCGCGACGCCATCAGCTGCTCGGTGCCGGTGGCGCGGCTCACCCCCGGGCATGAGCAGATGATCAAGGACGCGCTGTTCGACGCACGCGACCGGCTGACGCTCGCGACCCGGCGGCTGTGATGAACGACCGGACACGGCGGTGGTCTGCCTGCTGATGGTGCTCGCCCCGCCGGTACGCCCGGTCCCCCCGCGGCGGCAGGCGAGAGGGGACCGGGCGGGATCACATCCCTACGCGCTCTGCGCCGCCGCCTCCTCCGCCGTGATGCGCGGCCTGACGGCGGCCGTCCGCCGGGCGGTCCGTCCCGCCGGGGCGGACACCGGGTCCGCCGGGCGCCGGGTGTGCCAGTCCGTCACGGCCTGGTAGGCGGCGGCGACCTCCAGCAGCCGGTCCTCCTCGTACGGCTGGCCGCCGATGATCACACCGGCCGGAATCCCGGACGTGAAGCCCACCGGAAAGGCGATCTCCGGCAGTCCGAGGATGTCGAACGGCACGGGCCCGGTCTGGAGCAGCACATCGCAGCGGGCCATGACGCCGTCCAGCACCTCGCGCAGCAGATGGTTCTTGGCGCGCTGGGCCGTGATCCACTCGTCGCCGGAGAGCATCAGCCCCTGGAGCCAGCTCAGCAGGGAGACACCGAACTTGGCCGGGTCCTCCCGCAGCCAGTACCGGAACGGCTCGGTCCGCTCGGACAGCCGCGCGTCGTTGAACGAGCCGGTCAGCAGCGACCAGTCGGCCGGATAGGTGATGTCGACCAGTGTCACGCCGGAGATGGAGTCCAGCTTGCCGAGAAACGCCCCGCGCACCTCGGCGGCGGAGCCGAGGAAGTCCGCGGGCACCCCGATCCTGGTGGCCCGGCGCAGCCTCACCCTGCCGCGGGAGACGACCGGAGTCGCGGCCCGTACGAGATCGGGGACGGCGGGCAGGCCGAGGGTACGCGGATCGTTCGGATCGGGGCCCGCCATCACCGCGAGCATCAGGGCCGCGTCCATCGCGTCGCGCGCCAGCGGTCCCGGGTGGTCACGGGTGTAGGAGAGCGGGATCACGCCATGGGCGGAGACCCGGCCCATGGTCGGTTTGAGCCCGGTGAGATTCTGCCGGTTGGAGGGCTGGACGATGGATCCGCCCGTCTGCGTACCGATGGAGGACGAGGCCAGACGCCCGGCGACGGCGCAGGCGGGGCCGGTGGAGGAGCCGCCCGGATCGGTGGCCGGGTTCTCCGGCGTCCAGGCGTTGACGGTGGTGACGGTTCCGTTCGGGGTGGTCGCGCGGGTGGTGGCGAGCGGCCCCATCTGCCCCTTGCCCAGCACGATGCCGCCCGCGGCGGTGAGCCGTGCGACCGCGGTGGCGTCGTGGTCGGGGACGAAGTCCTCGAAGATGAACGAGTTGCAGCGCGTCGGCACCCCGCGCGTGTAGTAGTTGTCCTTGACGCAGAGCGGGATTCCGCTCAGCACTCCGCCTCTTCCGCCGCTCCGGTCGGCCTTGCGCGCGGCGGCGAGCGCGCTCGCGCCGGTCACCTCGGCGTACGCCTGATAGGTGGAGTCGTAGGTCTCGATGCGGTCGAGGTAGGCCTCGACCAGGGTGGTGGACGTCAGCTTGCGGCGGCTCATCAGGACGGCGGCCTCGGCGAGCGTCGCCTCGGTGGGATCGCGGCGTGCCGCGTCGCGCACCTCGATGTCGGGAAGGTACGGCTTGCGGCCGGACGGGCCGGTTGAGCCCGTGGAGGACGGCGTGTGCGCGGCGGCGGGGGCCGCGAGGGCCGCCCCGCCGACGACGGCGCCCGTCGCCGCCGCCGAACCGGCGAGGAAGGCACGGCGGTTGACGGCGCGGCTCATCGTGCGTCCGCCTTTCCGGTCCAGGCCTCGGTGATCGAGGGATAGAGCAGCGGAGGCGCGGCCTGCTGGGCGTAGGCGGCGGCCGGGGTGCCGGTCACCGGCGGCGCCCAGCCCGCGATGGCGGCGGGGCCTCCGGTCACGAAGGAGCGCAGCGAGCGCAGCGCCTGGTCACGGGTGGGGACACCGGTGACGGGGTCCGGCTGCGCGGGCAGCAGATCGAGGTCGACTCCGGCCAGGGCGAGTCTGGTCCGTATGTACGCGTCCAACTGCTCCTGAGTGGGCGGCTGAGGCTGGCTCAAAAGAACCTCCGGGAAGGTGCGTGCCGTGCGGGGGGTGCGGGCGTGACTCCATCAGCCGCCGATGACTGCCCCATTGAGCACGTGCTTCACGGCTGTTACATCGAACGCACCCCGCACCGCCTTCCGCACCCTCCTCGCACGCCCAGGACCTGGCACTACGCCCGGCACCGCGCCTGCCGTCACCTCACATGAGCAACTGCTCGACGGGGTCGATCGCGAAGTACACGAGAAACAGCGCCGCCGTTCCCAGGAGCAGCCAGTGCACCTCGCGCGCCTTGCCCAGCACTGTCTTGATCAGGACGTACGCGATGAAGCCGGCGCCGATGCCGTTGGTGATGGAGTAGGTGAAGGGCATGACGGCGATCGTCAGGAAGGCCGGGATCGCGATCTCGTACCTCTCCCAGTCGATGTGCCGCACCTGAGTCATCAGCAGGAAGCCCACCACGACCAGCGCCGGGGCCGCCGCCTGCGCGGGCACCACCAGGGCGAGCGGTGCGAGGAAGAGGGAGAGTCCGAAGAGGGCGCCGGTGACCAGGGAGGCGAAGCCGGTACGGGCGCCCTCGCCGACGCCCGCCGCCGACTCGATGTACGAGGTGTTGGACGAGGCGGAGGCCGCGCCGCCCGCCACCGCCGCCGCGCCGTCGATCAGCAGGACGCGGCCGAGACCGGGCACCTTGCCGTTCTCGTCGAGGAGTCCGGCCTCGGTGGAGACCCCCACGACCGTGCCCATGGTGTCGAAGAAGTCGCTGAGCAGGAGTGTGAAGACGAGCAGGACGAGCGTGATCACACCGATCTGCTCGAAGGCGCCGAAGAGGCTGAAGGAGCCGACGAGCCCGAAGTCGGGTGCGGCGACGAGGTCACCGGGCACGGACGGCACGGTCAGTCCCCAGGCGGCGGGCGCGACATCGGCGGTCTCGTTGACGACGACGGCCACGACGGTCGTCAGCACGATACCGATGAGGATCGCGCCCCTCACCTTCCGCGCCACCAGCGCGACGGTCAGCAGCACACCGAGGCAGAAGACCAGGACGGGCCAGCCGGAGAGCTGTCCCGAGGCGCCTAGCTGCACCGGTACGGAACCGGTCTCACCGGGGATACGGGTGACGAAACCCGCGTCGACGAAGCCGATGAAGGCGATGAAGAGCCCGATGCCGACGCTGATGGCCTGCTTGAGCGCGTGCGGAACGGCGTGCATGACCGCCTCGCGCAGCCCGGTCAGGACCAGTGCGCAGATCACCAGCCCTTCGAGGACGATCAGTCCCATCGCGTCGGGCCAGCTCATCAGCGGCGCGAGCTGGAAGGCCACGACGGCGTTGAGTCCGAGGCCGGCGGCGACGGCGAGCGGCAGATTGCCGCCGAGGCCCATGATCGCGGTCATCACGGCGGCCACCAGCGCGGTGGCGGTGACGAGCTGGGGCCCGGAGAGCTGGGCGCCGAACTTGTCCTCGGCGCCGCCGAGGATGATCGGGTTGAGTACGAGGATGTAGGCCATCGTGAAGAAGGTGGCGAAGCCGCCGCGTATCTCACGTCCGTACGTCGAACCGCGTTCGCTGATCCTGAAGTAGCGGTCCACGGCGTCGCGTCGCCGTCCGGCGGCGCTCCGCGGTGTCTCTGGGGACTGCGGGGTCCGGTCCACGGTCTGGCCTGACATGGGGCTCCTCTTGCCGACGACGGTCGCGGGGGGTAGAGGGATTGTGCTCCTGTCAGGGACAGTTCAGGTTTTCGCCGTGTTAACGAACCCGCCGTCACCGGCCCCGCCGCCGACCGTCCCGCCCCGGCGCGGGACGGGTCTGAGGTGCCTCACACGCGAAAGTAGGGCGATCGCCCGATGCGGCCACCCCGTCCTCAGCCGCCACCCTGACGCCGTGTCCGTGGTGGACGCCATGACCCGGAGGAGCAGACATTGGGTGCGGGGGTGGGAGGCGTGCTGCGGAACCGCGACGCCGGGCTGTATCTGTCCGGTGTGGTGGTGTCCGGTTTTGGTACGTCCGCGATGTGGCTGGTGGCGGGCGTCTGGGCCAAGTCGCTGACCGGTTCGGACAGTCTGGCCGCGCTCACCGTCTTCGCGATGTGGGCGCCGACGCTGGCGGGGCCGCTGCTCGGGACGGTCGCCGACCGGGTGCGCCGCAGACCGCTGCTGATCGGCTGCAATCTCGCCATGGCGGTGCTGCTGCCGCTCCTGTTCGCCGTCGACGCGGCGGACCGTGTCTGGCTGCTCTACTCCGTGCTGTTCGTATACGGGGCCGCCGGGGTCGTCCAGGACGCGGCGGAGACGGCCCTGGTCGCCACGGCCGTCGACAAGCGGCTGCTGGGCGACTTCAACGGGCTGCGGATGACGGCCAACGAGGGCATGAAGCTGCTCGCGCCGCTCGCGGGGGCCGGTCTCTACGCCCGCTTCGGCGGCGCGCCCGTCGCCCTGCTGGACGCGGTCACCTTCGCGCTGGCCGCCGGGTGCTTCGCGCTGATGCGGGTACGGGAGGAGCCGCCGCCGGCGCCGCGGCGCGCCCAAGGGCGGCTGTCGGAGACCGCCGAGGGCTTCCGCCTGCTGCGGGCGACTGCCGCCCTGCGTCCGCTCGTGTTCGGCGCCGCGGTCACGATGCTGCTCGCCGGGATCAACGGCGCGGCAATCTACGCGGTCGTCGACCGGGTCCTCGGCCACTCCCCCGCGTACGCCGGTGTGCTGTACGCGGTGCAGGGCGCCGGGTCCGTGGTCATCGGTCTCCTGGCGGGACCGCTGCTGCGCAGGCTGCCGGAGCGGGTGTTCGCCGCGGCGGGCGTGGCGCTGTTCGCGCTGTCGGTCGGGGCGCGGGCGCTGCCGTACGACGCGGTGGCGCTGACGGGCTCGGCGGGTGTCGGGCTCGGGCTGCCGTGTGTGCTGATCGCCGCGCTGACGGCGGTGCAGCGGGAGATCCCCGATCGGGTACTGGGCCGGACGGCGGCGAGCGCCAACACCCTGATCCACGTACCGAACGCGGTGGCGCTGGCACTCGGCGCCGGCCTGATCGCGTTCGTCGATCCCGCCGTCCTGCTGCCGGTGACCTGCGCGGCGGGCCTGCTCACCGCGCTCGCCCTGGCCCGTGGCGGGCCCGCGCCCCGGCCCGCGCGTCCGGCGCGAGCCGGCTCAGCCGAGCTGTGACAGTCCGGCCGCGACCGCCGTGAGATCCGCGTCGGAGGCCAGTCCCGCGTGGTAGAGGCGCAGTTCGGTCGCGCCCAGCTCCTTCGCCCGTACGGCGTCCTCGGCCAGCGTCGCCGGGCTGCCGCCCATCCCGCTGACGACATTGAGGTTGGCGGCGACCACCGGGGACGCGGCGGACACGGCGGACGTGGTGGTGCGCCGCTCCGTGAACGGAGGCAGCACGCTCCCGGCCGCGCCACCGGAGCAGGGCAGGACCACGCCGTCCGCGACACCGAGGATGTGCGCCGGATCCACACCGGCATTGGCACCGGTGTGGTACGGCACCGGGTCGGCGTGCAGCAGCACCTGGAACCCGGGCCCGGCCGCCGCCCGCACCGCCGCGACCGCCGACTCCTGGACCGTACGGGCGATCCCGCCGCGCCAGTCGAGGGTGACGGCGGCGAGGTCCGCGCCGAGCAGCTTCTCGACCCCGGACCAGCCGGCCTCCACGGAGCCGGCGGCCCAGCCGGGCTCCAGCGCGCGCCGTACGGCGGAGGCCAGTTCGTCCGGATCCGCGCCGAGGCCCGCGTATCCCTCCCGGCAGACCGAGCAGAAGCAGAGCGACATCAGATACTGCGCCGCGTCGCCGAGACCCACCCCCGCGATCTTGTCGTGGGCGTGCAGATGGGCGAGTCCGTACCAGCCGCAGGACTCCAGTTCGGTGCCGCGCGCCCCGGGCCGTACGGCGGCCTCCGCCGCCAGCTCGGCCAGATACGCGGCGACGGCGGGCCGTGCGACACAGGGCGCCCAGGGATAGCGGTCGCCGTAGGCGTTGACCACGGAGGTGGCGGGGTGTTCGGCGCCGAGCCGGGAGCTGTGCGCGAGGATCACCCAGGTGTGGACGTCCAGCCCGGCGTCGGCGAGCGCCGCCGCGGCCTCGCCGTGGGCGTCGCCCGGGGCCCAGTCGCCCGCCGGGTACGGGCGCAGCGCGTGGCCCGCCCACCGCGCGGCGTCCGGCGGATAGAGGACGGCGGCGTGCTCGGCGGTGACGACGCGGTGGCGCGGATGACGCGGGGTCAGGGCGCGGGTGGAGTGGTAGGCGGAGGCGAGGGTGACCTGCTGGACTCCGAGGTCCGCGATCCTGGCGGCGGCGTCCGGATCGCCCACCACGTCCCAGGGATAGAGGAAGGCGGAGGTCCTCACAGGCCCGCCTCCGAGCCGTCCGCCGGGCCGTCCGCGGTGCCGTCGGGAAGCAGGGCCCTGCCGCGCTCGATCAGGACGGCGAGCGTCTTGAGATGGTCGGGGAGCGGCTCGCTCAGTGGCGGCCGTACCTCGCCCACGTCCAGCCCGCCGAGCCGTACGCCCGCCTTGACGAGCGAGACGGCGTAGCCGCGGCCGAGGTTGCGCAGCTCGACCAGCGGCGCGTAGAAGCCGTCGAGCAGCCGCTCGACGGTCGTGTCGTCACCGGTGGTCAGGGCGCGGTGGAAGGCGAGCGCGACATCGGGCGCGAAGGCGAAGACGGCGGAGGAGTAGAGGGTGATCCCGATACCGCGGTAGGCGGGACCGGTGAGTTCGGCGGTGGGCAGACCGTTGAAGAAGAGGAATTCGCGGCCGGGCAGCTCGGTCCGTACCGCGCTGACGATCCGCTGCATCAGATCGAGGTCGCCGTACCCGTCCTTGAGGCCGATGACCCCGTCCACCGCGGCGAGCCGGACGACGGTCGCCGGGGTGAAGACGGCGTTGTCGCGCTGGTAGACGATGGTTTCCAGCGAGGTGGCGGCGGCCAGGGCCGTGTAGTGGCGCACCAGCCCCTCCTGGTCGGCGACGACCAGATAGGGCGGCATCGCGAGCAGTCCGTCCGCGCCCTCCTCCTCGGCGATCCGCGCGTACCGGATCGCGAGCGCCGTACCGTATCCGGTCGCCGCCACGACCGGCACCCGGCCGGCGGTCACCTCGACGGCCGCGGCGAGGCAGGCGCGGAACTCCTCCGGGGTGAGGGCGTGGAACTCACCGGTGCCGCAGCACGCGAAGACCGCGGCGGCTCCGGCGTCGACGCCCGCTCCGACGTGCGCGCGGAAGGCGTCGAGGTCGAGGGCGCCGTCGGGCCCGTACGCGGTGACGGGGAAGAACAGCGGCCCGGCCACGCGGGTGAGGCGTGCGGCGAGCGGGGCTGAGGTCACGAGCGCTCCCTTGGCCATGCAGCGAGCGACGACCGCTCGTGCACAATTCTGATCGATGTCCATATCCCTGAACAACGCCACGCTAGGGCAGCCGCGCGGCGCGGGTCAAGACGAGAAACCGCAACTCAGGGACATATTCACCACGCTCACGCCACACTTGACGCTGCCGCCGCCCACTCCTTAGCGTGTCCACGCATGTGAATAATGTCTACGGATCTGAGCTTGCCGAGACCGCTTCCCTGGGATCCGCACCGCGGATCCACGCCCGCCGAGGAGACTTCCCGATGCCCGCACCGCGCACCGTTCTGCTCACCGGCGCCGCCGGCGGCCTCGGCACCCTGATGCGGGGGCTGCTGCCCGCGTACGGCTACGAACTGCGGCTCTTCGACGCCCGTCCCGTCGACGGCGAGCCCGACGCCGTCACCGCCGATCTCGCGGACACGGACGCGCTGCGCGAGGCCGTCCGGGGCGTGGACGCGATCATCCATCTCGCGGGCATCTCGCTGGAGTCCACCTTCGACAAGATCCTGCGCGCCAATGTCCAGGGCACGTACAACCTCTACGAGGCGGCCCGCGCGGAGGGCGTCGCGCGTACGGTCTTCGCCTCCAGCAACCACGCCGTGGGCTTCACCCCGCGCCCCCGGGGCGACGATCCGCTGATCCCCGTCGACACACCGCGCCGCCCCGACACCTACTACGGGCTGTCCAAGTGCTTCGGCGAGGATCTCGCCCAGCTCTACTGGGATCTGCACGGGCTGGAGACCGTCTCCGTACGGATCGGCTCCTGCTTCACCGAGCCCAGCACCGTCCGCATGCTCTCCGTCTGGCTGAGCCCCGAGGACTGCGCCCGCCTCCTCCACGCCGCGCTCACCGCCGAGAACGTGGGCCACACCGTCGTGTACGGCTCGTCGGCCAACACCCGGCTGTGGTGGGACCTGACGAGCCGTACACGACGGTG
>NZ_MAUD01000166.1 GCF_001700515.1 Streptomyces lushanensis
GCGGTCCAGCTCGCCGCGTCGACCACGTCCACCACCTTCGAAAGGAGTTTCGCCGTATCGGCGTTTCCGGACGACGCGGCGAGCTGGACCGCGCGCCCCAGTTTCGCGGTCGCGCCGTCGAAATCACCCGACTTGCGCGCGTCGAGGCCCTGTTGGATGACCTGTGCCAGTTCCGCCTGGCCGGTGTAGTGCGCGACCTGCGGATTGATGGCGGTGGAGGCGGCCATGTCGTCCGTCCACACGGCACGTACCAGCCCCTGCGACAGCACCTCGGGGGCACCGGAGCCGGAGCCGGGAAGGATCAGGGAGACCCGCGCGGCCAGCATCTCCTGGCCGATTCCGGCCTCGGGAACCCGTACACACACGTGGTAATCGCGCGATTCGTCACCCCAGGAACCGGTCGGATAGTCACCCGCTCTCGGTCCCGCCTCCACGCGTCTGCCGGTCAGGTCCTCGACGGTGGGCGCCACCTGCTTGACGAAGCCGATCTCCACCCCAACGGGCGTCCACAGCCGCAGCGCCACGTCCGCGACCTCCTTGCCCATCGCGTTCTCCATCATCCGGGTGAAGTCGGTGGCCAGGCCCGCCGGATCGGCGACGATGTCGGCGGTCCCGAGCAGCGCGGAGGCGATACCGGTGACCTCCTTCACCTCCCAGTCCGTACCGACACCCCGGGCGTCACAGGTGAAGCGGCCCGCGCAGGCGTCCAGCGTGGCCCTCAGATCGGCCGCGGACTCGTGTTCGTTCCGGCCGTCGGTGAGCAGGATGCCGTGCCGGATCCGCACATCGGCCGTGGCCAGCAGCCGGTCGGCCAGCCGCAGCCAGGTGCCGATCGCCGTGCCGCCGCCCGCGCTGATCCGGCGCAGCGCCTCCTTGGCCTGCTCCCTGGTCCGCGCGTCGGCCGTCGCGAGGTGGCCGTTGCCGGGATAGATCTCCTTCGCCAGATGCGTACCGCCGACGATCGCGAACGCGACACCGTCGCGCAGCGTGTCGACCGCGGCGGCCGTGGCGTCGCGCGCGTTGCGCATCTTCGTCGCCGGGTAGTCCATCGACCCCGAACAGTCGACCATGATCACCACGGCCGCGTTCGGGCCCTGCCCCGGACGGGCCGCGGGGACGGGTGAGGTCCCGGCCAGCGGCACCCCGCCGCTGGTGCCGCCTCCCGTGGACGTGACCGTGACGATCGCGTTGACCTCGCGCCCGCCCTCGGGCAGGTATTCGTTCTGGTACACGTCGACGGAGAACTGAGGCACGGTCGACTTGGAGAAGTTGGCCATCTGTATCGGCTCCTTGACGCTCCACACAGCGGGGACGGGTGGAGAAGAGACAGGTGAGAACGGAAATGAGAACGTGAGAGCAGGTTCTGTCCCAGGTTCGGCTTCGGGTCGGGTCGGGACAGGTGGACCGGGCCGGTGGGGCGGCCCTGGGCGAAGCGGGAAGTCGCACCGTGTCCTGGGTCCTGTCCGATCGACCGGACAGGACCTGGGGTCTTTCGTTTGGATCTGGCCGAACCCGGCCAGATCCAAACGAAAGACCTCAGGCGGATCCTGCCCCTTGTGGTGGGACGGCGAACGGCAGTACCGCCACTGTTACGTTGTCGTGGCCCCCTCCGTCGAGCGCGTGTCCGACCAGCACCTGGGCGGCGTGCAGCGGCCGGCGCGCCGCGTCGGCCGGCAGGGCTCTGGCCATCTCGTCGGCCCCCTCCGCGTAGTTCCACAGTCCGTCCGTGCAGACCACCACCACACCCGGCCGGTCCGGCTTGAAGGACGCGGTGTGCGGCTCCAGTTCGTACGCGTCGGCGCCGAGCCAGCCCGTGATGGCGTGCGCGCGTTCGTCCGCGTACGCCTCCGCCTCGCTCATCAGGCCCGCCGCGACCATCTGGGCGGCCCAGGAGTCGTCCTCGGTGAGCCGGGCGGGCGGGCCCTGGCGGTCGTCGGGCACCCAGTACGCCCTGCTGTCGCCGATCCAGCCGATGACCAGCAGTCCGCTCGCCACCACGGCGCCGACGATCGTGCACGCCGGCGCGTTGCGATGGCGGTGCGGATCGCCGTCCAGGGCGCCGGCGGCCACCGGCGCGAGGGAGTTGACGGCCTCGGCGGCGACGACGATCGCCTCGTGCATCGCCTGCTGCGGATGCGTACCGCGCGGCAGGGACTCCAGCAGGGACTCGTTCGCCGAGGATGCGGCGGCGGCCGAGGCCTCGTCGGGACGGGTCGCCGAGGAGACACCGTCGCAGACCACCGCGACCACGGCCGGCGTACCGTCGGGCAGCGCTGCGCACGAGACGGCGAACGCGTCCTCGTTGCGGTGATGGCGCAGACCGCGGTCGCTGACGGCGGCCACGGCGCCCAGCTCCTGTTCCACATGGTCCCGTTCGCGCGGCTGGGCGTGCCCGCAGTTCTCGCAGTAGCCGTCCGTGTCGACACGCCCGGCGCGGCAGGCGACACAGAGCTTGGCACCGGCGGGAACCGGGGCGGTCGGTGCGACCGGCGCGGCCGGTGCGGGACCGGCGGTGCGCGGATCGGAGGGGCCCTGCGCGGCGCCCGGAGCGGTGGCCCTGGGCGCGGGCAGCTCGAAGTCGCCCGGACGCGCGGACAGCCGGCCACCGGCCGAGTCCGGACCCGGCAGCTCCTCCGGCAGCAGCGCGGGCGCGGGCGCGGCCGAGCTGTCCCTGCCGGCGGCGGCCGGCCATCGCATGTCCGCCGGGTCCGGCGCCGGGCCGCCGGGCCGCACGGGCCCCGGGGCGTTCATCACCAGGGTGGGCTGGTCGGCCGGGCGCGGTGGCACGGCCGACAGGTCGTACCCGCAGGCGCCGCAGAACCGGTCGCCGGACTCCAGCGGCTCCTCGCAGCCTGGGCAGGTCGGCAGCTCGGCCGACTCGGGCATCTTGGACATCACTCACACCCACGTCCGGGGGCGGAAACGGTTGGCCCGCTCCACCAGTTCGATCCTCTCCTCGCCGCGCTGAGCGAGCCGGGCGAGCACCCGGTACGAGCGTTCCAGTCCGAAACGCAGGCCGCGCTCGTCCAGTTCGCTGCCGAGCAGCTCGGCGCGCACGGGACGGGCCCCGGGACTACCGGAGAGTACCCAGTCCAGGGCGGTGCCCAGTACCTCCGTCGAAAGCTGCTCCCGCCGTACCGCGTCCAGACCGAACTGCTGGAGTGCGGACACCTGGTGGGCAGCCGCCGTCAGATCGTCGATCAGCGGCGGCTCCGCGCCGGAGCCCTGGGCGGGCGCGGCCAGGGCGCGCCGGCGCAGTCTGGCCCGTACGGCCGCGACCCGCGCCGCCGTGTAGTGGATCGACGCCTCGGGGACGGACTCCAGTGTTCTCACGGCGCCGGGCCGGTCACCGGTGGCCAGCTGGACCCGGGCCAGACCGAACGCGGCGCTGACATGACTCGGGTCGGTCGCCCACACGAGACGGTAGTACTCGGCGGCGTTGTCGAGTTGACCGAGCACCTCGGCGCAGACGCCCAGCGCCAGCTTCGGGGCGGGCTCGCCGGGGAATGCGTCGTAGATCGCGTCGAAGGAGAGCGCCGCGATCTCGTGGTCGCCGCTCGCGAGCGAGGCGATGCCCCGGTACCAGACGACCCGCCAGTCGTCGTGCTGCCGCGCCTCCAGTGTGCTCAGCGACTCGGCCGCGGTGGCCAGATCGCCCATCTCCAGCCGGGCGCGCAGCTCACGCAGTCCGCGCTCGACGGACTCGGCGGGCGCGGCGGCGAGCGCGGAGATCACCTCGGCCGGAGCCGAGGCCAGCAGACCGGCCAGGAATCCGGCGTTCGGATCGTTCGGATCGACTCTCGGTACGGGCAGGGCCAGCGCGGTCGCCGCCGTGTCGAGCGGAACCAGCCGGGGCCCACCGGTGACGCTCCCGGCGGCGGCCGTGGCCGTGATCGTCGTGGCGGCGGCGGCGGCGGTGGCCGCGCCGAAGGCGCCCTCGGCACGCGGCGCGGGCACGGATCCGTACGCGTACGCCCCGCCCGGCGCGGGCATCGCGGTGTCCGGCCGGGCGGGCGGAAGCACGGGCCGGGCCGGGCCGGTCGGCAGGACCGGCACCGTCACGCCGGCCGTCCCGATCGCCTTGGTACGCCGGCCGGACCGGGCGCGTCCCGCCGGCGCCGTCCGTACCCCGAGCCGTGAGACGTCCTCCGTCAGCTCCGCGAACAGCTCGGTGTCCGTGACCCGCAGCTCGGGTCCGAACAGGGTCGAGAGCGCCGGACGCGGCCGGCCCGTCTGGAGCGCGACCACCTCCCGGAGCACACCCGTGAGCTGCTCGGCCATCTCCTGCGCCGAGGAGAACCGCCGTCCCGGGTCCGGGTCCGTGGCCCGCACCAGCAGCCGGTAGAAGGACTCGTACGTCCGGAACACCTCGATGTTGTCCGGGTCGGGCAGCGAGTCCACGAACACGTTCGTGTAGCCCTGGAAGTCGAAGGTCAGCACGGCCAGGGTGCGGGCGACCGTGTACAGGTCCGAGGCCACCGACGGGCCGGTCTCGGCGACCTCCGGTGCCTGGTAGCCGACGGTGCCGTAGATCGCCGACTCCTCGTCGTCCATGCGGCGCACCGCGCCCATGTCGATGAGCTTGAGCTGATCCTCGGTCTGTATCGCGTTGTCGACCTTGAAGTCGCAGTACAGCAGGTTTCTGCTGTGGAGATGGCCGAGCGCCTCCAGCGCCTCGATGCCGTACGCGCACGCCTGCTCCACCGGCAGCGGATCGCGTCTGCCGCCCCCGGTCCGGCGCTCGTTGGCGATCTCCTTGAGCGACTTGCCGCCGACGTACTCCATGACGATGTAGCCGTCCATGGAGCCGGTCCGCTGGTCGAGATGCTCCACGAAGTTGTAGATGCGGACGATGTTGGAGTGCTCGATCTCGGCGAGGAAGCGGCGCTCGGAGATCGCCGCCTCCATCGCGTCCTGGTCGCCCGTGTCGAGCAGGCCCTTGAGCACCACCCAGCGGTCCGAGACGGCCCGGTCGATCGCGAGATAGACCCATCCCAGGCCGCCGTGGGCCAGACAGCCCACGACCTCGTACTGCCCGTGCACCACATTGCCGGGATGCAGCTTCGGTACGAACGAGTACGGGTGGCCGCACTTGGTGCAGAACCCCTCCGTCCTCCCCGGGCGGTCGCCGCGCGCGCGGCCCACCGGCGCGCCGCAGTCGGAGCGCGAGCAGTACCGCTTGCGCTCGGGCACCTCCGGATGCTCCATCACCGCGGACCGCGGGTCCGGACGCGGCACGTCCGGTACGGAGACCAGCCCGGCGCCCAGCCGGTTGCGCCCGGACGCGGCCGTGGACGAGCCCGAACTGCGCACCGACACCGAACGGGAGGACATCCGCCCCGACAGCGCGCGCGACAGCCGGCCCGAGACCGAGCGCCGGGAGGTGGAGGAGCGGGACGTCGAAGACACCGCGGAGCGCGAGGAACGGGCCGAGGCCCGGGAGGGGCGCGAGCCGCCGCTCCCCGAGCCGCCGCTTCCCGAACGGCTGCCGCTCTCCCCGCCGCCGTGCCCGCCGCCCGTGATGCCCGTGGGCGGCGAGGAGAGCGATCCGTTGGGCGAGACGACGGGAGCCAGACCGCAGGTGTCGCAGTACAGCTCGCCGCCGCCCATGTCCTCGTACGAGCCCTCACAGCCTGGGCGCTGGCACGCGTTCGTCCCGCTCATCGGTCCCCCCGTTCCTCTTCTGTTCCCGTGTTCGCGCGGTGTTCCCGGTTCACGCGCTGCTCCCGCTGTCGGCGCTGTCGGCGGGGCCCGGTCCGCGCGGGACCAGGACGTCCGCCGCCGCCCGCTGATAGCGCAGCACCGCCTGCTCGGCGACGCGCAGATCGCAGGGCGCGCTCCACAGCATCCGGCGCGCCGCGTCGTACCGCTCCATCAGCACCGGGTCCTCGGCCATTCCGTGCCGGGCGACCTTGGCCTTGTACGCGTCGAGACGGCCGCGCAGCTCCGCGCGGACCGCCAGGGGTGCCGTGACCGCCGTCAAGGACTCGCGGGCCCGCAGCAGTTCGTCCTCGGCCTCGCGCTCCAGCGACTCCAGGAGCGGCGAGAGCCGGTGCCACTGGGCGTGTCTGCGGTACTCGGCGGCGGTCGACAGCCGTTCCTGGAGCACGGTCGGCGGACCGCTGACCGCGGGCACCTCGGACGCCGCGATCTTCGCCAGCACCTCACCCCGGGCCGATCTGGCCTCCGTGAGCGTACGGTCCGCGCGCGAGAGCACGTCACGCAGCCGCATCAGCCGCTCCTCCGAGTCCTGGCGCACCGCGAGGACCGCCTCGATCTCGCGCCGTACGTCCTCCAGCGCGCGGGCGGCCCTGTCGTACCGCTCGGTGTCGGGACGGCCGCCGCCGGGGGCCGAACTGCCGGGCGCGGGCCGCCAGAAGGCCAGCGGATCGGAGACCACCTGGGCGCGCAGGGTGCTCAGCTCATGGGTAATCGCCTCCAGATCGTCCCCGGCCGGATGCTCGCCGGGCCGTACGCCGACGGAGTGCGCCAGCGAGCGGGTGCGCTGGAGTTCCGCCGAGAGCAGATCGATCCGGGCGGGCAGCGCCGACCACACCGCGTCGGCGGCGACGACCATGTCGAGCGAACTCGCGTACAGCTCGTTCATCCGGGTGACCAGCTCCGCGAGCGTGAAGTGCTCGGAGAGCCTGGCCGGCCCGGTGTGCGCGGCGAACTGGTGCCCGGGCGTGCCCGCCACGGTGACGCCGCGCCCGCGCAGCGTCTCCGTCAGCTCCACCAGATCCTCGCGGCTGAGCCAGCGCCTCCTGGCCCGGGTCTCACGGGCGCCGGTCAGCGCCGCGGAATAGCTGTCGAAGTAGGTCCACAGCAGAGTGATCGACTGTTCCGCGGTGGCCCAGCGGTCCTTGGTGATCCCGGTCAGCTCGGCGCCTTCGAGCAGTCTGCGGCCCGCGTGGTCCTGGAGGGCGAGCAGCGAGGTCTCGATCGCCTCGTGCTCCGCTTCGAGGCGTGCCAGCGCACGGTCCACCTCGTCCCGGTCCATCACCGGTACCGGGGGTCTCCCCGTCGAGTCGGGAAAGGAGCCCGTGCCGCCCATCGATCACCTCTCCGCTCTCGCGCCGGCCGGCGGGCCGACGCCTGCCGTTCCCGTACGCGCGCTAGCCGTTCCTGTACCTGGGGGTCGGCGGCGCGGTGATTCCGGGCAGGCCGGCCTCCAGCCACTTCCTGTACGACGTCATCCAGGGACTGTTCGCCCCACCGGCGCGATACCCCACCAGCACCTTGTTCACCCGGCGTATCAGATCGTCATTGCCCAGTTTCGCCGCGACGCCGTAGTACTCCGTGGTGAACGGCTTGCCGCGCAGCTCGACGGCCGGGTCCTGGGCCGCCTGGCCGGCCGCGAGGGCGTTGTCCGTCACCACCGCGTCGACCTCGCCCAACTGGAGCCTGACCAGGCAGTCGAGCTGGTTGGGCACGGTCAACCGGTCCTCGTCGGTGGCCTGCTCGTCGTGCTCGTCCTTGAACACCGCGCCGAACGACTTCTTCTTGAGCTCCTCGTACGCCGTCGAGCCCTCCGCCGTGCAGACGCGCTTTCCGGCGAGCGAGTCGTTGTATCCCGTCACCGGCGAGTTCCTGGGAGCGAGCACCTGCTGCCCGGCCTGGAAGTAGGCGGTGGAGAACGCGACCTGCTGTATCCGGTCGCAGTTGATCGTCATCGTCCTGACGACCAGATCCACCGTGCCGTTCTCCAGCGCCCCGATCCGCTGATTGGTCGGTATCGCGCGGAAGATGATGTCGTCCGGATCACCGAGTATGTCCTTGGCGATGGCCCGGGCGAGATCGATGTCGAAGCCCTCGAGATCGCCGGTCGCCGGATCGCGGTAACCCCAGCGGTAGCTGTTCTGGTCGACGCCGACGACCAGCTTCGCGTTCTGCCGGGCCTTGATCTGCCGGATGGTGGGGCCGTCGGCGCCCGAGGGATCCAGACTGGCCTCCGGGTTCTCGCACTCGGCCGCCTGGGCCGGCACCGCCGTGGAGATCCGCTGGGCGGACCTCGCGTGGTTCTCGGTGTCCTCGTCGACCGTGTGGGACAGCGGGAGCAGGGTGAGCGAGGCCGTCAGCACACAGGCACCGGCCATGGCCGAGACACCGCCCCAGCCGCGGAGCCGGCCGGACGGCCGGAGCCTGCCGAAGCCCCGGGGCCCGCGGGGCGGGCGTCGCCCGTCCATGGAATCCCTCGGATCCATCTCTCCCCCTCTCACCGGTACTCCGAAAGCCTGCGGCCGATGCCCAGGACCGCGCCCACCGCGGCCACCAGGGCCAGCGCGCCCGCGCCGATCGCCAGTCCGGTCAGCGCGTCCCGTCCGTCCGAGGCGGACCGCGTGAACTCCGCCTGTTCCTGTGCGAGTGCCCGCTTCAGCGCCGAGTCCACCTGATCGAACGACTGACCGGTGGATTGCTCGTCGCCGATGACCTTGGCGAGCGCGCCCTCGTAGTCACCGGCCCTGTCGGTGGCGCTGGCGGACGCGTGGCGCTCGCGCCACTGGGTGACCGAGGAGATCGCCTCGTCCACCGGTCCGCCGCCCGCGCTGTCGTCGGCGAGCTCCTCGGCCTCGCCGAGCGCGGTGCTGAGCCTGTCCATGCCCGTGTTGTAGTCCGTCTCGTACTTGTCGTTCTTGCCGTCCGGAGTCAGGACGGCGCCCCGGGCGACCAGGGTGAGGTTCTCGTTCGCACGGGCCTTGAGGGAGTTGATCCGGGCCTCGTTGAGGACCTTCAGCGACGCCTGGCCGTGCTTCTGCGCGTTGTTCAGCTCGGCCCGGGCGACCGTCTGGCCGACGGCGAGCCAGAGCAGCAGCGCGGTGGACGCGGCGGTGGCGGCGAGCAGGCCCTGGTTGAACACCCGGTTCGTGCGCAGATAGTTGCGCCGCTGGGCCCAGAACAGACCGCCGAACGCCAGCACTCCCATCACCAGCGAGACATAGGGCCACAGCCGCGCGTCGTCGTTGTCCCGCGCGAGGCGGTCCGTCTCCGCCGCGTACAGCCGCTCGGCCGCGGGCAGCAGCTCATTGGTCATCTGCTGGTTCGCGTAGCGCAGATAGGCGCCGCCGAGCGGAAGTCCCTGGCGGTTGTTGGCGCGGGCCCGCTCGATCAGACCGGTGTAGCGCGGCAGGCCCTCGTTGAGCGTGGCTATCTGACGGCCCGACTCGCTGGCGCTGTCCGTATGGGTGGCCGCCTTGATCAGCAGCCTGGACGCCGTCTCGATGTCGTCCTGATACCGCCGCTGCACCTTGCGCGGCTCCTCGGCCCCCGCCAGGAAGCCGCCGGCGGCGGCCGTGTCGGCGTCGGCCAGCGAGCGGTAGATGTCCGCCGCGTCCGCGCTGAGCGGCTGACTGCGGCTCACCACGTCGTCGGCGGAGGAGAACCGGTCGGCCGCCTCCCACGCGGCGACCGCCCCGAAGGCCACGACCAGCAGCGCCAGGGCGGCGCCGATGATTCTCAGCCGGCCCGGCTCCGTCGTCGCAGCGGTGCGCAGCCGCTCCGTGGTCTCGGCCCACGCGCCGTGCCGTACGGGCGGTGGCGACGGCGCCGCTCCGCCCGGCGGCGCCATGGGCGCGTACGTCGGAGCCGACGGTGGCGTGGTGCGCACATTCGGTGGATATGTCACGTGACCTCCCCCTCGGTCATCTGACGACGACGGCCCGCCCCCGGCGGGTCGGGGGACAACAACTCCCGGCCGCCAGTATGGACGCAGGGACCGACAACCACACCAGGCTTGACTGGATCTTGTACGTACCGCCCGTCCCGCTCACGCACCCGCCGAATCCACCGATCCCGCCGCGGCCTCGCGGCCCCGGCGCCATGCCCCTGTGCCGGCCCTGTCCCGGCCCCGTCCGCTCTCCCCACCTTGAATACGCCGCAGACCCGTCATCGGTTCCCGTTCGGCGGGTGTTCCCACCCGATCGGGCACGTCCGGCCGGACAGGTCCCGGCCGGACACAGGACTCACTCGTCCGCGTAGTACGCCCCCAGCCGGACGTGGGCCTCCGCGTCGGCCCGCACATGGTCGAGACCCAGCAGCGCCGCGCCCAGCACCGGTGGCGCCGTCACGACCTCGATGACGGCCTTCGGCGCCCTGGCCGCCAGCAACTCGGCGATCCGCCGGTCGAGCTGCGGATGACGGGCCGCCAGCACACTGCCCCCCAGCAGCACCGGCACCTCCTCGTCCAGCAGATCGAGCTTGCCGAGCGCGACCGTCGACAGCGCGACGACCTCCTCGGCCAGCCGGTCCACGATCGACCGGGCCACCGGATCGCCCGCCGCGCCCGTCGCGAAGAGCACCGGTGTCAGCTCGTGCCGGCGCTCGAACGGCAGCCGTCCCAGATGCAGCGCCTCGATCAGCTCGTACATCGAGCGCAGACCGAAGTGGCCGGGCAGCGTCCGTGCCAGCTCCGTGGGCTCGCCGCGGCCGTCCTCGGCGCGCGCCGCGAACCAGAGCGCCTCCTCGGCGAGTCCCGAACCGCCGCCCCAGTCACCGGAGATCCGCCCGATCGCGGGAAATCTGGCCGTCCGGCCGTCCGGCAGCATTCCCACGCAGTTGATGCCCGCGCCGCAGACGACGGCCACGCCTCGTGGCGCCTCGCCGCTCGGCAGCCCGGCCCGCAGGATCGCGAAGGTGTCGTTGCGTACATCGGTGGTACGGCCCCAGCCGCGCGCCTGCACCGCCTCCGCCAACTCCCGTTCCTCGACCGGCAGATCCGCGTTGGCCAGACAGGCGGACACATGCTCGGCGAAGCCCCGCTCCGGCAGCCCGGCGGCCGAGGCGGCCTCGGCGACCGCCACCGCCAGGGTGTCGATCGCCGCCTCGATCCCCACGACCGGCGGCTGGAAGCCGCCACCGCGCGCCGTGCCCAGCACCGAACCGTCGGCGCCGATCACGGCCACATCGGTCTTGCTGTTGCCGGCGTCGACGGCCAGGACGCTCGCGCCTCCCGCCGCCGCGCCGGCCGTTCCTCCGGCCACGCTCCCCGCCGCCGTACCGGCCGTTCTCCCCGCCCCGCTCACACCCACGCGAGATGCTCCCGGTTGTGCGCGATCAGCTGGTCGGTGAGCGCCTCGGCGTACTCGAACTGACCGATCAGCGGGTGGGACAGCAGCGCCTTGAAGACCCGGTCCCGGCCGCCGTGCAGCGCGGCCTCCAGCGCCAGATCCTCGTACGCCGTGACATTGGCGATCAGTCCGGCGTACAGCGGATCCAGCGCGGGCACCGCGAGCGGCACCGCGCCCGACGTGTCCACCCGGGCCTGGACCTCGATCACCGCGTCGTCCGCCAGGAAGGGCAGCGTGCCGTTGTTGTACGTGTTCACCACCTGGACCGGGCTGCCGCCGCCGCGCAGCAGCGAGGCCGCCAGATCCACCGCCGCCTCCGAGTAGAAGGCGCCGCCGCGCCTGGACAGCAGCTCGGGCTTCTCGTCCAGTGCCGGATCGCCGTACATCGCCAGGAGCTGCTTCTCCATCTCGGCCACCTCGGCGGCCCGCGACGGCTTCGTCCTCAGCTCCCGCACGACCTCGTCGTGCGCGTAGAAGTAGCGCAGATAGTACGAGGGCACCACACCGAGACGGTCGAGCACCTCGCGCGGCAGCCGCAGATCGGCCGCGAGCGCGTCGCCGTGCCCGGCCAGCAGCCCCGGCAGCATGTCGGCGCCGTCGGGCCCGCCGAGGCGCACCCCGCGCTCCCAGGTCAGATGGTTGAGTCCGACATGCTCCAAGTACACCTCGGCGGGCGCGACATCCAGCAGCTTCGCGAATCTGCGCTGGAAGCCGATCGCCACGTTGCACAGCCCCACGGCCCGGTGGCCGGCCTGGAGCAGCGCGCGCGTCACGATCCCCACCGGATTGGTGAAGTCGATGATCCACGCGTCGGGATTGGCGCGGCGGACGCGCTCCGCGATGTCCAGGACCACGGGAACCGTACGCAGCGCCTTGGCCAGACCGCCGGCGCCCGTCGTCTCCTGGCCCACACAGCCGCACTCCAGCGGCCAGGTCTCGTCCTGGTTCCGCGCGGCCTGTCCGCCGACGCGCAACTGGAGCAGCACCGCGTCGGCGTCGGCGACCCCCGCGTCCACGTCCGAGGTGGTGGTGATACGGCCCGGGTGGCCCCGCTTGGCGAAGATCCGCCGCGCGAGTCCTCCGACCAGGTCGAGCCGGTCGGCCGCGGGATCGACCAGCACCAGTTCCCCGATCGGCAGGGTGTCCCTCAACCGGGCGAATCCGTCGATGAGTTCGGGTGTGTAGGTGGATCCTCCGCCTACCACTGCGAGCTTCACTTTTCTCAGCCCTTCACTCCGGTCAGTGTGACTCCCTCGACGAACGCCTTCTGGGCGAAGAAGAACACGAGGATCACAGGGGCCATGACCAGTACGGTCGCGGCCATGGTCAGATTCCAGTCGGTGTGGTGCGCGCCCTTGAAGGATTCGAGGCCGTAACTGAGCGTCCAGGCGGCCGGGTTCTCCGAGGCGTAGATCTGCGGTCCGAAGTAGTCGTTCCAGGCGTAGAAGAACTGGAAGAGCGCGACGGCCGCGATCCCCGGCCTGGCCATCGGGAGTACCACCCTGATCAGGGTACGGAATTCACCGCAGCCGTCGACCTTCGCGGCGTCCAGATACTCGTTGGGGATCGTCAGCAGGAACTGGCGCAGCAGGAAGATGGAGAACGCGTCCCCGAACGCCATCGGGATGATCAGCGGCCAGAGCGTGCCCGACAGATCGAGCTGTTTCGCCCAGAACAGATACATCGGAATGATGATCACCTGGGGCGGCAGCATCATCATCGAGATGACGAGCATGAGCGAGAGCTGTCTGCCGCGGAACCGGAACTTGGCGAGCGCGTACGCCACCGGGATCGAGGAGAGCACGGAGAGCACCGTGCCGAGCCCCGCGTACAGCAGGGTGTTCTTCCACCAGGTCAGAAAGCCCGGAGTGTCGAACACCTTGGTGTAGTTGCCCCACTCCCAGGTGTCGGGTGTGAGATCGCGGGTGAGCGCCTGCTGGTCGCTCATCACCGAGGTCAGGAAGAGGAAGACGAACGGCAGCACGAAGAACAGCGCCGCCGCGACCCCCAGGGAGTGGACGCCGATCCAGTGCAGCAGCGCCCTGCGGCGCGCGGTGCGGGCGGCGGGCGTCCTGTCCCGGGCGGACTCCGGCGCGGCGCCGGGGCGGTCGAGTACGGAGGTCATCTCAGTCACCCGCTCCGATCAGACCGCCGCGCCGCCGCATCAGCAGCGCGGTGAAGGCCATGGCCAGGACGAACAGGACCAGCGCGACCACACAGGCGGCGCCGTAGTCGAAGCGCTGGAAGCCCAGGTTGTAGACGAGCTGGGGCAGGGTCAGCGTGGACTTGTCCGGATAGCCCGGCTCGAACTGCTGGCCCGAGCCGCCGATGATGCCGGAGGCGACCTTGCCCGCGACCAGCGGCTGCGCGTAGTACTGCATCGCCGAGATCACCCCGGTGACCACAGCGAACATCACGATGGGCGAGATGTTCGGCAGCGTCACGAACCGGAAGCGCTGCCAGGCCGACGCGCCGTCCAGCTCCGCCGCCTCGTACTGCTCCTTCGGTACGTCGAGCAGCGCGGCCATGAAGATCACCATCAGATCGCCGATGCCCCAGACGGCCAGCAGGGTCAGGGCCGGCTTGGACCAGGCCGGATCGTTGAACCAGCCGGGCGTCGGCAGACCCAGATCGCCGAGGATCGTGTTGACCGGTCCCGTGCCCGGGTTGAGCAGAAAGACGAAGGCGAGCGTCGCGGCGACCGGCGGCGCCAGATACGGCAGGTAGAAGAGGGTGCGGAAGATTCCCGTACCCGTCCTGATCCTGGTGATCAGCATGCCGATGCCCAGTCCGAAGACCACCCGGCAGGCCACCATGATCACCACCAGCCAGAGGGTGTTGCGCAGGGACGGCCAAAACATGGGGTAGTCGCCGAAGACGTACGACCAGTTCCCGAGACCGTTCCAGACGGGCGTGTTGAAACCGTCGTACTTCATGAAGGAGAAGTACACGGTCGAGATCAGCGGATACGCGAAGAAGACGGTGAAGCCGATCAACCAGGGCGACATGAACGCCGCCGTTCGAAGCGCCGACCTGCGGCGCTTCGAACGGAGGGTGTGCGTGGACATGGGATGACGTCCCGGCCCGCTAGCTTGCCTGCTCGATGTCACGGTCGATCTGCGCGGCGGTCTGCTCCAGGCCCGCCTGGAGATCCTTCACCTTGCCCTGCTCGTACTGGTACCCGAAGTCCTGGAGCGTCTGCTGGTACGTCGCGCCGTTGACGGCGGCCGGCGGTGTGCTGGACCGCGGGTGCTGCGCGATGTCGAGGAAGGTCTTGAAGCGCGGATCGAACGTGAGGTCCGGGGACTTGAGCGCGTCCAGCGTCGACGGCACATTGCGGATGCCGTTGGCGAACTCCACGACCGCCTTGGTGTCGGTGGTCATGTACTTCACCAGCTCCCACGCCGCGTTCTGCTTCTTGCTCTGCGGTGCGATGCCCATGATCGTGCCGGAGAGGAAGCCCTTGCCGTAGCTGTCCGCCTCGTCGTCCGCCACCGGCATCGGCGCGACACCGATCTCGAACGGGACCTTGGCGTCCTCGGCCATGCCGAGCCGCCACTCGCCGTCGAGCTGCATCGCGACCTGGCCGGTGTGGAAGGGGTGCTTGGCGCCCCACTCGTCACCGAAGGTGCTGCGGAACTTCTCCAGCTTCTGGTAGCCGCCGAGATCGTCCACCAGCTTCTTCTGGAAGGTGAACATCTTGGCGAAGGCCGGGTCCTTGGCGATGTTCGACTTGCCGTTCTTGTCGAAGTACGCGTGGTTCCAGCTCGACATGTAGTGGTCGACGACCGTCTCGTAGCCGTGGTAGGTCGGCATCAGACCGACCCGCTCGTAGCTGTCGCCCTTGGTCCTGGTGAGCTTCTTGGCGTCCTCGGCCAGCTCCGACATGGTTTTCGGCGGCGCGGCGATGCCGGCCTCCTTGAAGGCGTCCTTGTTGTAGTACAGCCCGTACGCGTCGCTGAGCAGCGGCAGCGCACAGCGCTTGCCCTTGAACTGGGTGTACTCCAGCAGGACCTCCGGGAAGGTCTTCGCCAGGTCGAGACGGGACTTCCCGATGAACGGCGTCAGATCGGCGAAGGCGCCCGAGGAGCAGAACTTGCCGACGTTCGAGGTGGTGAAGGAGGACACCACGTCGGGACCCTTGGAACCGCCCGCGCGCAGCGCCTGGTTCAGCTTGTCGTCGTTGATGTTGCCGACGACGTTCACCTTGATGTTCGGATGGGCGGTCTCGAACCGGTCGATGTTGTCCTGGATCGCCTTGACCTCGGCCGGCGCGCTCCAGCCGTGCCAGAACGTGATGGTCGTCCTGGCGTTCGGATCGTCGGACGCGGCGGAGCCCGACTGGCCGGTACACGCGGTGGCGACGAGGGATATCGCGGCCACCGCCACGGCGGAGGCGGTGAGACGGCGGTTTCTGAGCATGGCGGTACTCCCGGGGGATGGTCGGGGTTCTGAGAGGACTCGGTACGGGACTGCCGGGACGGGGTCTCTGGGGGCGGGGGCCTAGCGGGAGGTGTCGAAGACCTCGTCGCGCGTGGCCGACAGGGCGCTCTCCAGCGCGCCCCGCAGTACGGGATGGCGGTGCACCTCGCCGATGAGCAGCCGTGGGCGGGAGGCGGCCAGCTCGGCCAGCTCCGCCTGGACCAGCGCGCGCAGCGGCTCACCGCCGGCCGTGGTCAGCCCGCCCGCGAGGACGATCAGTTCGGGGTCGAGCACGGCGGTCACCGAGGCGAGACCGGTGGCGAGCCGCTGGGCGAACAGCCGCAGCAGCCCGGCCAGCCGCTCGTCCCGCTCGTGCCCGGCCGCGGCGCGGGCCAGCAGCCCGGCCGCGACCTCGGCGTACGGCTGCTCCGGTGTCTCGATGCCCAGGGACCTGGCGAGCCGCGGTACGGACTGGGCGCCCGCCAGTTCCTGGAAGCCACCGCTGTTGGCCCGGACCACCTGGCGCACCAGCGGAGTGCCGGGCACCGGCAGGAAGCCGACCTCGCCGGCGCCGCCGGTGAAGCCGCGGTGCAGCCGTCCGCCGATCACGAGGGCGGCGCCGAGGCCGTCCTCGTTCCACAGCAGGACGAAGTCCTCGTGGCCGCGCGCCGCGCCGAGCCGCTGCTCGGCGACCGCCGCGAGGTTCACGTCGTTCTCGTACTCGACGGGCATCGGCAGTACGGCGGCCAGCTCGTCCAGGAGCGTGGCGGAGTGCCAGCCGGGCAGATGGGACGCGTACCGCAGCCGGCCGGTCGACGGATCGAAGGCGCCCGGTGTGCCGATCACCGTCCGGTGGATGTCGGCGCGCGTGAGCCCGGCGGCCTTGACGGCCCCCTCCAGGGCGTCCGTCACCTGCTGTACGACACTGACCACGCGCCGGCCGGGCGTCGGCAGTTCGAACTCGCCGACGGTGGTGCCGGTGATGTCGGCGACGGCCGCGTGTATCCGCTGCGGACTGACGTCGAGTCCCGCGGCGAAGGCGGCGCGCGCGTTGACGGCGTACAGCTGTGCGTTGGGTCCCGGCCGTCCCTCGGTGGTCCCGGTGGCGACGACCAGACCGGCGGCTTCGAGCCGGGCCAGCAATTGTGACGCGGTCGGCTTCGACAGACCGGTCAGTTTGCCTATCCTCGTACGGGAGAGCGGCCCGTGGGCCAGCAGCAGATCGAGTGCGGCCCGGTCGTTCATGGCCCGCAGCACACGCGGCGTCCCCGGTGACGGAGTGGGCGGTCCGGCCACATCGGTCATGGACCCGACACCTGCCTTTCGCTGCTCGCTCTCCCACACTGTTAGGAAAGTTTCCTATTGGGGTGCGAGGAAAGTAAGCCGGACGTCAGGAAGGCGTCAATACTCTCCGACGCAACACACCCCCGAGGCAATCAAAGCGTTACCTGCGGGGGTGCGGTGCCGGATCGTGCTACTTCGCCAGATTCGACGGCGGGTTGAGCGGAGCCGCCTGGAGCGACTGCGGGGACGTGGGACTGGCCAGGGCCGAGGGCGCGGACATACCGGCCGTCGGATCCGGCGCGGGCGCCTCCTCCATGGCCAGGGGCAGACCGCCGACGATCCGGATGCCCGCCTCGTCGAAGGCCCGCTTGACGCGCCAGCGCAGCTCGCGCTCCACACTCAGCGCCTTGCCGGGCATCGTCTTCGCCGAGAGCCGTACGGTCATCGAGTCCAGCAGCACCGAGTCCAGCCCCAGGATCTCGACCGGGCCCCACAGCCGCTCGTTCCACGGATCGTCCTTGGCCATCCGCGCGGTGACCTCGGCGATGACCGTACGGACCCGGTCCAGGTCCTCCGAGGGCCGGACCATCACATCGACCACGGCGGTGGCCCAGCCCTGGCTCAGATTGCCGATCCGCTTGACCTCGCCGTTGCGTACGTACCAGATCTCGCCGTTGTCGCCGCGCAGCTTCGTCACGCGCAGACCGACCTCGATCACCTCGCCGGAGGCCACACCCGCGTCGATGGTGTCCCCGACGCCGTACTGGTCCTCCAGGATCATGAAGACGCCGGAGAGGAAGTCGGTCACGAGATTGCGCGCGCCGAAGCCCAGCGCGACGCCCGCGACGCCCGCGGAGGCCAGCAGCGGAGCGAGATTGATGTTCAGCGCGCCGAGCATCATCAGCGCCGCCGTGCCCAGGATCAGGAACGAGGTGACCGAGCGCAGCACCGAACCGATCGCCTCCGAGCGCTGGCGGCGCCGCTCGGCGTTGACCAGCAGCCCGCCCAGGGCCGTGCCCTCGACCGACTGGACGCTGCGGTTCATCCGGTCTATCAGCTTGGTCAGGGCCCGCCTGATCACATGCCGCAGCACCAGCGCGATGATCAGGATCAGCACGATCCGCAGCCCGATGGTCAGCCATGTCGCCCAGTTCTGCTCCACCCATCCCGCCGCGTCCGTGGCCCGGGCGGCTGCTTCGTCGAAAGTCACCGGGTCGGACGACGAGGGGACGGCGGCCGGCAGGGCGGACCAGGACACGGCAGAGACCTCCAGGTGTGCGCGGGCGGTCCCACCACACTAACGGGGCAGTGCGGCCCGTCCGATGCCCCGACCGGGGGAGAGACACGGCTCACGCGCGTCCCGGGCGGTCGTCATGGGCCCGTGAATACGGGGGAAGAGGCCGGTGTGGTCGAAAACACTCCCAGCCCGTTACCGGGACGTGGTGGCGTTTCGACCAGGCATGAGGAGAGACTGAGAGCAGATCGTCCCGGCGCGAGCCACGCGCCGCCGGCGTAATAGGAGGCATCCGTGCCGCATGTCCTGGTCCTCAACGCGTCGTACGAGCCGCTCGGCGTCGTACCGCTCCGCCGCGCGCTCGTCCTCGTCCTGGAGAACAAGGCCCTCTGCCTCGAGGAATCCGGCGCCTTCATGCACAGTGAGACCCGAGTCATCCCAGCACCCAGCGTCGTACGGCTGAAGCGTTTCGTACGGGTCCCTTACCGGGGGCCCGTTCCACTGACGCGCCGTGCGCTCTTCGCCCGCGACGGCGGTCGCTGTATGTACTGCGGTGGTGTCGCAACCAGCGTCGACCACGTCATTCCGCGCAGTCGTGGCGGACAGCACGTGTGGGACAACGTGGTGGCGGCGTGCCGCCGGTGCAACCACGTCAAGGCCGACCGCCATCTGCGGGAGCTGGGCTGGAGACTCCACCAACAACCCGCCCCGCCGTCGGGCCTCGCCTGGCGGATCATCGGGACGGGGCACCGGGATCCGCGCTGGTTGCCGTACTTGCAACCGTACGGCGCGGAGGACGCCATGGCTCGGATCGACGGCATTTCAGCCTGAGGTCCGGGCCATTGTCGTCCCCGTCCGGCGGGCCCGTCCTCGTCCTCGATCGCCGGACGGGCCTGTTTTCCGGCCTGCCGGAGTCACGGCACGTGGCAGGCCCCTGCCGAGCGGGCACCCGGCGCCGGGGTGGGCGGTTCCGTCCTCGATCGCCGGACGGGCCGGACACGCGCCCGGCACCGGACCCGCGCGCACCACGCGGCTACTCGGCCACCGCGAACGCCTCCACCGTGAACAGTGAGTAGCCGAATCTCGTTCCCCGGGCCTCGCCCTGCACGCGGACGAAGCGTGTCTCCTTCGCGTCCATGCCGATCGCCTCGCGGCCCCCCTTGCCGTCCCGGACCGTCGCCGCCGTGCGCCAGGTCCGGCCGTCCGGCGAGACCTGGATGCGGTAGCGGCTCGCGTACGCGTCCTGCCAGTGCAGCACCACCTGGCCCAGCCGCACGGGCCGCGCCAGTTCGAGCTGCCACCAGGCGCCGTCCTCCACGGGGGAGGACCAGCGCGTGGCGGGATCGCCGTCGAGCGCGGCGGAGGCCGGGAAGTCCGGTGTCTCGTCGCCGGAGGACGAGGCCGTCCCCGCAGGGGCCAGGTCGGGCCCGCCCGTGCGCGGCGAGGCGCGGACCGTCAGCGTGCGCTCCTCGCCCGCGAAGGCGAGCGGCACCTCGTAGGTACCGGCGGGCGTTCCCTCGGGGACGCTGACCTCGACGGGAACGTTCGTCAGGGACCCCCGCGGCACCGTCGTCTCCTTGGGCACCCTCACCCGGATGCCGGACGGCGCCTTCGCCGTCAGCGCGCCCCGGACCTCGCCGGGCCGCTGCGCCGCCAGCCGTGCCTGGACCCGCTGCGGCTCGCCGCCGATCTGCGCGTCCGCCTCGCCGCGCACGAGGTCGAGCCGGGCCCGCGGCTCGTCGGCGTACCAGGGCACCACATGGCGTACGGACGGCGTCGGCGCGCCGGGACCGGCGACACCCGAGCCGGAGCCCACGCCGGGCGAGACGATCCGTACCGCGTCGATCCGCAGGCCCTTCGCGTTCGACTGCGTCCAGCCGCTCGTCGACAGCGGCCCCAGCGCGCGCCAGCCCTGGCCCGGCACATGCGCCTCGACGGTCGCACCGGCGCCCGTGCCGGGCTCGGACATGGTGTTCACCGCCTCCACGGGTCTGGCCGCGCCGAGGTCCACGGTGTACGAGCGCCCGTCCTTGGCGACCTTCTCGCCGTCCGGCGCCCGGTCCGCGCCCGTCCACACGGAGGACTCGTCCACGGCCCGGTCCAGGAAGGGCCCGAGCACGCCCTTGCCGACCGTGGCCCGGTCCGCGCGGGCCTCCTCGCGCAGCGGCTCCAGATCCAGCAGCGCCTGCCAGGCCGCCGCGCCGTCGCCGCGGTCCTGCGCCTGGAGCATCTCGACGGCCAGCTCACCGGCCCGCCCGTAGCGCGCGAGCTGGTCGAGCCAGGGCCGCACCTCGTCGTCCAGACGGCCGTCCGCGACGCCCGCCAGCCGCTCCGGGGCCTCGCGCATCACGGTGAAGGCGGCTGTGAGCCTGTTCGCCGCCGCCGTTCTGGCCCGGACGTCCGTGGTCGTACGGGACCGCCAGAAGTCCGTCAGCAGCGGTTTGAGATACGCGGACTCCGCCGAGCCGAGGATCGACGACGCGTCGTTGCCCGCGAGCGCGGTGAGCGCCTCGCGGGCCTCGCCGTCACCGCCCGCGAGATCGTCGATCGCGGCCCGCCAGGACTCCTGCGGCTGGTACCCCCGCGGATTCCACGCGTAGTCCGCCGCCGTGAAGAGCGGGATGCGGGACGCCGACGCCTGTTCCATGGCATTGGCGAGCAGGGCGGCGGAGCCGATCGCCACGGCCGGCTCGCGGCCGGTGTACGGGCCGAGGAAGATACGGCCCTGGTCGTAGTCGTTGACCGGATAGTTGTCCATGGTGACCAGCGGGCGGCCGAACGTGGCCCGCGCGCCGGCCAGTTCCAGGCCGGTGATCGTGCGCGGCACCACGCCGACCCCCGTCCACGCCACCTGCACGCGCGTGTCGAGCGCCTCGGCGAGCGCCGCGCGGTACTCCGTCGTGCCGTCCTGGTAGTACTCCGTCGGCATCACCGTGAGCGGCTCCGCGCCGGGATGGCGGTCCGCGAGATGCTCCGCCACCGCGTTCGCCACCCGCGCCTGGGCCGCCGCGGCGGCGGCCGGCCCGGAACCGAAGGTGTCCGCGTCCCGGCCGCAGTGCCACTCGCTGTAGCTGACGTCCTGGAACTGGAGCTGGACCGCGCGCACGCCCAGTGCCCACATCGCGTCGATCTTGCGGGTGAGATCCCGCAGGTCCCGCCGCGAGGTCATGCACATGGCCTGGGCGGGAGCGACGGCCCAGGCCAGCGTCACATGGTTGCGCCGGGCCCGGTCGGCCAGCTCACGGAACTCGGTCCGCTGCGCGGCGGGATACGGCTCGCGCCAGCGCGCCTGGCGGTACGGATCGTCGCCGGGCGCGTACAGATAGCGGTTCTGCTTGGTGCGGCCCATGAAGTCGAGCTGGGCCAGCCGCTGCCGGTGGTCCCACGGCTGCCCGTAGAAACCTTCCGCCGTCCCCCGTACGGCGGTACCGGGCCAGTCGAGCACGGCCACGCCGGGGACGGTGGGACGGCCGGCCCGTTCCACGACGAGCTGGCGCAGGGTCTGCGCGGCGTGGAAGAGACCGTCCTCGCCGACGCCGTCGAGCGCGACGGTGTCACGCCCGTCCACGGCGCCCACGGCGATCCGGTAGCCGCCGGAGGGCAGATCGGAGCTGTCCGGCGCGCGCAGGGCACGCAGCGCGTCACGCGCGCCGCCGCCGCCCACGAGGACGAACGGTCCTGCGCCGGCGGCCGACGAGGCGGTGCGTACCGTACGGACACCGGCCGTGCGCAGCACCTCCGTCAGCGCCTCCACGGCGTACGGGTCGGCGTCCGGGTCCGCGACGACGGTCACCTCGTCACCGAGCGCCACCGCCCGCCCGGCCGCCCTGATCGTCTGCGGCCGGGGCCACACGGCGGGCACCGCGGCCCCGCCCTCATGGTCGGGCGTGGTGGCCGAGGGCGATCCGGGCCCGGGGGGCGCGGCCAGCGCGCCCGGCGCGGTGCCGAGGAGACCGCCGATCACGGCGACCGCGACGGCGGTCGCGGTGCCCTTTCTCCGACCGAGCCGCATCTCCCGCTCCTCTCGTACCTCCGGGTCCCGTCCGGCCCGACCCGTTCCGGTCCCGACCCACGCGGCACCGAGCCCACCACCCCGCGGTGAGGGTGTCAATGCGCGTGGCCGTTGTGTCGTAATTGCCGGTCTGTGATAGGCAGGACGTTCAACTGCCGCACAGGGAACGGATCGTGACTCGACACACGTTTACCGGCAGTACGCGTCTGCGGCTCCGCCCGCTGGGTAGGGCTGCTGTGTCCTGTCCTGATTCCCTGTCCACGGGAGGCGCCGCCATGGACGCATCCGTACAGATCCTGCCGTCCGCCCGCTCCAAACAGACAGACCCGACCCCTCTGACCAGCGAGCCTCCGCTCGCCGACGCAGCCCCTCTGACCAGTGAGCCTCCGCTCGCCGATGCCGCTCCGCTGACCAGCGAGCCGACCGCGCCCGGTACGGCCGGCGGCACGGAGTCCCCCGGAGTCTGATCCACAGGAGTGCGTATGAGCCTGGCCAGGCTC
>NZ_MAUD01000167.1 GCF_001700515.1 Streptomyces lushanensis
CACGCCCTCATGGCACGACTCAAGTAGACGTCCGCGTACGGCAGTTGCCGTAGAAACCAATGGAGGCGGGCTATGTCCTTCGACACAGCCCGCCTCCATGTTCATAACATTTCGACAGAGAATTCACGGACTCCGGACACCCGACGCACTCGTCCGGTGCCGCTGTGCTCACCTCGGCCCCGCCTTTTGACGGGGCTCGTTCTTTATGCCCGTTTTACGTGAGGCCTGGACCACTCGGAATGGCTGATTCCTGCTGTTTGGAATGGGACCTGTCCTCGTGCTGCAATTCGACAACTCCCAAGTACGGCCCTGAACAGAACACGGCACAAACGTAGGTGCCGACGCCGAGAGGTTGTTGGTCGAGTGAGGCGAAGCAAGACGAGCTCCGCGGAGCAGCAGGCGCGGGGCAACTTCACCCCGCCGCGCGCAGCGGTGCCGCCTGCGGCCGCGACGTCCGGCTCGCCGCCGACCTCCGGCAGCACCGGCAGCACGAGCCCGCTCTCGCCGCGCAACTGGCGCGTACCCACCCGGCTGAACGCCATTCTCCTCATCCCCGTGCTGGTCGGGCTGGTGATGGGCGGCTTCCAGGTCAAGGGGTCGATCGACACCTGGCAGGAGGCGCAGGACGCCGAGCGCACCGCGCTGGTCGTCAGGGCCGCCTCGGAGTACGGCCAGGCACTCCTGGACGAGCGTGATCTCACCGCTCAGCCGCTGCTGACCGGCGACGCCGGGGCAGCGGTCGTCCTGCGGACCCGCGCCGCGACGGACGCCGCGAAGAAGAAGTTCGACCTGGCCGTCCGGGACATGCCCGCCAAGCAGGGCCTGGAGCGCCGGCTCAGCCTGTTCAGGGCCGAGGAGCCGAAGCTCGTCGCCCTCAGGAGGAGCGCGTACATCGAGGCGGTCGAGACCGCCGACAAGAGCGGGGGCAAGGGCGGTCCCGTGGCGACCGAGGAGGGGTATGTGCTGGTCCAGCACTCCCTCATGGAGTTCGCCAACGAACTGGGCCTCGGTACCGGCAACATCACCAGCTACGGCCGTACCGTCTACGCGATCCAGCTCGCCAAGGCCGCCGAGTCGCTCCAGCGTTCCATCGGCACGCATCTGCTGGTCCGGCCGAGCCAGAAGAACGATGTCAGGAACGGCCAGACGATCGCGTTCTCCTCGTACGCCTATCTGGAGGACATCGCCGTCGGCGAGTACGTCTCCGGAGGCACGGCGGAGGACACGGTCAGGCTCCAGGACGTGATGACGCAGAAGGCCGCCGAGGGAGCCAAGAAGCTCGTGGCGGCCCAGCAGCAGGCCGCCGCCGCGGGTGAGGACTTCGTCGCGCCGCCCAGCCAGGAGGGATCCGTCCTGGACGGCATGGTGGCGGCGATCGCCACCGGTGCCACCCCCGAGCAGCTCGCGCGGCGCGGTGTCACGCCCGAGGCCTGGATGGCCGCCTCCACCGCCAAGTTCGACGGCTACACGGTCCTGGAGAAGGACCTCGTCGACAAGGCCGTGGCGGACGCGGCCCAGATCTCGGACAACGCCAGGAACGACGCGGTCACCAACGGCGCGATCGTGGTGATCGCCCTGCTGGCCGCCTTCATCCTGGCCGGGATGATGGCCCGGCAGATGAGCCGCTCCATGAGGGAGCTGCGCACGGCCGCGTTCGGCATCGCCGAGCAGCGGCTGCCGATGCTGGTCGACCAGCTCTCCCGTACCGAGCCCGGCCGGGTCGACACCCGGGTGCAGCCGATCCCGATCGACTCGCGCGACGAGATCGGCGAGGTCGCACGCGCCTTCGACCAGGTCCACCGCGAGGCGGTCAGGCTCGCCGCCGAGCAGGCGATGCTGCGCGGCAACGTCAACGCGATCTTCACCAATCTCTCCCGCCGCAACCAGTCGCTGATCGAGGGGCAGTTGACCCTGATCTCCGAGCTGGAGAACAACGAGGGCGATCCGGACCAGCTCGAAAACCTCTTCCGGCTGGACCATCTCGCGACCCGTATGCGCCGGAACGGCGAGAACCTGCTGGTGCTCGCGGGCGAGGAGCCGGGCCGCCGCTGGAACCAGCCGGTGCCGCTGGTGGACGTGCTCCGCGCCGCCTCCTCCGAGGTGGAGTCGTACGCGCGTATCGAGCTGACCGGCGTCCCCGAGACCGAGATCCACGGCCAGGCGGTGACCGACCTGGTCCATCTGCTCGCCGAGCTGCTGGAGAACGCCACCACGTTCTCCTCGCCGCAGACCAAGGTCCGGGTCACCGCGACCCGGCTGCCCGACGGCCGGGTGATGATCGAGATCCATGACAAGGGCATCGGTCTCACCGCCGAGGACTTCGCGGACATCAACCACAAGCTGGCCAATCCGCCGACCGTGGACGCCACGGTCTCCCAGCGCATGGGCCTCTTCGTGGTCGGCCGGCTCTCCGACCGGCACGGCATCCGCGTCCAGTTGCGCCCCTCGGGCGAGCAGGCGGGTACGACCTCGCTGGTGATGCTCCCCGACGCGATCACCCACGGCGGTGGCGGCGAACCGCTCCCGGCCGACGACTTCACCGTCTCGCAGATCATCCCGGACCAGCCGGACCCGGCCGACGAGCCGGTCTTCCAGAGCGCTCCGATGCTCACGGCCGCCGAGCTGGGCTTCGACGACTCGCGGTACGAGAACCAGACGCAGGACGCGGCGGACAACGGCTCCCGCACGCTCGATCCCGTCAACCGCACACTCAGGCGCGAGGAGCGCCGGGCCGCGCTGGGCACCTCCGCGGGCGAGGGACAGCCCGTCTTCGGCGACGGGACCGACAGCCACTACCGCGAGGAGGTCGACGGCCGGTACGTGCCGCAGGAGGCGTCGTACGAGCAGGGGTACGCGCCCCAGCCGCCCGCCGACCCCGCCGCCGGGTTCCCGGGACCCGAGTCCGACTACACCACGTACCAGGATCCTCTGACCCAGCCGTATGCGGAGGCGGTCTTCCCGGAGCCGCAGAGCGCCGAGGCGTCCTACGAGAGCCCCTTCGCCGCCCAGCCCCACCAGGACGAGTGGGCCGGTCAGAGCACGTATCAGGACACCTACGAAACCCATCGGCCAACGGAAGCGGAATCCTCCCCCGACGCTCCCGAGATCGCCCAGGACCGCGTAGGCTTCGACCGTCCGGGCCCGTCCCCGAGCAGCAGCCACACGTTGACGGACGCGGGTCTGCCGCGCCGGGGCGGCGGTCAGCCGCCGCAGCAGCAGTGGCAGCCGACGGGACAGGACGGCGGACCCGCCGCACCGGTGACCCCGGCTCCGTCGAACGGTCTCGGCAACGGCCAGGGCGGCGCGCACAGCGGCGCCCAGGGCAACGGGCAGAGCGAGGCGGCCGGTTCGGACGACTGGCGTTCGAGGAACGACGAGCGCTGGCACCGGGCCGAGAAGCTCCGTGAGCCCAAGGCGGGCGGAATCACCGCGTCCGGTCTCCCCCGCCGGGTGCCCAAGGCCAATCTGATCGAGGGAGCGGCGGAGCAGACCTCGCAGGGCGGCACCCAGATCTCCCGGGCCCCCGAGGACATCCGCGGCAGGTTGAGCAACCTGCGGCGGGGCGTCCAGCGGGGCCGCAACGCGGGAGCGGACACGAACGGACCGGGCCACGGCCCGGGCAGTACCTACAACCAGGAGCGTTAGTGTGAGCCCGATGAGCCAGGCGGCGCAGAATCTGAACTGGTTGATCACCAACTTTGTGGACAACACCCCCGGGGTGTCCCACACGGTGGTGGTCTCCGCCGACGGACTCCTGCTGGCCATGTCCGAAGGTTTCCCGCGTGACCGCGCCGATCAGCTCGCGGCCGTGGCGTCCGGTCTGACCTCGCTGACCGCGGGGGCGTCCCGGATCTTCGAAGGCGGTGCCGTCAACCAGACCGTCGTCGAGATGGAGCGGGGATTCCTCTTCATCATGTCCATCTCGGACGGTTCTTCCCTGGCCGTCCTGGCCCACCCGGAGGCCGACATCGGTCTGGTGGGATACGAGATGGCACTTCTGGTCGACCGTGCGGGTACGGTCCTCACCCCGGATCTCCGGGCCGAGCTCCAGGGAAGTCTGCTCAACTGACAGACAGTGCGCTGCTTGCCACCGCACCATTAAGGTGCGGTGGCGCGGATCCACAGGTCCGTCAGCATCGGCCCGGCGACCGGCGGTCGGAGGAGGAAACGTGGCTACACCCCCAGGCGGACATCCCTATGACTACGACGGTGTACAGCGGTCCACGGGCGAGCACGCGCGGAACCGCTTCAACTTCCCCTCCGCGCCCAGCGGTCAGGTGGCAGGCCAGGGCGCCGGAAGCCCTCAGCAGCCTTACCATTCCCAGCAGCAGCCGTACGAACCGCCTCGGCGGCAGCAGTACGACCGGCCGCAGCGGCCCCGTATCCAGTCGGTACCGCCGCGGCGCGCACAGGAGCAGCCCGCTCCGATGAACACGCACAACCCGCTGGTCCGTCCGTACGCCATGACCGGCGGCCGGACAAGGCCGCGGTACCAGCTCGCCATCGAGGCACTGGTCAGCACGACGGCCGATCCGTCCCAGCTCCATGGGCAACTGCCCGAGCACCAGCGGATCTGCCGGCTCTGTTTCGAGATCAAATCGGTCGCCGAGATCTCGGCGCTCCTCTCCATTCCTCTCGGCGTGGCCCGGATCCTCGTAGCCGACCTGGCGGAGGCCGGACTTGTCGCCATCCATCAGCCCGGCGGCGACGAGGCCGTCGGTGGCCAGCCAGACGTGACACTGCTCGAAAGGGTGCTCAGTGGACTTCGCAAGCTCTAGCGGCGGTGCAGCCCGCTCAACCACCAGCGCGAAGATCGTGGTGGCGGGCGGCTTCGGCGTGGGCAAGACCACGTTCGTCGGCGCCGTCTCGGAGATCAACCCGCTGCGTACCGAAGCCGTCATGACCAGCGCCTCCGCAGGCATCGACGACCTCACCCACACCGGAGACAAAACCACCACCACCGTGGCCATGGACTTCGGACGCATCACCCTCGACCAAGACCTCATCCTCTACCTCTTCGGCACCCCCGGACAGGACCGCTTCTGGTTCATGTGGGACGACCTCGTCCGCGGCGCCATCGGCGCCGTCGTCCTCGTCGACACCCGCCGCCTCGCCGACTGCTTCCCCGCGGTCGACTACTTCGAAAACTCAGGACTCCCCTTCGTCATCGCCCTCAACGGCTTCGACGGACACCAGCCCTACACCCCCGACGAAGTACGCGAAGCACTCCAGATCGGCCCCGACACCCCCATCATCACCACCGACGCACGCCACCGCGCCGACGCCAAAAGCGGACTCATCACCCTCGTCGAACACGCCCTCATGGCACGACTCCGGTAATTCCGCACGCGGTGACTCCGTACGGCGAAGGCCCCCGCACTCACGAGGAGTGCGGGGGCCTTCGCCGTACAGGCGGAGTGAGTCCTGGGAATCAGCCCTGCCAGCTGTGCGGGGCACGGAAGCCGGGAGTGCGCTCAAGACGGCGCCAGCCGGCCGTGGAGCGGCCGTGGTGGGCCGGGGCGTCCTGACGGGCCGCGGCGCGGGCCATCAGGACGGCGGTGATGGCGGCCAGCTCCTCGGGGCCGGCCTGCCCCTTCTCGACGCGCAGCAGGGATTCGTTCGTGGATTCGCTCATGGAGGTCGTGTCTCCGTCTTCTCGGCGGGAGGGCGCGGGACGCAGGGTCACTGCGGAGGGTTGCCGTGCTTGCGCGACGGCAGGTCTGCGTGCTTGGTACGGAGCATCGCGAGCGCACTCGCGAGCACCTCACGGGTCTCGACGGGGTCGATGACGTCATCGACCAGTCCGCGCTCCGCCGCGTAGTAGGGATGCATCAGCTCGGCCTTGTACTCCTTGACCATCCGAGCGCGCGTGGCCTCCGAGTCCGCGGCTTCCGCGATCTGCTTGCGGAAGATGACATTGGCGGCACCCTCGGCGCCCATGACCGCGATCTCGTTCGTGGGCCAGGCATAGGTGAGGTCGGCACCGATGGACTGGGAGTCCATCACGATGTAGGCGCCTCCGTACGCCTTGCGCAGGATCAGGGAGATCCGTGGCACGGTGGCGTTGCAGTAGGCGTACAGGAGTTTGGCACCGTGCCGGATGATCCCGCCGTGCTCCTGGTCGACCCCCGGCAGGAAGCCGGGCACGTCCAGCAGCGTCACGATCGGGACATTGAAAGCGTCGCACATCTGGACGAAGCGCGCAGCTTTCTCGGATGCCTCGATGTCCAGCACGCCCGCGAGGGACTGCGGCTGATTGGCGACGATGCCGATGACCTGGCCGTCCAGCCGGGCCAGGGCGCAGATGATGTTCCGCGCCCAGCGCTCGTGGACCTCAAGGAAGTCGCCCTCGTCAACGAGTTCCTCGATCACCTTGTGCATGTCGTACGGGCGGTTGCCGTCGGCGGGCACCAGGTCGAGCAGCACGTCGGAGCGGCGGTCCACCGGGTCCTCGGAGACGACCGTGGGCGGGTTCTCGCGGTTGTTCTGCGGCAGCATCGACAGCAGATACCGCACCTCGGCGATGCAGGTCTCCTCGTCGTCGTACGCGAAGTGCGCGACGCCCGAGGTCTCGGCGTGCACATCGGCGCCGCCGAGGCCGTTCTGGCTGATCTCCTCGCCGGTGACGGCCTTGACCACGTCCGGGCCGGTGATGAACATCTGCGAGGTCTCACGGACCATGAACACGAAGTCCGTGAGGGCCGGGCTGTAGGCGGCGCCGCCCGCGCACGGGCCGAGCATCACGCTGATCTGCGGGATCACCCCGGAGGCGCGTGTGTTGCGCTGGAAGATTCCGCCGTAGCCGGCGAGCGCGGAGACGCCCTCCTGGATCCGGGCGCCGGCGCCGTCGTTGAGCGAGACCAGCGGGGCACCGGCCGAGATGGCCATGTCCATGATCTTGTGGATCTTGGTGGCGTGGGCCTCGCCGAGGGCGCCGCCGAAGATCCGGAAGTCATGCGCGTAGACGAAGACCGTACGGCCCTCGACCGTGCCCCAGCCGGTGATCACACCGTCCGTGTACGGCCTCTTGGCCTCCAGGCCGAAGCCGGTGGCGCGGTGCCTGCGGAGCTGCTCGACCTCCTTGAACGATCCCTCGTCGAGCAGCAGTTCGATGCGCTCACGCGCGGTCAGCTTGCCCTTGGCCTTCTGGGCCTCGGTCGCTCGGTCGCTGGGCCCTCGGCGGGCCACCTCGCGCAGGGCGTGCAGCTCGGCCACACGCCCCCGGGCATCGGTGGGTTCGCTCGGCGTCTCGTCCACTACGGTCATGTGCCAACCCTACGAAGAGCACCGGGGAAAACACGCCGTAGACTCCGCACAGTCTCCCGGCGCTATTCCTGGTGGGCCTGGACAGAACCCGGCCGGATGCGGGGCTCCCGGACAGCAACGTACCCCCGGCTCTTGTGGGATTCCCCTAGATGTCAGATGAACGACATCTCACAGCGATGGGGCGCGCAGGCCGTCCCCGGAGTGATCCTCAGCCGTAGCGTACGCCCCGCCGAGAGCACCTCGACCGAAGGGTCGTGGGCCGTGACCCGCCGCACTCGCCGGTCCCAGTGGACCTCCAGCGGCCGTCCTGAGCGCAGGGGTTCACCGACACAGAGCGTCGCGGTACGGCCGCGGACCACGGCGAGCACACTCGCGGGCGCGGTCGCGGTGAGCGGACCCGCCGTACCGGGCCGCCAGAAATTGGCGGCCGTACAGCCGAGCGGGTGGACCGCGACCGCCTGGCAGGCGTCCGTGTTGGCGAGGATCTCCAGCCGGCGGCCCTCGGCGGCGCGGGCCGCCAGGGCCCGCCGGGACGCGCCGGGCATCAGCACATAGGCGTAGCCCGCGCATGTCGGATCGACGCCGTGGTCGAACCAGAGAGTCCGGTAGTGGCGCGTACGCCGTTCGGGCGAACCGGTGGTGTTGATGTCGCTCCATGAGCCGGCGCGCTCCTCGGCGCGGGTGGCGAGCCGGGCGCCGCCGGGGAAGAGCCACCCGCCGTGACCGTCGAGATGGGCCCAGCGCGGGCGCGGTCCGCCGTCGAGCGTGAAGGCGTGCGCGGAGCGCTCGCCCAGGTTGCGGTTGTCGACGACCGTCTCGACCGGCACCCCGTCCGTACAGGAGATCCCGGCGCCCAGACAGACGACGGCGTCGGTGAGGAAGAACCAGGACTTGCGGGCTTCGAGGGTGGAGCCGAGGCCCTTGAGATGCTGTCCGACGGCGGCGAACGTCCCGTCGGTCGTGCCGCCCACCCACCGAACGGCGGGCCTCGGCGCGCCCCACTCACCGCCCGCCCGGTCCGCGAGCCGCTTGGTGGAGACGGTGGTGCCGGGCAGCCGGTACGGGTCGACGGTGGGCCAGAACCAGTCGGTGTACTGGTCGTTGCCGCGGTCCGCGCACCACCACGAGAGCATTCCGGCGCCGGTGTGCCAGCCGCGCGGGTTCTCGCCGTTGCCGCACTCGTAGTGCGCGATCCGCTCGGAGGCCATCGAGAGCGCGGCGGCCCATCCGCGTCCCCGGTGCACGGCCCGGTCCATGGAGGCGAAGAGCCGGTGGCCGGCCGGCTCGGGAAGCGCGGGCACGTCCGAGGCGGCGAGCGTGCGCAGCCGGGCGAGATCGGCGACGCCGAACTGCGGGGCGGTGAGGACCGGGGAGACGGTGTCCCGCTCGATCCAGCCCTTGACCAGGCCCGTCCAGCGCTCGCGCTCGGCCGTGGACGCGCCGCCCGCGAGCAGCGCCACGGCCGCGACGAGTTGCCGGCCGTGGAAGTGGTCGCCGCGCAGCACGGGCAGCTCGTCGCTCCTGAGGTGACCGCGGCTGACGGCGCGCCCGTTGACGCAGTCCATCATCAGCCCGTTGTAGATGAGCGGCGCGTAGGCGTGCTCCACGCTGTCGAGGACGGTTTGCCGGCCGGGATCGGTGACGGCCCAGACGGACCCGGCGAGCAGGGAGAGGAGCCGGCCCAGACCGTCCAGCAGGACCTGTCCGTACGTACCCGAGTAGGCGACCCAGGTGTGCTGGACGAACGAGCCGTCGGCGTAGAGCCCGTCCCCCTCGGTGACATACGGGAAGACGGGCGAGAGCGCGTCCCGGGCGAAGGCGATCCTGGCGGGCGCCCGGCCGAGGATCCCGCGCAGGGCCACGGAGCGGCAGAGGTCGACCCGGTTGGCACCGGTGCTGACACCCGGGTACGGGAGGTACACGGCCGGCTCCGGCGACGCGGCGGGGTGCCGCTCGCCGCGACGGCGGCCGATGTCACCGCGCCGCTCCGGGTCCGGCGGGACCGGCGGGACAGGGCCGAGGAGGGCGTCCGGGACGAAGTGGTCGACGGCCGCGCAGGCCCCGGCGCGCAGCTCCTCGGGGAGCCGGTCGTGGAGGACGGCGGTGATGTCCATGAGTGCCTGGGCGCTGCCGACGCACCACTCCCACCAGTTGCCGTAGGGCGTGGCCGAGGGCCGGTAGACGGTGGCGGAGAGATGGCCGAGACCGTGCGTGACGGCGGCGAGGAGCGCCGGGTCGCCGGTGAGACCGGTGCCGGGCCGGACGTACGCCTGGGTCATGGTCCAGAGCCTGTTGTAGCTCCGGGTGATTCCGGCGGGCGGATCGAAGCCGATCCCGGGCCAGAGACGGGTGGCGGCCGGGGCCATCGACCGCCAAAAGTCCGAGGCGAGCCGGGCGGTCGCGGCGAGCCGGGAGGCATAGGGCTCGGCGGCGGGATCGTAGCCGGTGCCGAGCTGGAGGTCCGTCCAGCGCAGCCGCAGCGCTTCGAACGCGCCGGCGGAGGCGGGTTCTTCGGAGGCCGGCTCTTCCGCGGCGGGCTCTTCGGCGGCGGCCGGTCGGGCGAGGCCGAGGGCGCCCGCTCCGGTGGCGGCCAGAAAGGCACGGCGGGACCAGGAGGACGGCGGCGCCATGGAGACCTCCGTGCTCGGGACGGTCGGATACGGACCGGTCCGGGCGGACAGGCGGGTACGGACCGGTCTAGCACAGGCCCGCGCGCCCGCCCGTACGACGGCGCCGCCCCGCTCTCCGGTCGGCCAGGAGGGCGGGGCGGCGCGTGTGCCAGGGACGAGCGGTCAGCAGCCGCCGCAGTTGTAGAACGTGACGTCCCAGTGGTTGCCCTCGTCCGCGTAGAGGTTGCCGGCGCCGGACTGCCACTGCGGGTAGCCGTCACCGCGCGGGCCGATGTAGGTGAAGTTGTTCTTGATGTAGTTGGTGAGGCAGGTGCCCTTGGCGAAGTCGAGCTTGTAGCCGTTCCAGTGCGAGTACGTGCCGCTCGCGTGGCCCGTCTCCGTACCGCCCGTGATGTTCATGGCGCAGCCGCTGGCGCTCCTCAGGGTCTGCGCGCCCTGGGCCGAGGTCAGGTTCAGCTGGTCGAAGGACGTACAGGTCGGGTTGTTGCGGTTGGAGCAGCCGCCGGACGAGGACCAGGTGATGCCGCGTGAGCTGAACATCGAGGTCGCCGTGGCGTGGGAGATCTTGGTGGCCGCCTGGGCGTCACTGGCCGAGCTGAGGACGCCGAAACCGGGCGCGAACAGCGCGCCGAGGACCAGGGCGAGCGCGGTGAATACCGAGCGGAGCTTCATGGGGGGATTGCCTCCTGCTGAGGACCGTTGGTGTGGATGGGGCAGCGGTGCAGGTGGTAGCAGGGAGATGGTGCCCGACATCTACGCGCGTCCGCCAGGGTACGGGGAACTCGATCGGGTGACATTGTTGAAGCTTGAACGAGATAGGTCTAAGGTGGCGCCGATTGAAGGTTTGAACCAGCCATTCGTATCTCAGGAGGAACCATGGCCCTCTTCGGCCGCAAGAACGACAGCACCACCACCCCCACCGTCGAGGCCGACCCGGCCCTGGCGGCGCTCACCGGCGAATACACCATCGACCCGGCGCACAGCACCATCAGCTTCACCGTCCGCCACGCGATGGTCACCAATGTCCGCGGCTCGTTCACCGAGCACGAGGGCACGCTGAATCTGGACGGCTCGAACCCGGCGGCCTCCACGGCCGCCATCGATGTCTCGATCGCCAGCGTCGACACCGGTATGCCCGACCGTGACGGCCACCTGCGCGGCGCCGACTTCTTCGACGCGGAGACGTTCCCGAAGATGTCGTTCCGCTCCACCTCGGCCGAGCAGATCGACGCCGAGACCTACCGTGTCACCGGCGATCTGACCATCAAGGACGTCACCCGGCCGATCACCATCGACCTGGAGTTCCACGGCTCCGCCACCGACGTGTACGGCAACGAGCGCGTCGGCTTCGAGGGCAGCGCCGCCATCCTGCGCTCCGAGTGGGGCCTGACCTGGAACGCGGCGCTGGAGACCGGCGGTGTGATGGTCAGCGACAAGGTCAAGCTGAACTTCGACATCTCCGCGATCAAGAAGGCCCCCGAGGCCGCCTGAGGCGCGCGCCGGCTGTACGGGAAGACCGGCGACCGGCGGAGGCGCGCTTCAGCCCCGTGAGAGGCCGGGCCGGGAAGTCGGTGCCGCGAGGCACCGGCTCCGCAGGACCTCGGAGCCGGGAGATCTCGCGCCCGGGTCAGAACCCGCCTCCGCCGAAGTCCCCGCCACCGCCGAATCCCCCGCCGCCGAAGTCGCCCGGGTCGTAGCCGGTGCCCGAGTAGTCGCCACCGCCGTAGCCGGCGGTGTCGTCGCCGCCGAAGTCGGCCGCGTAGGCGGGGGTCGCCATCACCGAGCCGAGCATGGTGCCCACCAGCAGCCCCGGCAGCAGTCCGCCGCCGAAGTAGCCTCCGGCCCACGGTCCGTAGGCGGGTCCGGCCTCCCAGTAGGGACGGGGGCCGCTCGCGGTCTGCACCGTACGGGCCATCGGGTCGTCGCCGTCGGCCAGCCGCGCCGCGTCGGCGGCGCAGACCGGCACGGTCCGCCGCACACCGGCGGGCGGGGCCCACTCGGCGTCGGCCGTCGAGGGACCGTGGCGCGGATCGAAGAAGCACGGCGAGCGGCGCTCCGGAAGCGGAAGCCGCCTTCTGCGCGCGTCCAGCACCGCCAGTGAGAACCGGCCGTCCTCCAGCGCCCGCGTCACCCCGCGTACGTCGTCGGGCCGCCGGGCCGCGCCCATCAGGGACTTGGCCTTCTCGTACGCGTCGAGCGAGCGCTCGTACTCCGCGCGCATCGCGTCGTCGGCGCCCGCCTCCGCGGGATGGAAGTCGAGCCGGTCCAGCTCCTCGCCGAACGCGGTGATGTCCTCGTCCACGACGACCCGCAGCCGGTCCAGCGCCTCGCGCTCCCGCTCGATCCGCTTGCCGCGGCTGCGCCGTGCCACGGCGTACGCGCCCGCGCCGCCCGCCGCGAGCACCGAGCCGAGCACGATCAGCCCGGTGGACGAGCTGCCGGAGCCGGCCGGGCCCGTGGTGTCCCAGGACGCCGGGGCGTGGCCGCGGATCTGCGGGAGCGCCTGGTCGACGAAGTTGTTCAGCTCGGTCGCCGCGTCCACCGGGCCGCCCGTCTTGACCGCGCCGGTGAGTTCGCGGACCGTCTGCTGGGAGAGCACGGAGGAGTCGGCGCCCGCGTCGAAGCGCTCACCGAGCCGGATGGCGTACAGACCGGTGATCCCGGTCTCGGCCCGTACCGTGTTCAGCACGGTGGCGGCCGGGAACTGGGCGGTATCGGGCAGGACGGCCACGAAGAGCGGTTTGTCCGCGTCCTTGATCTTCTTCGCCAGGGCCTCGGCCTCGGAGGTGGAGAGCCGGCTCGCGGCGCCGGGATCCACGTACACGGGCCCGTCCTTGAGGGCCTCGGCCACGTCACCTGGGCCGGTGGCGGCCTCCGCGGCGGGCGCCACCCCCAGGACGGCGGCCGAGCCGGCGAGCAGCAGCCCGGAGAGTGCGGAATACAGCCTCGTCCTCATACATTGACGCTACCCGAAATGCGCCAAGATGGGACAGGGATGAGCAAAAGCGAAAGCTGAGCGGCAGAGCGACGGAACGGCGGAGCCGCGGACCGGCAAAGGGCGTTCGGAGGCGAGCGGCAAGAGCGGGAAGAGCGGGGCGACGGGAGAAGCGGGAAACACGAGAAGCGGCGGGAAGCGGCGGGAAAGGGTGAGGCACCCGGGCCCGCCGGCCCGGGTGCCTCACCCATGGGGGTCCGTGCCGGTCAGGCGGCCCGGTACGCCGCCGTCAGCCTGTCCACCGCACCGGTCAGATCACCGGTGAGCAGCAGATGGTCCGCTTCCGCGAAGGGCTTCGCCGACGCGGGAGTGATGTGCTCGCCGATCTTCTGCTGGACGAGCAGCCTGGCCTGGCCGACCAGCTCCCTGCCCTGTGCCGAGCCGCCGAGTCCGGCCTTCTCCAGCACACGGGCCGCGACACCGAGGGCGGCGAGGGTCAACTGCCCGCCGCCGGGCGGCGCCTTGAGAGTCGTCAGGCCCCAGCCGTAGGGGAACTGCGGGTCGTAGACCGCGTCACCGACATTGATCGGCAGTGACTCGACCGACCTGGGCCAGGTCAGCGGAAGCCGACCGGTGAAGGCCCGCCTGCCGTAGAGCACATCGGCCACTCCGTCGCCCTCGCTGCCCGGCAGCCAGGACGCCACCAGCGCGTCGATGTCACCGAGCTGGTCTCCGATGAGCTGCGGCCGGCCCGAGACGATCAGTACGGCGCACTTCATGGCGGCGCAGACCGTGTCCACGGCCCGCCTGTCCTCGTCGGACAGGTTCAGATCATGGCCGTTGCCGACGTCGCCCTGGCCCTCGGCGTACGGCTTCTCGCCGACGACGACCACTCCGACGTCATGGCCCGCCGTCGGCGCGCTTGCCTCCTCGGAGTAGGTGAGGGTGGCGTCGGGAGCCGCCTTGCGCATGCCCTCCAGGATGGTCGTCCCGGTGGTGGTGCGCCCGGAGCCGCCCTGCCAGGTGATGGTCCAGCCGCCCATCTGGTTGCCCAGATCGTCGGCGTTGGAGCCGGCCACGTACACCTTCTGCGACGGCTTGAGCGGCAGGACCGCGCCCTTGTTCTTCAGCAGCACCTGCGACCCGGCCGCCGCCTCGCGGGCCACCGCCCGGTGTTCGGGCGAGCCGATCTTCGGCTGGTTGGTGGTGTCCGCGTACGGCTTCTCGAAGAGACCCAGCCTGAACTTCTGCTCCAGGATGCGGGAGACGGCGTCGTCGATCCGCGCCTGGCTGATCCGGCCCGCGGTGACCTCGGCCTGGAGGGTCCGGGTGAAGTCCTTGTACGCCGTCGGGACCATGATCATGTCGAGTCCGGCGTTGATGGAGGTACGGACGTCGCTCGCGTAGTCGCCGGGGATCTGGTCGATCGCCTGCCAGTCGCTGATGACGAAGCCCTTGAAGCCCATCCGGTCCTTCAGCACACCGTTGATCATGGCGCCGTCGGCGTGCATCTTGACCGCGGGCCGGTTCTCGTCGGTGATCTCCAGCGAGGAGTACGAGGGCATGACCGTGCCCACCCCGCGCTTCACGGCGTCCTTGTAGGGCGCGAGATGGATGGTCTCCAGCTCCTTGCGGGTGACCTTGGTGACGCCCTGGTCGATGGTGTACGAGCCGGTCGTGGACGAGCCGTACTCGGTGCCGCCGTCACCGACGAAGTGCTTGGCCGTCGCCAGCACCTTGTCGTTGCGGTCCAGGCCGCTGCCGGACGCCGGGCCCTGGAGACCGTTGACAACGGTGTCCATGGCGATGACCAGCGCGGGATCCTCACCGAAGGACTCGTACGTACGGCCCCAGCGCTCGTCCCTGGCGACACAGACGCAGGGCGCGAAGTCCCACGGGACACCCGTGGCCCGTACCTCGTTCGCCGTCACCGCGCCGGTCCGCTCCGCCAGCGCCGGATCGCGGGTCGCGCCGATACCGATGTTGTGCGGCATGATCGTCGCGCCGATGACGTTGTTGTGGCCGTGCACCGCGTCCACACCGTAGATCAGCGGAATCTGGAAGCGGGTGGCCTGCGCCCTGAGCTGGAAGGCGTCGACCATCCTCGCCCAGGCCTGCGGGGTGTTGGGCGTCGGTACGGACCCGCCGCCGGAGAGCAGCGAGCCGAGATCGTAGGCGGCGATGTCGCCCTGGGCCGTGAGCGCGTTGCGCTCGGCCTGGGTCATCTGGCCGGCCTTCTCCGCGAGGGAAAGCCGCGGGACGAGGTCCGCCACCCGCTTCCTCACCGGCAGCCTCGGGTCGAGATACGGCAGACCGTGCGCGTCGATCACGATCCGCGGGTTCTCGGCCGGGGCCTTGGCGCCGGTGACGGTGAGGGTGAGCGGTACGGTCTCGGCGCTCTCGGCCGTCCTGTCCTTGAGCGTGGGGACCTCGACGGTCCGTGAGGTGCCCGAGGGGCTGCCGGCCGGGAAGGTGACCGAGCCGGAGACGGCCGTGTAGTCCTTGCCCGCCTCCGCGGTGCCGCCCTCGGTGGTGTAGGCGACCGTCACGGGCTCCTCGATCGGGCCGGAACCGGTCGTCGCGACGGAGATCCGCGCCTTGGCCGTGGCGCCCTCGGTGACGGGAAGGACGGCCGCGTCGGTGACGACGCTCGCCGTCAGGCCCGGGTCGGCCTTGCCGTACAGCTCGACCGCGTCGAGGGCGAAGCGGCCCGGCGCGCCCGTCGGCAGGGTGAGGGCATAGCCCCACATCTCCGTCAGACCGAGGACCTGGTCGATACCGCCGACCGGCTGATAGTCGGTGCGGTACCGGAAGTCGGCGAAGGGTATCTCGACCTGGTGCCAGCCCTCCCAGTCGTCGGTGAAGGACGTCGTCCACAGCTCGGAGGCCTCGCCGTTGGCGCCGCCGTCCTTGATCTCGAAGTTGATCCTTCTGCCGGAACCGGGAGGCAGGGGCGCGGTGTTCTGGCCGTACCACCAGAAGCGGATGCCGCGGTGGGCCGACCAGTCGTGCGACGGCTCGCCGAAGGCGAAGTCATGGCTGAATCCGCCGTATCCGCTGATGTCGTAGCCGCCTTCGAGGACCTTGGCCCCCTCGGGCGCGTCGGCGCGCTCCACCAGGCTCAGCTCCGGCGGATCGTCGGCGTCGCCGCCCCAGGTGAAGATGCCCTCCTCGGGCGGTCCCGCGAACGGGACCTCGCCCTCGAAACGGTCGACGGCCACCGGGGCCGGTTCGTCCGCGGCGGCTGACGGACCGGCTCCCGCCAGGGGCAGCAGCCCCGCCAGCACGGCGGCGGCGAGAAGCGCCGCCGTCCTGGTGCCGGGCCGCGGTCTGACACGTGTGCCTCGCATCGTGCTCGTGCTCCTTGTGTCGCTGGTGTCGCTGGTGCCCCCGGCGGCTCTGCCGCCGCCGGGGACGCTGACGCGGTTGCTTCTCCGGGCCCGGACGCGGTCGTTACTTCTGCTCGACCCGGACCCAGTCGATCTCGGCCTTGACGCCGCCCTGGGCTATCCGGTCGACACTCGACTGCGGCAGGCCCCAGTACGGCTGGGTGACCTTGTTCCAGCCCGCCGGGTAGGCCCCGCCCAGCGCGAGGTTGAGAATCACGTACTGGTTGTGGTCGAAGACCCACTTGCCCCGTGTGGACTCCAGCTTCTGGCGGGACGTCTCCTGCACCACCCGGTCGTCGACGGTGAAGCGCATGCCCTCCGGCTGCCACTCCACCGCGTAGGTGTGCCACTCGTCGGCACGCCCGCCGTTCGGGAAGGTCTGTGTCTTGCCGATGTTGCCGTCGGCCGAGTAGCCGGGACCGTGCAGCGCCGTGCTGGTCCAGTCCCCGTAGCCGATGTTCTCCATGATGTCCGTCTCGCCCGAGCCCGGCCACGAGACGGCCGGGTTGTCGACGTCGCTGCCCAGCAGCCAGAAGGCGGGCCAGAAGCCGTCGCCGACCGGAAGCCTCATCCGGCCGCTGACCTTGCCGTAGGTGAAGTCGAACTTGGTGTTGGTGTCGATACGGCCGGAGGTGAAGTCGTACCTCCCGCCGCCGGGCACGGTGGTGCAGCCCTTGCAGTACTTGGACTCGAGGACCAGGCTGCCGTTCTCGGTACGGATGTTGTTCGGCGAGTCGACATAGGCCTGGGACTCCCCGTTGACCGAGCCCATCTCCGTGCCGGTACGGACCACCCGCCACTTGTTGCGGTCCAGTCCCGAGCCGGTGAAGTCGTCGAAGAAGGTCGTACGGTAGGCCGCGCCCGAGTTCTTGGGCAGCGCCGGATAGGCCGCCGCCGCGCTGCCGCCGGTGCCCCAGACCTGGAACTCGTACAGCGAGTAACCGAACTGGGCGGTCGAGGGCGCCGGGTTGTAGAAGGAGCGGCGCTCCTTGCCCAGCATCCGGACATAGCGCGCGGTGGCCGGGGTGGACAGGGTGATGGTGTCGCGCCGGCCCGCTGCCTCCCCCGGCGCCTTGACATCGGCGCGGCGGGCGGCGACCTCGGCGGCGGACGGCCGGTGGACCGTACGCCAGGTGCGATTGTCGTCGGAGACCTGGAGCTCGTAGTCGACGGCGTAGGCCGCCTCCCAGTACAGGTCGACCGCCTCGATCCGGGACGACGCGCCCAGGTCGACCCCGACCCAGCGGTCCGTGTTCCAGTCACTGGCCCAGCGGGTCTGGTCGCCCTTGAGGTCGGCGGGCCAGCCGCCGTCGGTCACATAGGCGGGGGAGTTCCCGGCGTGCTGGTAGAGGTTGCCGTACGCCGGATGGTTGAGGGCGAGATTGGTGCGGGTGGTGGAGGCGGGCGCGCGCTCGCCTCCGTACACCTGGAACGAGAAGAGGGAGTAGCCCCAGGCGGTCGCCCGCTGCACACCGCGCATCCGGACATAGCGCGCGGTGACTTCCTGCGGATACGTGTGGGCGGTGACGGTGCCGCCGGTTCCGTCGGTCTCGGTGTAGAAGCTCGTCCAGTTCGTGCCGTCCGTGGACGCCTCCAGGACGTACTGCTTGCCGTAGGCGGCCTCCCATTCGAGCTTGACCTGGTTGACACGGATGACGCTGCCCAGGTCGATCCTGATCCAGGCGTTGTCCGTGAAGTCGCTGGCCCAGCGGGTGGCGCCGTTGCCGTCGACAGCGCCGGAGGCCGGGGTGCCGGGGTTCTCGGTGCCGGACGCGGTGACGGAAGCGGGATTGGCGGCATAGGCCGCCGCCGCCTGGTCGGTGTTCCAGGCCGCCACGGCCGCGGCGGCCCGGGCGGACTGCTGGGGTACGGGCGCGCTGAACGCGAGCGGGGCCGACAGCGCCAGAAGCGCCGCGGTGGTGGCCACCAGGGTCGTACGTGAGGGCATCGGTGCCTCCTGTGGGGGGAGTGCGGGTGTGTGGAGCGATGTCCGTACGGGGTCCTACCGTGCTGTGCGGTTGCTGTTCGCTTGCTGAGTGCTCGCTGATGAGTGCTGACTGAGTGCGGGCTGAGCGCGGTGTGCTGCTCGGCGCCTGACGCGGGGCCGCTCCGCTGGGCCGGCCCGTCGCGGTCCGGTGGCGGTCAGGGAGTCCTCGGGGCTCGACGGCGGTTCACGGCGCCGACTTCCGCACGATCAGTTCGGTGGGCAGGACGACCGGTTCGTCGGGCGCGGACGCGCCGCCCAGATGTCCGAGCAGCATCGTCGCCGCCGTCTCGCCCATCTCACGCGCGGGCTGGTGGACGGTGGTCAGCGGCGGCTCGGTGTGCCGGGCCATCGGGATGTTGTCGAACCCGACCACCGCGATGTCGTCGGGCACGCTCCGCCCGGCGGCCCGCAGGGCCCGCATCGCACCGGCCGCGCTGATGTCGTTGTGCGCGAAGACCGCGTCGAAGGCGACCTCGCCGGCGAGGAGTTTCTCCACCGCGAGCCGTCCCGACAACTCGGTGAAGTCGCCCACCACGACCAGATCGGTCGGCAGCACCTCACGGAAGCCGCTGAGCCGGTCGCGTACACATCCGAAGTGCGCGGGCCCGGTGATGACCAGGGGCCTGCGCCGTCCGTCGGCCAGCAGATGGCGGGCCGCGGACGCGCCTCCCTCGCGATTGGTGGTCACGACGGAGGGGAAGTCCTCGGGATGGCTGCCGCGGTCGTCGATCAGCACGACGGGCAGGCCCTTGTGGTGCAGTCCGATGATGGTGTCGAGCGTGTTCTCGGGCTCGACCACGAGCAGCCCGTCGAACGCGCGGGCCGAGACCTGCGTGGTGAAGTGCTCCACCGACTCGCCGCCGCGGTTGCAGGTGAAGAGCAGCAGACCGTAGCCGGCCGCCTCGACCGTGTCGACGACTCCCTGGAGTACCTCGCCCATCCAGGGCCAGGTGAGCGAGGGCACCAGCATGCCGACCGTACGGCTGGTGCCGCGGGCCAGTCCGACGGCGCCCGAACTGGGCACATAGCCGAGCTGGGCGATCACGGCTCGAACGCGGGCCGCCGTACTGCGGTCGACTTCACCTTTGGTATTGATCACCCGGGACACGGTCGTCTTGCTGACGCCTGCCTGACGGGCGACGTCCGCGATCGTGACACGCATCGGTGCCTCCGCTTCGAGGTGTGGAACCGGTACCGCAACCGCTTCCGGAACCGGTACCGGCGTTGGGCGGTGAGTTAACCGGCACGCAACACAGTCGTCAATACTTCACGTCGAGATTGGTCCGAACCTTTGTTACGTACCAGGCCGGTAGCAGGTCAGAGGCGTTGTGCGTTCAGTTCGTGAACACGTCGCACAGCGCCGTCTCTTGACGGGAGTTCGTAACAGCAGTTCACTCACGCCGCAGGGAGCGGCAAGGCGACAGGACACCCGCCGCACCCCAACCCCCCACCCTCTGCCGAGAAAGGCAGCAGTTCTATGTCGAGATCGACCGGTACCGGGCGCCGGCTGACGAGGGTTCTCCTCGCCGGCGCCCTCGCCACCGCCGGGCTCACCGGCCTCTCCGCGGGTACGGCCCAGGCCGCGGGCGAGCAGGTCAACATCTGGCTGACGACGACGGACGACGCGGCCGGACGCCATGTCACCCGCGGTCTCCAGCAGCAGACTCCCGTCACCTTCCAGCCGGGCAGCGGCGGCAGCGGGACGAACATCACCGTCGACGAGGGCACCCGCTATCAGACCTTCACCGGCGGCGGCGCCTCCTTCACGGACACCGCGGCCTGGCTGATGAAGGGCAGCGGAGCGCTCTCCCAGGCGACGCGTGACGACACGATGAGGAAGCTGTTCTCGCCGACCGAGGGCATCGGACTCTCCTTCATCCGCAATCCGATGGGCGGTTCCGACCTCGCCCGGTTCGGCTACACGTACAACGATCTCCCGGCCGGCCAGACCGACCCCACGCTCTCCCGGTTCTCCATCGCGCACGACCTCGCGGACGTGCTGCCGCTGACCAAGCAGGCCAAGCAGCTCAACCCGGCCCTGTCGACCATGGCCTCGCCCTGGACGGCGCCGGCCTGGATGAAGGACAACGGGCAGCTCAACGGCGGCTGGCTGAAGGCGGAGAACTACGGCACCTACGCCAACTACTTCGTCAAGTACCTCCAGGCCTACCGCGACCAGGGCATACCGGTCGACTACGTCTCGGCGCAGAACGAGCCCACCTGCTGCGGCGGTTATCCGTCGATGAGCTGGAACGGCTCGGGCCTCGCCTACTTCACCAAGACCGAGCTGCTGCCGAAGCTCCAGGGCGCCGGTCTGGCCACCAAGGTCCTGGCGCACGACTGGAACTGGGACACCTACGACGCGTACGCGGCCGAGACCGTGAACGACGCGGCGGTACGCAACCATCCCAACTTCGGCGGCGTCGCCTGGCACGGCTACGGCGGGAACATCCAGAAGCAGACCGATGTCCACAACCAGTACCCGCAGTTGAACGCGTTCCAGACCGAGCACTCGGGCGGCACCTGGATCGCCAATCAGCAGCGCGAGGACATGGCGAACATCATCGACTACACCCGTCACTGGGCGAAGTCGGTGACCAAGTGGTCGCTCGCGGTGGACCAGAACCGCGGCCCGCACAACGGCGGCTGCGGCACCTGCGACGGTCTGATCACCGTCCACAACGGTGACGCGCGCCATGGCCAGGTCGACTACACCATCGAGTACTACACGATGGGTCATCTCACCAAGTTCGTGAAGCCGGGCGCGCAGCGCGTCGCCTCCACCGCGAGCAGCACGGTCTCCAATGTGGCCTGGCGCAATCCGGACGGCTCCAAGGCGCTGATCGCTTACAACGACGGCACCGGAGCACAGCAGGTACGGGTCAACTGGGGCGGGCAGAACTTCAGTTACTCGCTGCCCGGCAAGACCTCGGCCACCTTCACCTGGGCCGGCACCCCGTCCGGCGGCGGCACGGACCGGACCGGCACGCTGGTCGGGCTCGGCGGCAAGTGCCTGGACGTGGCGAGCGGCAGCAACGCCAACGGCACGGCCGTGCAGCTCTACGACTGCAACGGTTCGACGGCCCAGCGCTGGACCCTGAAGGCGGACGGCTCCGTACAGGCGCTCGGCAAGTGCCTGGATGTCGCGGCGGCGTCGACGGCCAACGGCGCGAAGGTCCAGCTCTACGACTGCAACGGGTCCGGGGCCCAGCAGTGGAGATACGAGTCGGGCTCGGCCGATCTGGTCAACGCCCCGGCCGACAAGTGCCTCGACGTGACGGGCAACTCGTCGGCGAACGGCACCGGCACCCAGATCTGGACCTGCACCGGAGCCGCCAATCAGAAGTGGCGGCTCCAGAGCTGAGTCCGGACCCGGGGCCGAGGCCCGGGGCCGGCGTCCGCTGACCCGTGGCCCGCGTCCGCCGAGCGGGGCCGGCGTCGAACCGGAGGAGTGCTACTCCGCCGGTTCGACGCCGGCCCTCAGCAGACCGTAGGTGTACGCGTCCTCCAGGGCCTGCCAGGAGGCGGCGATCACATTCTCGGCGACGCCCACCGTGGCCCAGTCGCCGGTGCCGTCCGAGGTGGTGATCAGTACCCGGGTGGTGGACTCCGTACCGTGCCGCCCCTCCAGGATGCGGACCTTGTAGTCCACCAGCTCCAGCTTGGCGAGCTGCGGATAGATCTGCTCCAGCCCGACCCGCATCGCCCGGTCCAGCGCGTTGACCGGGCCGTTTCCCTCCGCGGTGGCGACGATCCGCTCGCCCTTGGCCCACAGCTTCACGGTGGCCTCATTGGCGTGCGTACCGTCGGGCCGGTCCTCCACGATCGCGCGCCAGGACTCCGTACGGAAGTAGCGGCGGGGCCTGCCCTCCGCCTCCTCGCGCAGCAGCAGTTCGAAGGAGGCGTCGGCGGCCTCGTACGTGTAGCCCTTCAGCTCACGCTCCTTGACCCGGCCGACGACGCGGGCGACCAGATCGCGGTCGCCGCCCAGATCGATGCCGAGTTCCTTGCCCTTGAGCTCGATGGAGGCGCGGCCCGCCATGTCGGAGACGAGCATCCGCATGGTGTTGCCGACCAGTTCCGGGGCGATGTGCTGGTACAGATCCGGATCGACCTTGATCGCGGAGGCATGGAGTCCGGCCTTGTGGGCGAAGGCGGAGACGCCGACATACGGCTGATGGGTGGAGGGCGCGAGATTGACGACCTCGGCGATGGCGTGCGAGATCCGGGTCATCTCGGCGAGCGCGCCCGCGGGCAGCACCCGCTTGTCGTACTTCAGCTCCAGGGCGGCGACGACCGGGAAGAGGTTGGCGTTGCCGACGCGCTCGCCGTATCCGTTGGCCGTGCACTGCACATGTGTGGCGCCCGCGTCGACGGCGGCGAGGGTGTTGGCGACGGCGCAGCCCGTGTCGTCCTGGGCGTGGATACCGAGCCGGGCCCCGGTGTCGGCCAGCACGGTGGAGACGACGGCCTGGATCTGCGCGGGCAGCATTCCGCCGTTGGTGTCACAGAGGATGACCACATCGGCGCCGGCCTCGGCGGCGGCCCGTACGACGGCCTTGGCGTACTCCGGATTGGCGCGGTAGCCGTCGAAGAAGTGCTCGCAGTCGACAAAGACCCGCCGCCCCTGCTCCCGCAGATGGGAGACGGTGTCGCGGATCATCTCGACGTTCTCGTCCAGGGTGGTGCGCAGGGCCAGTTCGACATGGCGGTCATGCGATTTGGCGACCAGGGTGATCACCGGAGCGCCGGACTCGATCAGCGCTCTGACCTGGGGGTCCTCCGACGCCTTGGCTCCGGGCCGCCGGGTGGAGCCGAAGGCGACGAGCTGGGCGTGCCGGAACTCGATCTCCTGCCGGGCGCGGGCGAAGAACTCGGTGTCACGCGGGTTGGCACCGGGCCAGCCGCCCTCGATGAAGCCCACGCCGAACTCGTCCAGGTACCGGGCGATGGCCAGCTTGTCGGCGACGGTCAGATTGATGCCCTCACGCTGGGCACCGTCGCGCAGCGTGGTGTCGAAGACATGGAAGCTGTCGTCGCTCTCCGTGGACTCTGGGGTCATGGTGCGTTGCTCCTGTCGAGTGGATGGTCTGGCTCCACTTGCCCCCGTCTCCGCGCGCCGTCCGTCTTCCGCCGGGGTGGGGCCGGAAAACGAAAAAACCCCTCGCGGGTGCGAGAGGTCTGCGCGCGGGTCTGAGGCACGGTGGCCGCGCCGTACGTGGTGGTACGAGGCGGTCACTGCGGACCGGCGCGCTTGCTGCCGATAATCATGGCGAGCGAGAGCACGAGCCGATTCTCGCACGCCGCGTCCGGCCGGGCAGGGGTGTCTCACGATGCGGTCGCGCACGGCTCGGTCACCGGTCACGGCGTACGGGACCGCCGGCCCGCCCGGTCGAGGGCGCGCCGGCGGCGGTACGTCGTCCGCCCGCCCGGCGGGCCGCAGCCGCGGGCGGGCTCAGGGGCGGGCGGGATCGGCGGCGGGGTCAGGAACGGCCCAGCTCGTGCATCCAGCCATGGGTGTCGGGAACCACGCCCCGCTGGATGTCCAGCAGCGCCGACCGCAGCTCCATGGTGACCTTGCCCGGCTCACCGCCCGACTGGGTCCACTCGTCGGCAGCCGACTTGACCGCGCCGACCGGGGTGATCACCGCGGCCGTACCGCAGGCGAAGACCTCGGTGAGGCTGCCGTTCTCGGTGTCCCGGCGCCACTGCTCCTTGGAGATCCGGCCCTCCTCGGCGGTGTAGCCGAGGTCGCGCGCCACGGCGAGCAGCGAGTCACGGGTGATGCCCGCGAGCAGCGAGCCGGTCAGCTCGGGCGTGACGATGCGGTCGCCGTACACGAAGTACAGGTTCATCCCGCCCAGTTCCTCGACCCAGCGGTGCTCCAGCGCGTCCAGGTAGACCACCTGCTCGCAGCCCTTCTCCGCCGCCTCGGCCTGGGCGAGCAGGGACGCCGCGTAGTTGCCGCCGGTCTTGGCGAAGCCGATGCCGCCCGGCACCGCGCGGACGTAGTTCTCCGAGAGCCAGACGGAGACGGGCCGCACACCTCCGGGGAAGTACGCGCCCGCCGGGGACGCGATGACCAGGAACAGATACTCGTTCGAGGGCCGGACACCGAGACCGACCTCGGTGGCGATCATGAACGGCCGCAGATAGAGGGAGTCCTCGCCGCCGTGCGCGGGCACCCATGCCTTGTCCTGCTCGACCAGCGCGTCGCACGCGGCGATGAAGGTCTCGACCGGCAGCTCGGGCATGGCGAGTCGGCGGGCGGAGAGCCGGAAGCGGTTCGCGTTGGCCTCGGGGCGGAAGGTGGCGACCGTGCCGTCGGGACGGCGGTAGGCCTTGAGGCCCTCGAAGATCTCCTGCGCGTAGTGCAGGGTCATGGTGGCCGGATCGATCGAGAGCGGCGCGTACGGAACGAGCTCCGCCTCGTGCCAGCCCCGCCCCTCCGTCCACTTGATCGTCACCATGTGATCGGTGAAGTGCCGGCCGAAGCCGGGATTGGCCAGAATCGCCTCGCGCTCCGCGTCGGACAGCGGATGCGCGGAGGGCTTGAGCTCGATCGTGGGCGTGGTCATGAATACTCTCGTCCTTCACCGGTTGTGTATGACGGACCGCGCTCACGCCGCTACTGCTACTAGGACGTCCGAGCATTCCCGCATGCCGCGGCCCACGCAGATTATCGCGTGAACGGGCAGCGGAGGAAACGGGTGAATGCGGCCCAATGCCTGCCCAAGGGCTGCCCTTGGGC
>NZ_MAUD01000168.1 GCF_001700515.1 Streptomyces lushanensis
CCGCTCCCGCACGCCAGCGCGCCGAAGGCGCCGTGCGTGGAGGTGTGGCTGTCACCGCAGACGACGGTGGTGCCGGGCTGACCCAGCCCGGCACCACCGTCGTCTGCGGTGACAGCCACACCTCCACGCACGGCGCCTTCGGCGCGCTGGCGTTCGGGATCGGCACCAGCCAGGTCGAGCATGTCCTCGCCACCCAGACGCTGCCGCTGGCCCGTCCCAGGACCATGGCGATCACGATCGAGGGCGAACTCCCCGACGGCGTCAGCGCCAAGGACCTGATCCTCGCCGTCATCGCCAGGATCGGCACCGGCGGCGGCCAGGGCTACATCCTCGAATACCGCGGCTCCGCCATCGAGAAGCTCTCGATGGAGGCCCGGATGACCATCTGCAACATGTCCATCGAGGCCGGCGCCAGGGCGGGCATGATCGCTCCCGACGAGACCACCTTCGCCTATCTCAAGGGCCGCGACCACGCGCCGGAGGGCGACGACTGGGACGCGGCGGTCGCGTACTGGAAGACGCTGCGCACCGACGACGACGCGGTCTTCGACGCCGAGGTGTTCATCGAGGCCGCGGAACTGGCGCCGTTCGTCACCTGGGGCACCAACCCCGGCCAGGGCGCGCCGCTCTCCTCGCGGGTCCCCGATCCGGCTTCGTACGAGGACGCCTCGGAACGCCACGCCGCCGAAAAGGCCCTGGAGTACATGGGGTTGACCGCGGGGCAGGCGCTGCGCGACATCAACGTCGACACCGTCTTCGTAGGTTCCTGCACCAACGGCCGCATCGAGGACCTGCGCTCGGCGGCCTCCGTCCTGGGCGGCCGCAAAGTCGCCGACGGCGTAAGGATGCTGGTCGTTCCCGGCTCGGTACGGGTCGCGCTCCAGGCCGTCGAGGAGGGCCTGGACAAGGTCTTCACCGCCGCGGGCGCCGAGTGGCGGCACGCGGGCTGCTCGATGTGTCTGGGCATGAACCCGGACCAGCTCGCTCCCGGCGAGCGTTCGGCGTCCACCTCCAACCGCAACTTCGAGGGCAGGCAGGGCAAGGGCGGGCGGACCCATCTCGTCTCGCCGCAGGTCGCCGCCGCCACCGCCGTGCTGGGCCATCTCGCCTCGCCCGCCGATCTGTCCGACGCCGACGCCGGCGCCCGTACGCCCGCTGGAGCGCGATAACCATGGAAGCCTTCACCACCCACACCGGCCGCGCGGTGCCGCTGCGCCGCAGCAATGTCGACACCGACCAGATCATCCCGGCGCACTGGCTCAAGAAGGTCACCCGCGACGGATTCGAGGACGGGCTGTTCGAGGCCTGGCGCAAGGATCCGGCGTTCGTCCTCAACCAGTCCGCGTACGCGGGGGCGACGGTGCTGGTCGCGGGACCCGACTTCGGTACCGGCTCCTCCCGCGAGCATGCCGTCTGGGCTCTCCAGAACTACGGTTTCAAGGCCGTCATCTCCTCCCGCTTCGCTGATATCTTCCGCGGCAACTCGCTCAAGAACGGCCTGCTGACCGTGGTTCTGGAGCAGTCCGTCGTCGACGCCCTCTGGGAGATCGCGGAGAGCGACCCCGAGGCCGAGGTCACCGTGGATCTCCAGGCGCGCCAGGTCAGGGCCGCCGGGCCCGGCGGAGCCGGACTGACGGCCGGTTTCGAGCTGGACGAGAACGCCCGCTGGCGGCTGCTGAACGGGCTCGACGACATCGGTCTCACCCTCCAGAACGAAGCGGACATCGCCGCCTACGAGGCCGCCAGGCCCTCCTTCAAACCGCGCACAATTACCGTCTGAGCAGCGCTTTTCCCCCACTGCACCCCCTGCCTCCGGGCAGGGGGTGCAGTTGCTTGTTGAGCCCCCCTCGGGCGACAACTCGCCCCAGATGGCACAATCGGTGCATGGAACGCGACAGCCAACTCAAGCTCTACGGGTTAGTCGCCGAACAACTGAAGGAAGCGCACGCGAGGGTGCGCGGACTGCAAGTCCCGGAGGGCGTACGGATGGCGCTCTCCCGGAAGCTGCTGGTCATCACGGCCGCGGCGAAACACGATCTCCCGGACGCGGCAAGGCGTCTGGACCGCTTGATGAAGGACCTCGACGAGGGTCGTTTCCCCGAAGGTGAGTGACCTCCGCGGATCTCCGCCAGGTCGACTTCGTTGCGGCACTAGGGTGATTAGCCCGTTTCGTGTTTGATTTGCGGTATATATCTGCCTAACGTGCGAAAAAGCTTGAACACTTTCGTTCTGGCAATGTCTCCGAAGGGGAAGACGTGAACAAGGCGCAGCTCGTAGAAGCGATTGCGGACAAGGTCGGCGGCCGTCAGCAGGCCGCGGACGCGGTCGACGCGGTACTGGACGCCATCGTCCGCGCGGTCGTGGCAGGCGACCGGGTCTCGGTCACCGGATTCGGCTCGTTCGAGAAGGTGGACCGTCCGGCGCGCTACGCCCGTAACCCGCAGACGGGTGAGCGCGTACGGGTCAAGAAGACCTCGGTGCCGCGCTTCCGCGCCGGCCAGGGCTTCAAGGACCTGGTCAGCGGCTCGAAGAAGCTCCCCAAGAACGACGTGGCCGTGAAGAAGGCCCCCAAGGGCAGCCTCTCGGGCGGCGTTTCCGCCCGTCCGACCGTGAAGGCCGCGGCCAAGAAGGCCGTCGCCAAGACCACCGCGGCGCGCAAGACCGCGGTCAAGAAGGCCACGGTCGCGAAGAAGACCGCCGCGAAGAAGACCACGGCCGCCAAGAAGACGGCCGCGAAGAAGACGACGGCGGCGAAGAAGACCGCCAAGAAGGCCACCGCCACGGCGAAGAAGGCCACCGCGAAGAAGACCGCGCCCGCCAAGAAGGCGACGGCCAAGAAGGCGCCCGCCAGGAAGGCCACCTCGCGGACCACCACCGTGAAGAAGACCGTCGCCAGGGGGCAGTGAGCGGTACAGGGCCACACGCGCCGGGCCGGGCTCCTTCCGGGGAGCCCGGCCCGCGGCGTTGTGCAAGATCATTGGGATGTACGGGCCGTTCAGGGCCCGGGGGACGGCGCCCGCGGTCCGGCGGGCCCGGCCGGAGCGTTCAGAACCTGTCCGGAGCGCTCAGAAGGTATACAGCGTCACCAGCGTGACACGGCGGTCGGCGCCCTCGCCCTCCGTCTCGATCCGTACGCGCTGACCGGCGCGCAGCATCCGCAGCCCGCCCGCGTCGAACGCCGCCGCGTCGAACTCCAGCGGGGTGCCGTCGTCCAGCAGCACGCTCCCGCCGCGGGTTTCGGAGTCGTAGGTGTACGAAGTGGCCTGCATGGCGGCAGCGTATCGGTCGCCGGCGCCGCTCAGGGCCCCGGCCGCCGCGCGGGAAGCGGTCCGTGCGCCGGGTACCGCAGGGCCGTGTACGGACCGAGACCCAGCTCCGCGGCCACCCGCAGATCGGCACCCGTATCGACATCCCGCCGTACGGAATCCACCCCGGCCAGGACAATTTCCACCGCGCCCGAGGACAAATGCCGAAGCCGCGACGGACCGCCGAAAGCCGGATTCAATTCCGTGCCCGGCGCCGCCGCCAGCAATGTCGTACCGATTTCGGCGGCATCCGCCAGAAAAGCACGCGGAAATGCTTCCGCCGCCGCCAGCACCAGGTCCAGCTCCGCCGGGCGCAGCGCCGGCAGATCCGCGTTGAGCGCGGCCACCGCGGCCCTCGGGCGGTGCGTTCTGACCGCACGCGCGCCATGCGCCAGCGCCGCGTTGAGACCGTCGCCCGGCGAATCCGGCACAATACGCGCGCCCAGCGCCGCCAGCTCGGCCGCCGCCGTCGGATCGTCCGTGACGACCGCCACATCCCGAACAGCCGGGCAGGCCAGCGCCGCGGCCACGGTGTCCTGCGCGAAGGCGAGGGCGAGCCGGGGCCGCAGTGTGTCGCCCGCGGTCCCGGCGAGCCTGCTCTTGGCCAGCCGCAGCGGTTTCAGCGGAACGACCAGGGACCAGTGCCCGGTCGGGTCGGTGTCCGTGGCGAACTCTCCGTCCATGTGTATCGGCCCTCTATTGTGGCCCGGCACCGTGACGGCCCACAGGGCCGCTCCAGGAACCGGGGCGTACGGTGTTCTCGACAGAGCAGGGGCCCGGGGCGACACTTGACCCCCGGCAGCCGGGCAAAGAGCCAGGCGTGAAAAGGAAGGTGTCCGAGTGTCCCGCCGCAGAATCGGCTTCTGGTACCGCCTGGCGGCCGTCATCGCAAAACCGCCGCTGATTGTTCTGTTCAAGCGGGACTGGCAGGGTCTGGAGCACATTCCGGCCGACGGCGGATTCATCACCGCGGTCAACCACAACTCCTATCTGGACCCCCTCTCCTACGCGCACTTCCAGTACAACACCGGACGCGTCCCACGATTCCTGGCGAAGGCGGGCCTCTTCCAGGGCTCCTTCGTCGGCATGATGCTCCGCGGCACCGGACAGATTCCCGTCTACCGCGAGACGACCGACGCGCTCGACGCGTTCCGGGCCGCCGTCGCCGCCATCGAGCGCGGTGAATGCGTCGCGTTCTACCCCGAGGGCACCCTGACCCGCGATCCCGACATGTGGCCGATGACCGGCAAGACCGGCGCCGCCCGCGTCGCGCTGCTCACCAAGGCGCCGGTCATCCCCGTCGCGCAGTGGGGCGCCAATCTGGCGATGCCGCCGTACGCGAAGGAGAACCGTCTGCGGCTCTTTCCGCGCAAGACGCTGAAGGTGCTGGCCGGGCCGCCGGTCGACCTCTCCCGGTTCGAAGGCCAGGAGCCCACCCCCGAACTGCTCCGTGAGGCGACCGAGGTCATCATGGCCGCCATCACGGAACTGCTCTCCGAGGTACGCGGAGAGCCGGTGCCCGCGGCCTTGTACGACCATCGCAAGGCCAGGGCGGAACAGCGGCGCAAGGCCGCGGAAGAGGGGTCCAAGTGACGCGGGTCGCGGTCTTCGCAGCGGGTTCGTGGGGCACGGCGTTCGCCATGATCCTCGCCGACGCGGGATGCGAGGTGACGGTCTGGGGCCGCCGCCAGGAGGTCGTGGACGCGATCAACACCACCAGGACCAACCCGGACTATCTGCCGGGCATCGAACTCCCGGCGGGAGTAAGGGCGACGACCGATCCCGCCGAGGCCGCCGACGGCGCCGAGTTCACCGTACTCACCGTGCCCTCGCAGACACTGCGCGGAAATCTCGCCGTGTGGGCGCCCGTCCTGCCCTCCGACACCGTGCTCGTCTCCCTGATGAAGGGCATCGAACTCGGCACGGCGAAGCGGATGAGCGAGGTGATCGAGGAGGTCGCCAAGGCACCGGCGGAGCGGGTCGCCGTGGTCACCGGCCCCAATCTCGCCAAGGAGATCGCCGGCCGGATGCCGGCCGCGGCCGTGGTCGCCTGCCAGGACGAGACCGTCGCCCAGCGGCTCCAGTCCGCCTGCCACACCCCGTACTTCCGCCCGTACACCAACACCGACGTCGTCGGCTGCGAACTCGGCGGCGCGGTCAAGAACGTGATCGGGCTCGCCGTCGGGATCGCCGACGGCATGGGCCTCGGCGACAACACCAAGGCCTCGCTGATGACCCGGGGGCTCGCCGAGACCACCCGGCTCGGCCTGGCCCTGGGCGCCGATCCGCACACCTTCTCCGGGCTCGCCGGCATGGGCGATCTGATCGCCACCTGCTCCTCGCCGCTCTCCCGCAACCACACCTTCGGCACCAACCTCGGCCGCGGGATGACCCTCCAGGAGACCATCGCGGTCACCCGGCAGACCGCGGAAGGCGTCAAGTCCTGCGAGTCCGTGCTCGATCTGGCCCGGCGCCACGCCGTCGACATGCCGCTCACCGAAACCGTCGTGGACATCGTCCACAACGGGAAACCGCCGCTCGTCGCGCTGAAGGAGCTGATGTCGCGCAGCGCCAAGCCCGAGCGCCGCTGACTCGGCCGCGACCAACGCTGACTCGGGCGCTACCAACAGGTACGCTCATCGCGATATGAGCAGCGAGAACTCCTCCCAGAGCCCTGAGCAGCAGCTCCGCAAGCCGCGCGTGGCCGTCGTCTTCGGCGGCCGTAGCTCCGAGCACGCCATTTCGGTGGTCACGGCCGGAGCCGTACTGCGGTCCATCGACCGTACGAAGTACGACGTCCTGCCGATCGGCATCACCACCGACGGCCGCTGGGCGCTGACCGCCGACGATCCCGAGCGGATGGCCATCGCCGACCGGACACTGCCGAGCGTCGAGGGAATCGCCGAGTCCACCGACGGCGGTGTCGTCCTGTCCGTCGACCCGGGCAACCGCGAGGTCCTCTACAGCGAGCCGGGCTCCGTGCCCAAGGCGCTGGGCGAGGTCGATGTCGTCTTCCCCGTACTGCACGGTCCCTACGGCGAGGACGGCACCCTCCAGGGCCTGCTGGAACTCTCCGGTGTGCCCTACGTCGGCGCGGGTGTCCTCGCCTCGGCCGTCGGGCAGGACAAGGAGTACATGAAGCGGGTGTTCACCTCCTTCGGGCTGCCCGTCGGCCCGTATCTGGTGATCAGGCCCCGCGAATGGGAGCGGGCCTCCGGCGAGGGCACCGCGGCCGAGGGCGCGCTCGCGCGGGGGAAGATCATGGACTTCGCCGCCGAGCACGGCTGGCCGCTCTTCGTGAAGCCCGCCCGCGCCGGCTCCTCCATGGGCATCACCAAGGTCGACGGACCCGAGGGTCTCGACGGGGCGATCGCCGAGGCGCGGCGCCACGACCCCAAGATCCTGATCGAGTCGCTGCTGCGCGGGCGCGAGATCGAGTGCGGGGTGCTGGAGTTCGAGGACGGGCCGCGGGCCAGCGTGCCCGCCGAGATCCCGCCGGTCACGGCGCACGACTTCTACGACTTCGAGGCCAAGTACATCGACTCGGCCACCGGTCTGGTGCCCGCCCCGCTCACCGAGGAGCAGACGGCCGAGGTGCGCCGGCTCGCGGTCGAGGCGTTCGAGGCCGTGTCCTGCGAGGGACTGGTCCGCGCGGACTTCTTCCTCACCGAGGACGGTGAGTTCGTGATCAACGAGATCAACACGATGCCCGGCTTCACCCCGATCTCCATGTATCCGCGGATGTGGCAGGAGAGCGGTGTGGGGTACCCGGAGCTGGTCGACCGGCTGATCCAGGCGGCGCTGCGCCGCCCGACCGGTCTGCGCTGAGCCGCCGGGTCCGGGACGGACACGTTCTCGTTCTCGTTCTAGAGGCTGGACGGAATCGTCTTCGCGACCGGCGCGGCGAGCCGCGCGAGCGGCGTGGAGTCATGCGCGAACCGCGTGTCCAGGGTGACCTCCACATAGGTCTCGCGGTACGTGGTGGTGAAACGCGGCCCCGAGTCGCGTTCCTCCAGCATCCAGTTGACGCCGTCCGCCTCCACGGCCTTCGCCTGCGGATCACTCATTCCGTCGGGCCGGGGGACGCCGCACCGCAGTACGATCGCGGCGTCCCCCCACCCGGCGGTCAGTTCGGAACGCGGCTCGGGATCGTTCCTGCCGAGGTCACCGATGCTTCCCGGCAGCTCCTTGTGCAGCGCACGGCACAGCACGGCCTCTCCCGGTGACGGGGTGGGAACCGCGACCGACACCGCCGCGTCCGTGGCGGAACAGCCCACCGCCGCCGACAACAGGACGACGGCGGAGGCGCGGGCGAACAGGCGGCCGGATAGCCTGCGGCGGGAACGTATCACCGGCCAAGGGTAAACGGGGGCCAGGGTCTTTCGTCTGGATCGTGCCGGATCCCGGATCGGTGAGCGCCCGCCGCGGCGGCTGACGCCGGTGTCGGTGCCGTGGATCGCGAGGCGGAGGAGGGAGCCCACGCGAAGAGGGCTCCTCCCACGCCCCCGAGGCTGTGGGGGAGTGGGCGACCGACGACAACGCGGCAAGGCGCGGTGCCGGGGCGCGCGGGCCCGGCAGGATCCAGACGAGAGGCCCTAGAGATGTACGACCGGGCAGGTCAGGGTGCGGGTGATGCCGTCCACTTGCTGGATCTTGGCCACGACCATGCGTCCCAGCTCATCGACGGTGTCCGCCTGAGCGCGCACGATCACATCGTAGGGACCGGTGACGTCCTCGGCCTGGGTCACTCCCGGAATCTTGGCGATGGTCTCGGCGACGGTCGTCGCCTTGCCCACCTCGGTCTGAATAAGGATGTACGCCTGTACCACGGAACCTCCAGGGCCGCCACGAGGATCATGTGGGGAGAAGAGACGCCACGGTATCGCGTCGTCGCGGGCCACGGGGAGACCCGGGTCTCCGGTGGCGCGCACGGGGTGGTGTACGGCAGACAGAAGTTGACGTATCTCATGACGCTACGGACAGCAGCGAGGGACCGCGACCGCAGACGCGGCCCGACGAGGAGAGGGGAGTCCCGGTGAAGGGAACCGTGGGCGAGTTGGGGGAGTTCGGACTCATCAGAGAGCTCACGTCCCGGCTCACCACCACCCCGGCGGTCCGGCTCGGGCCGGGCGACGACGCCGCGGTCGTGGCCGCGCCCGACCGCAGGGTCGTGGCGAGTACGGACCTGCTCCTGGAAGGGCGGCACTTCCGCCGTGACTGGTCGACGGCGTACGACGTGGGCCGCAAGGCCGCCGCGCAGAACCTCGCCGACATCGCGGCGATGGGCGCCGTCCCCACCGCGCTGCTGCTCGGTCTGGTCGTGCCGGCCGAACTCCCGGTCACCTGGCCCACCGAGCTGATGGACGGCATCCGTGACGAGTGCCAGGTCGCGGGCGCGGCCGTGGTGGGGGGCGATGTCGTACGCGGTGACACCATCACCATCGCCATCACCGCCCTCGGTGATCTGCGCAACCACGAGCCGGTGACCAGGTCCGGCGCCCGGCCCGGCGATGTCGTCGCCTACACCGGCTGGTTGGGCTGGTCGGCGGCCGGACACGCGGTGCTCTCCCGGGGCTTCCGCTCACCGCGCGCCTTTGTCGAGGCGCACCGCAGACCGGAACCGCCCTATCACGCGGGACCCGCGGCGGCCGGGCTCGGTGCCACCGCCATGACCGATGTCAGCGACGGACTCGTCGCCGACCTCGGGCACATCGCGGACGCCAGCAAGGTCCGTATCGATCTGCGCTCCGGACTGATCGACATCCCCTCGCAGATGCACGACATCGGCCAGGCGGTCGGTATCGATCCGCTCCAGTGGGTGCTGACCGGGGGCGAGGACCACGCGATCGTGGCCACCTTCCCGGCCGACACGAAGCTGCCCGCCCGCTGGAAGGTGATCGGCGAGGTCCTCGGTCTCTCGGCGCTGCCCCAGGTGACCGTCGACGGAGCGCCCTGGACCAGCAAGGGCGGCTGGGACCACTTCGGGGACATCGAGGACCACCAGTAGACCGGGGACCGCCCGCGGGGCGGCCGGCGGTAGATTCGGCGCCATGGCGAAACCCGTGTCCCTGCCCGTGGCCGCACCCGTGCCCCCTCGTGTGCTGACCGTCGCCGGATCCGACTCCGGCGGCGGCGCCGGTGTCCAGGCGGATCTGAAGACCATGCTGGCGTTCGGTGTCCATGGCATGAGCGTGCTCACCGCCGTCACCGCACAGAACTCGCTCGGTGTCCGGGGCGCCTGGGAACTGCCCGTCGAGGCGGTACGGGCCCAGTACCGCGCGGTGGTGGACGACATCGGTGTACAGGCCGTCAAGACCGGCATGCTCTCCTCCGCCGAACTGGTCGCGGCCGTCGCGGAACTGCTCATGGACACCGAGGCGCCCGTGGTGGTCGATCCGGTCGGCGTCTCCAAGCACGGCGATCCGCTGCTGGCCGCCTCCGCGCTGGAGGGCGTACGGAAGCGGCTGCTGCCGGCCGCGACCGTCGCCACGCCCAATCTGGACGAGGTGGCCCAGCTCACCGGCGTACGGGTGGAGGACGAGACCGGGCTGCGGCGAGCGGCCGACGCGGTTCTCGCGTTCGGGCCGCGCTGGGCGCTGATCAAGGGCGGCCATCTGGCGGGCGACGCGGTGGATCTGCTGACCGACGGGCACGAGGAGCACTGGCTGCGGGCGCCGCGCCACGACAACCGGCATACGCACGGGACGGGCTGCACTCTCGCCTCGGCGATCGCCGCGGGGCTCGCGGGCGGGCAGGGCGTGGTGGAGGCCGTCGTGGCGGCCAAGGAGTATGTGACGGGCGCGATCGAGCACGGCTTCCCGCTGGGCGCGGGCATCGGCCCGGTGGACCACGCCTGGCGCTTCCGCCGGCCGCGTACCGGGGGATGACGACGGGCCGCGGCAGCGGTCCCGGGCAGGGCGGGGACGGCAAAAAGCCGGCCCACCGAGATGGACCGGCTTTCAAGGCAACCGCAGGGGCTGCGCTACGACGCAGGCGTCAGCGCGAGACCTTGCCGGCCTTGATGCACGAGGTGCAGACGTTGAGCCGCTTCGGCGTCCGACCGACCACGGCACGCACGCGCTGGATGTTCGGGTTCCAGCGACGGGACGTACGGCGGTGCGAGTGCGAAATGTTGTTGCCGAAGCCCGGCCCCTTGCCGCAGACGTCGCAGTTGGCAGCCACGGGTCACTCCAAAGACTTCAGATGCACGTACAGAGATATCCGGCGTGCCGGAATCAGTGACTGATGTGGCGTTGCCGGGGGAATGGCCCGACTCTCATCGGGCAACCGCAGCAGCATACAACGCCTGCCTCGGTACAACGAAACTACCATGAGCGGGACCGGCCCCCGCCCGGCCCCGGCCCCATGGCCGCACCGCGGTCACCGCGCGGCCCGCCCGTGGCGCGCGGGCTACCCTGCGTGCAGCCCGCTTCCAGGCCGCTCAAGGAGGAGCATCAGGTGCCGCAGACCCTTGACGCCGCAGAGGTGCGGAACTGGTGCTCACTGGCGCTGGAGGCCCTCGGCCGGGAGCGCGAGGAGATCGACGCGATCAATGTCTATCCGGTCGCGGACGGTGACACCGGTACCAACCTCTATCTGACCGTGGAATCCGCGGCGCGGGCGGTCGAGGCGGTCTTCGCCGCGCACGAGACCGGTACGTCCGAGCCGGGCCCCGCCGATGCCGTACGGGCCATGGCGCATGGCGCGCTGCTCGGCGCCCGGGGGAATTCGGGCACGATCCTGGCGCAGTTGCTGCGCGGAATGGCCGAGGTGCTGGCCGCCCCGGCGCACGCCGGCGGGAGGGGCGGCGGCGAGGAGAGCGGGGATATGAGGGGCGGTGACGTGAAGGGTGGCGGCGGCGACGGCGGGTACCGGCTCGCGTCGGCGCTGCGGCGGGCCGCGGCACTGGCCCGGGAGGCCGTCGCCCATCCCGTCGAGGGCACCATCCTCAGCGTGGCCTCCGCCGCGGCGGACTCGGCGGAACGTGCCGCGCTCGACGGCGCGGCCGACGACGGCGCCGCCACCGTACGAGCCGCGTACGCCGGAGCGCGCGCCGCGCTCGACGCCACTCCCGGCCAGCTCGCCGTACTCCGGCGCGCGGGTGTCGTGGACGCCGGCGGGCGCGGGCTGCTCGCGGTTCTCGGCGCGCTGGTGCAGTCCCTCACGGGCGAGGGACCGGCCGCCCTCCCGGTGCGCCACCGCCGCCACGAGGAGTCCGCGGTGCCTGCCGCGGACGGGTCCTGCGCCGCCGAGGACGGGCCCGCCTTCGAGGTCATCTATCTGCTGGAGGCGGACGACACCGCCGTGGCACGGCTGCGGAAACGGCTCGACCGGCTCGGGGACTCACTGGTCGTCGTCGGCGGCGACGGACTGTGGAACGTCCATGTGCATGTCGACGACGCGGGCGCCGCCGTGGAGGCCGGCGTCGAGGCGGGACGCCCGTACCGCATCCGTATCAGCCACTTCGGCGCCGCCGAGGAGCCGCCCGAGCGGATCCAGCGGGCCGTCGTCGCGGTCGTCCCGGGCGAGGGGCTCGCCGGACTGTGCGCCGAGGCCGGCGCGACGACCGTGCTCGCGCGCCCCGGGGAGCCGCCCGCCAGCGGTGAACTGGTCGAGGCGATCCGCCGGGCGCACGCCCGCGAGGTGGTGCTGCTGCCCAACGACGCGGAGCTGCGCCACACCGCTGCCGCCGCCGCGGAACAGGCACGTACCGAAGGGGTACGCGTCGCCCTCATCCCGACCCGGGCCGCCGTCCAGGGCCTCGCCGCGCTCGCCGTCCACCAGCCCGACCGCCGGTTCGACGAGGACGTGGTCGCGATGACCGCGGCCGCCGGTGCCACCCGCTACGCCGAACTGGCCTTCGCCGAGCGGCAGTCCTGGACCATGGCCGGGATCTGCCAGGCCGGTGACGTCCTCGGGCTGATCGACGGCGATGTGGCGGTGATCGGCGCCGATCTCGCCGCCACGGCCGAGGCGGTGCTCTCGCGGATGCTGGCGGCCGGGGGCGAACTGGTGACGCTGGTGCTCGGCGAGGACGTGCCCGACGCCCTCGCCGACCGCCTGGAGCGCTACGTACGGGACGGGCACCTCGCCGTCGACACGGTGGTCTACCGGGGCGGCCGGCAGTCCGCGCCGCTGCTGGTGGGTGTGGAGTAGCGGTGCCCACGGCACGGCCACGACCCGCGCGAACGCCGGGGTGCGCGACGCGTGTCAGTGGAGTGGTGTGCAATGGATCGCGTGTCCGCGCTGGATGAACCCCTCAAGAAGACGCTCGGCCCCGCCACCGCGAAGGTGATGGCCGAACAGCTCGACCTGCACACGGTCGGTGATCTCCTGCACCACTATCCGCGGCGGTACGAGGAGCGCGGCCAGCTCACCACGCTCGCCGATCTGCCGCTGGACGAGGACGTCACCGTCGTCGCCCAGGTCGCCGAGTCCCGGATCCTGACGTTCAACCACGGCCGGGGCCAGCGGCTGGAGATCACGCTCACCGACGGCAGCGGCCGGCTCCAACTGGTCTTCTTCGGCAGGGGGATCCACAAGCCGCACAAGGAACTCCCGCCGGGCAGCCGCGGGATGTTCGCCGGCAAGGTGTCCGTCTTCAACCGCAAACTCCAGCTCGCCCACCCCACCTATGTGCCGCTGGGCAGGGACGGCGGCGAGTCGGTGGAGGACACGGCGAGCGCCGTGGACGACTTCGCGGGCAAGCTGATCCCGATCTATCCGGCCTGCAAGGGACTGGAGTCCTGGAAGATCACCAAAGCGGTCGACGCGGTGCTGCCGAGGGCCGTGGAGGCCGCCGATCCGCTGCCGCCCGCGCTGCGGGAGGGCCGCGGCTTCGTCCCGCTGCCCGAGGCGCTGTACAAGGTCCACCGGCCCGGGACCAAGGCGGACGTCGAGGACGCGCGGCAGCGGCTGAAGTGGGACGAGGCCTTCGTCCTCCAGGTCGCGCTCGCCCGGCGGCGGCACGCCGACGCGCAACTGCCCGCCGTGGCGCGCCGGCCCGTGGCGGACGGCGTGCTCGACGCCTTCGACGCCGGGCTGCCCTTCACTCTCACCGACGGCCAGCGCAAGGTCACCGCCGAGATCTTCGCGGACCTCGCCACCGAACACCCCATGCACCGGCTGCTCCAGGGAGAGGTCGGCTCGGGCAAGACACTGGTCGCGCTGCGGGCGATGCTCGCGGTCGTCGACGCGGGCGGCCAGGCGGCCATGCTGGCGCCCACCGAGGTGCTCGCCCAGCAGCACCACCGCTCGATCACGGAGATGATGGGCGAGCTGGCCCGGGGCGGGATGCTGGGCGGCGCCGAGCACGCCACCAAGGTCGTGCTGCTCACCGGCTCCATGGGCGCCGCCGCGCGCCGTCAGGCGCTGCTCGACCTGGTCACCGGCGAGGCGGGGATCGTGATCGGCACGCATGCCCTGATCGAGGACAAGGTGCGCTTCCACGATCTCGGTCTGGTCGTCGTGGACGAGCAGCACCGCTTCGGCGTGGAGCAGCGTGACGCGCTCCGCTCCAAGGGCAAGCAGCCGCCGCATCTGCTGGTCATGACCGCCACGCCCATTCCCCGTACGGTCGCGATGACCGTCTTCGGCGATCTGGAGACCTCCGTCCTGGACCAGCTCCCGGCCGGGCGCTCGCCGATCGCCAGCCATGTCGTACCGGCCCAGGACAAGCCGCACTTCCTCGCCCGTGCCTGGGAGCGGGTGCGCGAGGAGGTCGGCAAGGGCCATCAGGCGTATGTCGTCTGCCCGCGGATCGGCGACGCCGACGAGGACGCCGACGCCGGGAGCGGCGGGACCCGCAAGGCCGGGAAGACCGGGAAGGCGGGGAAGGCCGCCGACACCGACGACGCCGAGAAGCGGCCACCGCTGGCCGTGCTGGACATGGCGGGGCAGCTCGCCGAAGGAGCGCTGGCCGGGCTGCGTGTCGAGGTCCTGCACGGACGGATGCAGCCGGACGACAAGGACGCCGTGATGCGCCGTTTCGCCGCGGGGGAGGTGGACGTACTGGTCGCGACCACGGTCATCGAGGTCGGGGTGAACGTGCCCAACGCCACCGCGATGGTGATCATGGACGCGGACCGGTTCGGTGTCTCCCAGCTCCATCAGCTCCGCGGGCGCGTCGGCCGCGGCTCGGCGCCCGGCCTCTGTCTGCTGGTGACCGACATGCCGGAGGCGAGTCCGGCCAGGGCCAGGCTCGGCGCGGTGGCCGCCACTCTCGACGGCTTCGAACTGTCCCGTATCGACCTCGAACAGCGCCGTGAGGGCGATGTCCTCGGTCAGGCCCAGTCCGGTGCGCGCTCCTCGCTGCGGATGCTCGCGGTCATCGAGGACGAGGAGGTCATCGCGGCGGCACGCGAGGAGGCCGTCGCGGTGGTCGCCCGGGATCCGGAGCTGGCGGGTTCGCCCGAGCTGCGTACGGCGCTGGACGCGCTGCTGGACACGGAGCGGGAGCGCTACCTCGACAAGGGCTGACGAGGGCCGACAAACGGCCGACAAACGGCCGACAAGGGACGGCCCGGCCCGGTCGGCATGAGTACCGGCCGGGCCCGCCCGGTGCGTACGCCATATCGTGGGGAAAGAACCCCGAGACTTCCCGGACCTCCCGCCCACCACCCGAGGACCCGACACCCATGACCCGCGTGATCGCCGGTGCCGCCGGCGGACGCCGCCTCGCCGTGCCGCCCGGCCACGGCACCCGCCCCACCTCCGACCGTGCGCGCGAGGGCCTCTTCTCCAGCTGGCAGTCGCTCCTCGGGACGCTCGAAGGCATCCGGATCGCCGATCTGTACGCCGGCTCCGGCGCCGTGGGACTGGAGGCGCTCTCGCGCGGCGCGGCCCACGCCCTGCTGGTCGAGTCGGACAGCCGAGCCGTCCGTACCGTCCGCGAGAACGTCGCCGCGCTCGGCCTGCCCGGCGCGGAGGTCCGGCCGGGCAGGGCCGAGCAGATCGTTCTGGGCCCGGCCCCGGACACGCCGTACGACCTGGTGTTCCTCGATCCGCCCTACGCCGTCACGGATGACGATCTTCGGGAGATTCTGCTCACACTACGGACGAAGGGGTGGCTCAGCGGCGACGCCGTCGCCACCGTGGAACGCAGCACCCGGGGTGGGGAGTTCGGCTGGCCGGAGGGTTTCGCGCCACTGCGGTCCCGTCGCTACGGCGAGGGAACGCTTTGGTACGGTCGCGCCGCCGCTACGTGTGAAGACGCACCATGACCGGACCGCAGAGCGAGGGAGTTCAGTTGCGCCGCGCCGTCTGTCCGGGGTCCTTCGACCCCATCACCAATGGACATCTCGACATCATCGCCCGCGCCTCCAAGCTGTACGACGTCGTACATGTCGCGGTAATGATCAACCAGTCCAAGAAGGGACTGTTCGCCATCGAGGAGCGGATCGCCCTGATCCGCGAGGTCACCGCCGAGTTCGGCAATGTCGAGGTCGAGTCCTTCCACGGTCTGCTGGTCGACTTCTGCAAGCAGCGCGACATCCCCGCCATCGTGAAGGGCCTGCGGGCCGTCAGCGACTTCGACTACGAGCTGCAGATGGCCCAGATGAACAACGGCCTCTCCGGCGTCGAGACCCTGTTCGTCCCCACCAATCCCACCTACAGCTTTCTCTCGTCCTCCCTGGTCAAAGAGGTCGCGACCTGGGGCGGAGATGTCTCCCACCTGCTGCCCCCGGCCGTCCACACGGCCCTGATGGAACGCCTCGGCAAGCGCTGAAGGACCGACTGTCCGTCATCCGGTGTCGGACGGGCTCGCGGTGGCCTTACAGTCGTTGCGTCCGTCTTCCAACCAGTCTGAGAGAGTGGCGAGCACCGGTGGACGTGCAGAAGAAGCTCGACGAGATCGTCGACACGGTGGGCAGTGCCCGCTCCATGCCCATGTCGGCGTCCTGCGTGGTGAACCGCGCCGAGCTGCTCGCGATGCTCGAAGAGGTACGGGAGGCGCTGCCCGGTTCGCTGGCGCAGGCCCAGGAGCTGCTCGGCGGTCACGAACAGCTCGCCGAGCAGGCCCGGCAGGAGGCCGACCGCGTCATCGCGGCGGCCCACGCCCAGCGCACCGCACTGGTCTCCGACACCGCGGTCGCCCGCCAGTCCCAGGACGAGGCCGCCCGTATCCTCGACGAGGCCCGCAGGGAGGCCGAGGAGATCCGCGCCGAGGCGGACGACTACGTCGACTCCAAGCTCGCCAACTTCGAGGTCGTCCTCACCAAGACCATCGGCTCCGTCGACCGGGGCAGGGAGAAGCTGCTCGGCCGAGGGTCCGGCGCCGGTGAGCACGGATACGGCACCGGCGAGGCGGACGACGCCGACGACGCGCCCGAGTACAGCGCCGACCCGGACACCCTGATCCGCCGCGCCGACGACTATGTGGACGCCAAGCTCGGCGCCTTCGAGGCCGTGCTGTCCAAGACCCTCGAAGCCGTCGGGCGCGGCCGGCAGAAGCTCCACGGCCGTATCGCCTCGGACGACCTCGGCGCGCACATGGCGGCCCAGGACGCGGCCGGACCGCAGGGGCACACCAGCGACGCGGACTATCTGGCGGACCTCGCGGAGACGCCGAGGACGCCCGTGGAGCCGCCCGTACCGGCCCAGCGGCCGTACGCCGCGCCCGTGCCGCCCGCTCCGGTCTCCGCCCCCGAACCCGCCTACGCCCAGCCCGCCGACGTCTACACCGGGACCGGCTACCAGGAGCCCGTGTACGCCGCCGACGCCGGTTACGGCGGCTACCAGCAGCAGGACGCGTACGCCTATCAGCAGGACCCGTACGCCTACCAGCAGCAGGACTACGGTCAGGGACAGCACCAGGGATACGAGTCGAACTACGACTGGCAGCAGCCGTCCGCGCCTCAGGCCCAGCTTCCCGCGCTGCCGCCGGCTCCCGAGCAGCAGAGCGCTCTCGAAGAGACCAGTCTCTTCGACACCAGCATGATCGACATGAACCAGCTCCGCCGCTACGAACAGGGCCGCTGACCCCCGCGGCACGCACGGGCCGTGGGCCGGCGGGCCGGAACGCACCGGATTGGGCCTATGGCGGCCGGTCCAGTACCCTGGCTCTTCGGCCGCGTGTATGCGCGTATGTCCGCGGGCCCGGCTGCCCGGGCCGCTTCCGCGACGGTAGCGGCCCCCACACGATCCGAAAGCGGGAAAAGCCCTGAACGCGCGTCTCGACCACCGCAACCCCCTCGTGTTCGACACACACGAGCTGGGGCGGCGCCCTGGTGCGCTCCAGAGGCTGGCCCGCCCGGTGCCCGCCCCCAAGGACTTCGGTATCGCGGGGGTGATCGGGGCGCCCGAGGGCGCTCCGGTGGAGCTGGATCTCCGCCTCGAATCGGTGATGGAGGGAGTGCTCGTCACGGGCACCTCCCGTGCCATGGCCGAGGGGGAGTGCGTAAGGTGTCTGGAGCCGTTGCGCCAAGAGGTGACGGCGGACTTCCAGGAGCTGTTCTCGTACCACGACGCCGACGACCGGGGCCGCCTGCGCGCGGATCCGGACGTGGACGAGGACGACGAGGACAGGCTCTTCATCGAGGACGGACTGTTCGACCTCGAACCCGTGCTGCGTGACGCGGTGGTGCTCGCACTGCCGATGCAGCCGGTGTGCCGGGAGAACTGCGCCGGTCTGTGTGCCGAATGCGGCATCAGGCTGGACGGGGACCCGGGCCACCACCATGACGCCGTCGACATCCGTTGGGCGGCACTGCAGGGACTCGCCGAGACCGTCAAGGACGGCGAGAAGGACAACATGGGCGGCGCCGATGCGGGCGTCGACGAGAAGCAGGAGAAGTAGCCGTGGCTGTTCCGAAGCGGAAGATGTCGCGCAGCAACACGCGCCACCGCCGGTCGCAGTGGAAGGCTGCGGTCCCCACCCTGGTTGCGTGCGAGCGCTGCCAGGAGCCGAAGCTTCAGCACATCGCGTGCCCGAGCTGCGGCACCTATAACAAGCGCCAGGTCCTCGAGGTCTGAGCGGCTGGTGAGAGGCTCGATGTCTGAACTGTCCCCTGACAAGAAGCAGCCAGACAATGGCAGTTCGGCCTCGTCCCACACGCTTCTGGAAGGGCGGCTCGGGTATCAGCTCGAGACCGCCCTTCTGGTGCGTGCGCTGACCCACCGTTCGTACGCGTACGAGAACGGCGGTCTGCCCACCAACGAGCGGCTCGAATTCCTCGGGGATTCGGTGCTCGGACTGGTGGTCACGGACACGCTGTACCGCACCCACCCCGATCTGCCTGAAGGCCAGCTGGCCAAATTGCGGGCCGCGGTGGTCAACTCACGCGCACTGGCGGAAGTGGGCCGCGGCCTCGAACTCGGCTCCTTCATCCGGCTCGGCCGGGGCGAAGAGGGCACGGGCGGCCGGGACAAGGCGTCCATCCTCGCCGACACCCTTGAAGCGGTGATCGGCGCGGTCTATCTCGACCAGGGCCTCGACGCGGCGTCCGAGCTGGTGCACCGGCTCTTCGACCCGCTCATCGAGAAGTCCTCCAACCTCGGGGCCGGCCTGGACTGGAAGACCAGTCTCCAGGAGCTGACCGCGGCGGAGAGTCTCGGTGTTCCCGAGTATCTCGTCACGGAAACGGGTCCCGACCACGAGAAGACCTTCACTGCTGCCGCCCGCGTCGGTGGTGTCTCGTACGGCACCGGCACCGGCCGCAGCAAGAAGGAGGCGGAGCAGCAGGCGGCGGAGTCCGCGTGGCGGGCCATCAAGGCCGCGGCGGAGGAGCGGGCGACGGCGGAGCGTACGGCCGTGGACGTTCCGGACGTTCCGGACGAGACCGGTTCCGACGCGGAGGCCGTGGCCCAGGTCAGGGCCCGCGCCGACAGCGAGGCCGGGACGGCGGCCGGCACCGACGCCGAAGCGGGCGCCGGTGGGGAAGCCGGCCAGGGTGAAGGGGCCGCCGAGGCCCCGTCCACCGTGGAACCCGTACCCGACCCCGCACCCGCCCCTGCTCCGGCAGCGGAGGAGCGGCCACCCGCCGATCCGGCCGGTGCCTGACCGTTCCGCTCCCTTCCCGGTACGCCCCTCCCGCCTCCGTCGGTGTGAGGGGCGTCCACCGTTCCGGCGGTCCGTCGGCCGCCTGCCCGCCGTCCGTTCGTCCGCCTGTTCGTCTGTTCGTCTGTTCGCCCTGATCTTCCGCGGAGGAGAGTCCCGTGCCCGAGCTGCCCGAGGTCGAAGTCGTCAGGCGCGGACTCGAACGCTGGGTGAGTGGCAGGACGGTCGCCGAGACCGAGGTGCTGCACCCGCGCGCGGTACGGCGGCATCTCGCCGGCGCCCAGGACTTCGCGGCCCGTCTCAAGGGACACACCATCGGCACGGCCCGCCGCCGTGGCAAGTACCTCTGGCTGCCGCTCGCCGGCACCGACACCGCCGTCCTCGGCCATCTCGGGATGAGCGGCCAGCTTCTCGTCCGGCCCGAGGACGCGCCCGACGAGAAGCATCTGCGGATCCGTGTGCGCTTCGCCGACACGCAAGGCACCGAGCTGCGCTTCGTCGACCAGCGGACCTTCGGCGGTCTCTCGCTCCACGAGACCACTTCCGACGGACTGCCGGACGTCATCTCGCACATCGCCAGGGACCCGCTCGACCCGGCCTTCGTGGACGACGACTTCCACACCGCGCTGCGGCTGCGCCGTACCACGGTCAAGCGCGCGCTGCTCGACCAGTCACTGATCAGCGGCGTCGGCAACATCTACGCAGACGAGGCGCTCTGGCGCGCCAAGGTCCACTACGAACGGCCCACGGCCACCTTCACCCGGCCGCGCTCCGCCGAGCTGCTCGGTCATGTACGGGACGTGATGAGCGCGGCGCTCGCGGTCGGCGGCACCAGCTTCGACAGTCTGTACGTCAATGTGAACGGTGAATCGGGCTATTTCGACCGGTCGCTGGATGTGTACGGGCGGGAGGACGAGCCGTGCCGGCGCTGCGGGACACCGATCCGCCGCCGGCCGTGGATGAACCGCTCCAGCTACTTCTGCCCGCGCTGTCAGAGGCCGCCGCGCGCCGTTCCGTAGCGCTCGGGCGGTGTGTCGTCACGTTCGTGCGGTGTGTCGGGCCCCTCGCGCGGTGTGTCGTACCGCTCCCGGGCCGTGAGCACCTCGGGCATCCGCTCCTCGACCAGCCGGATGAGACCGAGCAGCCGCCCGGCGATCTCCCGTCCGAGCGGGGTCAGCGCGTAGTCCACCCGCGGCGGATTGACCTGCCGCGCGTCCCGGCGTACCAGGCCGTCCCGCTCCAGGGCGTGCAGGGTCTGCGACAGCATCTTCTCGCTCACGCCGTCGACGCGCCGCCGCAGTTCGTTGAAGCGGCAGCCGCTCTCGTACAGGGCGCCGAGCGTCAGTCCGCCCCAGCGGCCCGTCGCGTGCTCCAGCGTGGAGCGCGAAGGGCACTGCCGGGAGAACACGTCGAAGGCGGGACCGTCCATGACGGTCACCATACAGCCGAAAGCGCCACCCGACAGGTGGCGCTTTCCGATGGTTAGTGGCTGGGGCCACCGGCGGTCCAGGACCTCCGGAGGTGGTGGACCCGTTCTAGAAGCCGAAGTCCTGTGTCCACCAGGGGCCGCCCGAGCCGTTGTGGACACCGACACCGAGCCTGGTGTAGTCGCAGTTCAATATGTTCGCGCGATGGCCCTCGCTGTTCATCCAGGAGTCCATCACCGCCTGGGGCGTGGCCTGCCCCCGGGCTATGTTCTCGCCGCCCAGGCCCTTGACGCCCGCCGCGTCGGCGCGGTCCCAGGGCGTCCGGCCGTCGGGATCGGTGTGGTCGAAGAAGCCGCGCGCCGCCATGTCCTCGCTGAAGTCCTGTGCCAGCGCGCCCAGACTCGCGTCGGCCCGCACCGGCGCGCATCCGGCCTTCGCGCGCTCCTGGTTGACCAGGCCGAGCACGGCCACCGCGGCGGACGTGGGCGCCGCGGGTGTCTCGACGGCGCGCTCCGTGGTCTGCTCGGGCGCCGGAGTCAGGCTGACGAACGGGGAGGCGCTCTGCTCCTCGGGCTCGGCCTTGGGCTTCGGGGACGCGGGCGCGGTGGTCCTCGTACGCTGCTTCGGCACGGCGGACGTCTTCGCGGCGCCGGCGGGAGAGGCCTGCTTCGAGGCGGACCTCGGCTGTCCGGCCGACGCGGTCGGGGAGGCCGGGGCCTCGCGCGTCGGCTCGGCGGACGCGCCGCCCTGCTCCTCCAGCTCCGGAGCGCCCTCGGTGCGTATCTGCCCGTCGGGAGCGCTGCCGCCCACGGTGTACTCGCCACCGCCCGGCAGCAGACCGGAGGCCACGGCGACCGCGCCCACGGCCATCGCCGCGGAGGCGCCCAGCAGGCCCGTACGGATGGGAGCGACGACCCGTCCCTTCCTGCGCGGAGCGCCCCGGTGCCGGGCCGCCGTACCGTCGTACTCCTCGGCGGCGGGCCTGGCCGCCGGTACGGCGGCTGGTGCGGCGGAGCGTCGATGGCGTCCCATCTGCTGTGCCTTCCTCATGCTTCTCGACGGCAACGTGTCTCACCCGTTCGAGTGAGGCTCATTGCGACGGGACTGTACGGCATGGCGTCTGGGGCCGCCGGGGCTAGTGAGTAATTGGCTGGTTGGCTTACACGTATGACAGAACACACGACGGAGCGCGGGACACGGGACGCACGGCTGACGGCCTGGGTGCGCGGACGGGTGCAAGGAGTGGGATTCCGCTGGTTCACCAGGGCGAACGCGCTGGAGATCGGCGGGCTCACCGGTTTCGCCGTGAATCTGGACGACGGGCGGGTGCAGGTCGTCGCCGAGGGTCCACGTGAGAATTGCCACCGTCTGCTGGAGTGGCTGCGTTCGCCCGACACTCCCGGGCGGGTGGACGGAGTGACTGAGATATGGGACACCCCGCGCGGTGGCTACGAGGGCTTCGTGATCCGCTGAGCGTCCCGCTCCGAGGAGCCCGTCCGCGCCCCCTCCGGTTGCCCGGGGCATCTGCCCAAGCCCGCGATGACCTGGTGGTTGCCAAGAACGGCGGACCGTGTCAGGCTGCCCGATTAACGATGATCCCCCTGCCCTCCGGGCGCCGCGGGAGAGCCGGTGCCGCGTATGCCGCGGCCATGTGCCCCGGGCGGCCCGTCGGCACGGGCTGTGATCGTGTTGACCGTCAAACTTTTTGGTGAGAGTCTGGAATCCCCGCGCACCTCAGCTGTTTGGCAGTAAAGAACCGCAGTGAAGAACAAGCACTGCCAGGCACCGCGGGTGCGATTTCCCTCACGACCCACACCGCATTCGGTCGGTCACTCAGTGTGGAGGACCATCCATCATGGCAAAGGCGCTTCTCGGTTATGTCGGCGGTTCCGACCCGCGACTCCTCGCCGAGATGCGACGGCTTCAGCAGCGCGTCCAGGACCTCGAATCCGAACTCGTACGGATCCAGTCCGAGAACGACGCGTTGAACGCCGCCGTCGCACAGCACCCTGGAGAGTCGCTGCTCGACGGCATCGACATCGATGTTCACCAGGCGGAGCCTGCGCTCACCTGACGACAGCCCCCTCGGGGTCGGGTGAGAAACACTCTCGCAAGAATATGCAAGGGACGCTTCGGCGTCCCTTCTTTCTTTCCATCTTCCGCTGTACGAACGATTGTTGGCCTCGCAACGACTTTCTTAACGTCTGATGTGCCCTGCGCGTTCGGCGGTGAAACCGGCAGCGGACGATCGGGGCGGGGGTAGAGTCCAGCGGCGTGCATCTCAAGGCCATGACCCTCCGCGGGTTCAAATCCTTCGCCTCCGCCACGACGCTGCGCTTCGAGCCGGGAATCACCTGTGTCGTCGGGCCGAACGGCTCGGGCAAGTCCAATGTGGTGGACGCGCTCTCCTGGGTCATGGGCGAGCAGGGGGCCAAGTCGCTGCGCGGCGGCAAGATGGAGGACGTGATCTTCGCCGGGACGACCGGCCGGCCGCCGCTCGGGCGTGCCGAGGTCTCGCTCACCATCGACAATTCCGACGGTGCGCTGCCCATCGACTACGCGGAAGTCACCATCACGCGGATCATGTTCCGCAACGGAGGCAGTGAGTACCAGCTCAACGGCGACACCTGCCGGCTGCTCGACATCCAGGAACTGCTCTCCGACTCCGGTATCGGCCGCGAGATGCACGTCATCGTCGGACAGGGCCAGCTCGACTCCGTCCTGCACGCCGATCCGACCGGGCGCCGGGCCTTCATCGAGGAGGCGGCGGGCGTGCTCAAGCACCGCAAGCGCAAGGAGAAGGCGCTGCGGAAGCTGGACGCGATGCAGGCCAATCTCGCCAGGGTGCAGGACCTCACCGACGAACTGCGCCGCCAGCTCAAACCGCTCGGGCGGCAGGCCGCGGTCGCCCGCAGGGCCGCCGTCATACAGGCCGATCTGCGCGACGCGCGGCTGCGGCTGCTCGCCGACGATCTGGTGCGGCTGCGCGAGGCACTCCGTACGGAGATCGCGGACGAGGCCGAGCTGAAGCAGCGCAAGGAGGACGCGGAGCGCCGGCTCGGGGTGGCGCTCACGCGGGAGGCGGAGCTGGAGGAGGAGGTGCGGCGGCTGGCGCCGCGGCTCCAGCGCGCCCAGCAGACCTGGTACGAGCTGTCCCAGCTCGCGGAGCGGGTGCGCGGTACGGTCTCGCTGGCCGACGCCCGGGTGAAGAGCGCGACCGCGGCGCCCACGGAGGAGCCGCGGGGGCGCGATCCCGAGGACATGGAGCGCGAGGCCGCCCGGATCCGTGAGCAGGAGGCGGAGCTGGAGGCCGCGCTGGAGGCGGCGGAGCACGCACGGGAGGACACCGTCGCGCACCGCGCCGAGCTGGAGCGCGAGCTGGCCGCGGAGGAGCGCAGGCTGAAGGACGCCGCGCGGGCGATCGCCGACCGGCGCGAGGGCCTGGCCCGGCTGACCGGCCAGGTCAACGCGGCGCGCAGCAGGGCCGCCTCGGCCCAGGCGGAGATCGGCCGGCTCGCGGCGGCCCGCGACGGGGCACGGGAGCGCGCCGCCGCCGCACAGGAGGAGTACGAGCAGCTCAAGGCCGAGGTGGACGGCCTGGACGCCGACGACCACGAACTTGCCGGGCGGTACGAGGCGGCGCGTGGCGCGCTGGCCGAGGCGGAGGCGGCGCTGACGGCGGCGCGCGAGGCCGCCACCACGGCGGAGCGCACCCGCGCGGCCGTCGCCGCCCGCCATGACGCGCTCGCCCTCGGGCTGCGCCGCAAGGACGGCACCGGCGCCCTGCTCGCGGCCCGCGACCGGCTCTCCGGACTGCTCGGCCCGGCCGCCGAACTGCTCACCGTCACCTCCGGCTACGAGATCCCGGTGGCCGCGGCCCTCGGCGCCGCCGCCGACGCGATCGCCGTCGCGGATCCCGCGACGGCGGCGCGGGCGATCCGGCTGCTGCGCGAGCAGGACGCGGGCCGCGCGTCGCTGCTGCTGGCGAGCACGAGCGCGCCGTCCCGGCGGACCGAGGCCGGCCCCTCGGCCGGACCGGCGGCGGCGCCCGGCGAGGTCCCCGGCCGGGCCGACGGATCCCGTGGTACGGGCGCGCTCCTGCCGGGCCAGGCGGGCGGCGCGGCACCGGGCCGCGGCGACGCCGGGCCGGAGTCCTGGCCGCGCCCGCACCCCGGGGTTCCCGCCCAGCCGGGCGAGACCTCTCTTGGCGGTGACGGCGCGTCGGCCCAGGCGGGCGGGGTGTCCGGCGGGCCGCCGGCGGAGGACGGTCCGGCCCGCGGCGGTCTCGCGGACGAGATCCCTCGTGCCGCCGCGCCGGCCGGCGCGCCCGGTCGGGCCGACGGCGGTACGGGCCCGGCCACCGGCACGGAGAGCGCGTCCCGCGCCGCCCTCGCCGCGGGCGGGCCGTGTGTCATCGACCTCGTGCGAGGACCCGCCGCGCTGCTGGAGGCCGTACGGCGGCTCGTACGGGACACCGTCGTCGTCGGCACGCTCGAAGAGGCCGAGGACCTTGTCGCCGCGCGGCCCGAGCTGACCGCCGTGACCGCCGAGGGCGATGTCCTCGGAGCGCACTTCGCACAGGGCGGGTCCGCGGGCGCGCCCAGTCTGCTGGAGGTGCAGGCGTCCGTGGACGAGGCCGCCGCCGAGCTGGCGGAGCTGGCCGTACGGTGCGGGGAACTGGCCGAGGAGCAGCGGCGGGCCGTCGACCGGCGCGCCGGGTGCGCCGCGCTCGTGGAGGAGCTGGGCGAGCGGCGCCGGGCCGCCGACCGGGAGAAGTCCGCCGTGTCCGGGCGGCTCGGCCGGCTCTCCGGGCAGGCCCGTGGCGCCGTCGGTGAGGCCGAGCGGACGGCCGCCGCCGTCGCCAAGGCCCAGGACGCGCTGGAGCGCGCCACCGCGGAGGTGGAGGAGCTGGCGGAGCGGCTGCTCGTCGCCGAGGAGGCCCCGGTGCAGGAGGAGCCCGACACCTCCGTACGGGACCGGCTCGCCGCCGACGGCGCCAACGCCCGCCAGACCGAGATGGAGGCCCGGCTCCAGGTCCGTACCCACGAGGAGCGGGTGAAGGGACTCGCGGGCCGGGCCGACGCGCTCGACCGGGGCGCGCGCGCCGAGCGCGCCGCGCGGGCGCGCGCCGAGGAGCGGCGCGCCCGGCTGCGCCACGAGGCCGAGGTGGCCGGCGCGGTCGCGGCCGGCGCCAGGCAACTGCTGGCGCATGTGGAGGTGTCGGTCGTCAGGGCCGAGGCCGAGCGCGTGGCGGCCGAGGCCGCCAAGGCCGAGCGCGAGAGGGAGCTGGTCGGCGAGCGGAACCAGGGCCGCGACCTCAAGAACGAGCTGGACAAGCTCACCGACTCGGTCCACCGCGGCGAGGTGCTCGGCGCCGAGAAGCGGCTGCGGATCGAGCAGCTGGAGACCAGGGCGCTGGAGGAGCTGGGTGTCGAACCGGCCGGGCTGATCGCCGAGTACGGTCCCGATCAGCTGGTCCCTCCTTCGCCGCCCGCCGAGGGCGAGGAGCTGCCCGACGATCCCGGGCATCCGCGCAACCAGCCGAGGCCCTATGTACGGGCGGAGCAGGAGAAGCGGCTCAAGGCGGCCGAACGGGCCCATCAGCAGCTCGGCAAGGTGAATCCGCTCGCCCTTGAGGAGTTCGCGGCACTGGAGGAGCGGCACAACTTCCTCTCCGAGCAGCTCGAAGACCTCAAGAAGACCCGTGCCGATCTGCTCCTCGTGGTCAAGCAGGTGGACGAGCGGGTCGAGCAGGTCTTCACCGAGGCCTACCGGGACACGGCCGTTCAGTTCGAGGGCGTCTTCTCCCGGCTCTTCCCGGGCGGCGAGGGACGGCTGATCCTGACCGACCCGGAGAACATGCTCACCACCGGTGTGGATGTGGAGGCCAGGCCCCCGGGCAAGAAGGTCAAGCGGCTGTCCCTGCTCTCGGGCGGTGAACGGTCGCTGACGGCCGTGGCGCTGCTCGTGTCGATCTTCAAGGCGCGGCCGAGTCCGTTCTATGTGATGGACGAGGTCGAGGCGGCGCTGGACGACACCAATCTCCAGCGGCTGATCCGGATCATGCAGGAGCTCCAGGAGAGCTCCCAGCTCATTGTGATCACCCATCAGAAGCGGACGATGGAGGTCGCGGACGCGCTGTACGGGGTCTCGATGCAGGGCGACGGCGTCTCCAAGGTGATCAGCCAGCGGCTGCGCTGACCTCGCGCGCGCCTTCTCGCGTGTCCCCTCGTCCCGCGTGCCCCCGCCTGGCGTGTCCTCCCGCCTCGCGTACCGGCCCGCCTCGCGCGCCGCCGTGGCGCCTCCGCGCCGGCCCTGACCAGGCACCCGGCCGGACCGTTTCCGTCTCCCGCTGGTGGGCAGCCGGGAGTTGTGCCCCACTGGAAGGGCTTGCCACACCCTCACGCCCGGCGCGGCACGGCCGGGCGGCCCCAGGAGACCATGTGACCAGCACAGCGAAGCTCCCTCCGCCGACCGGCGGCCGGGCCGCGCACCCGGAAAACCTCAGGCATGTCGTCTTCATCACGGCGTCGGCCGCGATGGGCGGCTTCCTCTTCGGCTACGACAGCTCGGTGATCAACGGCGCCGTCGAGGCCATCCGCAGCCGGTACGACATCGGCTCCGCGGCCCTCGCCCAGGTCATCGCCGTCGCGCTGATCGGCTGTGCGATCGGCGCGGCGACGGCGGGCCGGATCGCCGACCGCGTCGGCCGTATCCGCTGCATGCGGATCTCGGCGGTCCTCTTCACCGTCAGCGCGGTCGGCTCGGCGCTGCCCTTCGACATCTACGACCTCGCGTTCTGGCGGATCGCCGGCGGCTTCGCGATCGGTATGGCGTCGGTGATCGGCCCCGCGTACATCGCCGAGGTCTCGCCGGCCGCCTACCGCGGCCGGCTCGGCTCCTTCCAGCAGGCGGCGATCGTCGTCGGTATCGCCGTCTCCCAGCTCGTGAACTTCGGCATCCTCCGGCTCGCGGGGGGCGACCAGCGCGGCCGGCTGCTCGGTCTGGAGGCCTGGCAGTGGATGCTCGGTGTGATGGTCGTGCCCGCGCTGCTGTACGGGATGCTCACCCTCGCCATCCCCGAGTCGCCGCGCTATCTGATCGCCGTGGGCCGCACCCGGCAGGCCAGGGAGGTTCTCGCGGAGGTCGAGGACAAGGACACCGACCTCGACGCCAGGGTCGCCGAGATCGAGCACGCGATGCGCCGTGAGCGCACGTCGCGGTTCAGGGATCTGAAGGGCGGCCGGTTCTTCTTCCTGCCCATCGTGTGGGTGGGTATCGGGCTCTCGATGTTCCAGCAGCTCGTCGGCATCAATGTCGCCTTCTACTACTCGGCGACGCTCTGGCAGTCGGTCGGCGTCGATCCGTCCGGCTCGTTCTTCTACTCGTTCACGACGTCGATCGTGAACATCGTCGGCACCGTGATCGCGATGGTGCTGGTCGACCGGGTCGGCCGCAAACCGCTCGCGCTCGCCGGTTCGGCCGGTATGGCGCTCGCGCTCGCCTTCGAGGCCTGGGCGTTCTCCGCTCCTCTCGTCGACGGCAGGCTGCCGGCCACCGAGGGCACCGTCGCGCTGATCGCGGCCCATGTGTTCGTGCTCTTCTTCGCGCTCTCCTGGGGCGTCGTCGTCTGGGTCTTCCTCGGCGAGATGTTCCCCAACCGGATCCGCGCGGCGGCGCTCGGTGTCGCCGCCGCGGCCCAGTGGATCGCCAACTGGGCGATCACGGCGAGCTTCCCGAGTCTGGCCGACTGGAATCTCTCGGGCACGTATGTCGTCTACACCTGCTTCGCGGTGCTCTCCATCCCGTTCATGCTGGTGTTCGTCAGGGAGACCAAGGGCAGGACGCTGGAGGAGATGGGCTGACCGGACGGGCCGACCGGACGGATCGGCCCGGTGGGCCGGACCAGGGCCGGGACCGGCCGTGGCTGATACTGGGAGCGTTATGGAACTCGTCATCCTTGTTGTAGTCATCGCCCTGGTCGCGGTCGTCGCGATCGGCGGGCTCGTGGTCGGCAGCCGCAGAAGGAAGAGCCTGCCGTCCCGGCCACCGTCGAGTACGCCGACCACCACAGCTCCGCCCTCCGAACCGCAGGTCGGCGACGAGGCGGAGGAACCGCGCGACGAGTCGCGCCGCACGATCGAGGAGGTCGGCCTCCCCGATTCCGCCGGCACGCGGGTCGTCGTCGAGGAGCCGCCCGTCGCCGAGCCACTCGCGCCGGTGATCGAGATCCCCGAGCCGACGGCGGGCCGGCTGATCCGGCTGCGCGCCCGGCTCGCGCGCTCGCAGAACTCGCTCGGCAAGGGACTGCTGACGCTGCTGTCCCGAGAGCATCTGGACGAGGAGACCTGGGAGGAGATCGAGGACACCCTCCTGACCGCCGATGTCGGTGTCGCGCCCACCCAGGAACTGGTCGAGCGGCTGCGGGAGCGGGTACGGGTGCTCGGTACGCGTACGCCAGAGGGGCTGCGCGGCCTGCTCAGGGAGGAGCTCGTGCAGCTTCTCGGCACGGACCTCGACCGCGCGGTGAGGACCGAGAGCCCGCTGGACACTCCGGCCGTGGTGATGGTCGTCGGGGTCAACGGCACCGGCAAGACGACCACGACCGGCAAGCTGGCGCGGGTGCTGGTCGCGGACGGGCGGTCGGTGGTGCTCGGCGCCGCGGACACCTTCCGCGCCGCGGCGGCCGACCAGCTCCAGACCTGGGGGGAGCGGGTCGGCGCCCGTACGGTACGCGGTCCCGAGGGCGGCGATCCCGCGTCGGTCGCCTTCGACGCGGTCAAGGAGGGCATCGCGGAGGGCGCGGATGTCGTACTGATCGACACCGCGGGCCGGCTGCACACCAAGACCGGGCTGATGGACGAGCTGGGCAAGGTCAAGCGGGTCGTGGAGAAGCACGGGCCGCTGGACGAGGTGCTGCTGGTCCTGGACGCGACGACCGGGCAGAACGGGCTGGTGCAGGCGCGGGTGTTCGCGGAGGTCGTGGACATCACCGGCATCGTGCTGACGAAGCTGGACGGTACGGCGAAGGGCGGCATCGTGATCGCGGTGCAGCGGGAGCTGGGCGTACCGGTGAAGCTGGTGGGACTGGGCGAGGGCGCGGACGATCTGGCGCCGTTCGAGCCCGGGGCGTTCGTGGACGCGCTGATCGGGGACTGAGCCTTCGCGGCGGCGGCACACCGGGAGCGGGAGGCCGGGGCACCTGAGGGGCCCTCGCCTCCCGCCCGCGTTTCCGTGCGTTGACGCGTTTCACTGTGTTGACGAGCGATGGCAGATGTACGCCAGGGTGCCCAGCAGCAGCCGGGCCTGAGGCGGATCGGCCGCGTTGTCCAGCGACGGGGGACGCAGCCAGCGGACCGGTCCCAGACCCGGCATCTCCGAGGGCGGGGCCATGACATGGCTGCCCGAACTCAGACCGCGCAGATCCAGATCGGCGTCGTCCCAGCCCATCCGGTAGAGCAGCTCGGGCAGCTCGGCCGCGGCGCCCCGCGCGACGAAGAAGTGGGCCCGGCCGGCCGGGGTCGCCATGACCGGGCCCAGCGGCAGCCCCATCCGTTCGAGCCGTACCAGCGCGCGGCTGCCCGCCTGCTCCGCCACCTCGATGATGTCGAAGCCGCGGCCCACCGGGAGCAGCACCGCCGCGCCCGGCACCTCCGACCAGAGCCGGGTGACCTCGTCGAGCGTGGCGCCCGCCGGCACCTCGGGGCGGAAGTCCAGCGGATGGGCGCCCGGCGACGCGCAGCGCGCCGAGCCGCAGGAGCACACCCCGCCCGTGGCCCGCGCACCGGGAACGACGTCCCAGCCCCAGAGCCCGGTGTACTCCGCCACCGCGGTGCACTCTGTCGTCCGGCCGCGGCGCCGTGAGCCGGACCGCATCTCCCGGATGCCGCCGATCGTGAAGCCCATGCCCCCTCCAACGGGTTGAACTCGCCGGTGGTTACGTCTCGCAGTCTGCCCGTGACACTCCGTCGTGACCGAGGCGGTCCGGGCGGCGCGAAGTGGCACTTGGGGTGGTGCGACCCGATGTGTACGCCCCGGCGCACAACGCCGCGCGGGCCGCTGACCCATGTGTGTCAAGTCAATCGCGCCCGGTGAGAGGTGAGTTCATTCGAAGGGGTGGCGAATGGTGGCGTTTGTGGAATCACCCTCGCTGGACGGGTGATCGTAGGATTACTTTCAGTGCACGAACCGTGGGGAAAAGCACACGCGCGGGTATGCCGGGGGCAACTCGGTTTCCTGTTCGAAGGGGCGCGACCTCAGGACAGCCGGCCACGATTGACGGCATTCTGGTACCGGTTCGCGCGACAGGGCTTCAGCGGATGGGGGCGTTCCAGTGGGTGGCAGCGGCGCAGGCGGTACGAATACCGGCAAGCGTCCGAATGGGCAACTCGGCTCGTGGTTCCTGCGCAGCGGCTGGTCGAAAGGCGAACTGGCGCGTCAGGTCAACCGCAGGGCGCGGCAGATGGGCGCGCACCACATCAGCACGGACACCTCGCGCGTGCGGCGCTGGCTCGACGGCGAACAGCCGCGCGAGCCGATCCCCCGTATTCTCTCCGAGCTCTTCTCCGAGCGCTTCGGTTCCGTTGTCGGCATCGAGGAACTCGGGCTGCGCACCGCGCACCAGTCGCCTTCGGTCTCCGGTGTCGATCTGCCCTGGGCGGGGCCGCAGACGGTCGCCCTGATCAGCGAGTTCTCCCGGAGCGACCTGATGCTGGCCCGGCGCGGTTTTCTCGGCACCTCGCTGGCGCTCGCCGCGGGCCCGTCCCTGGTCGAGCCCATGCAGCGCTGGCTGGTGCCCGTTCCGACGGGAGATCCGGGCGGGCCGCGGGCCGAGTCCGTACCCTCGCACCGGCCCTCCAAGCTCTCCGGGCCCGAGCTGGAGCTGCTGGAGTCGACCACCGCGATGTTCCGCCAGTGGGACGCGCAGTGCGGCGGCGGTCTGCGGCGCAAGGCGGTGGTCGGGCAGCTCCACGAGGTCACGGATCTCCTCCAGGAGCCGCAGCCCGAGGCCACCGCGCGGCGGCTGTTCCGGTGCGCGGCCGAGCTGGCCGAGCTGGCCGGCTGGATGAGTTATGACGTCGGTCTCCAGCCCAATGCCCAGAAATACTTCGTCCTCGCCCTGCATGCGGCAAAGGAGGCCGGCGACAAACCGCTGGGCTCTTACATCCTTTCCTCGATGAGCCGTCAGATGATTCATCTGGGGCGGCCCGACGACGCGTTGGAGCTGATCCATCTCGCGCAGTACGGCAGCCGTGACTGCGCCACGCCCCGGACCCAGGCGATGCTGTATGCGATGGAGGCGCGCGCGTACGCAAACATGGGACAGCCCGGCAAGTGCAAGCGGGCGACCAGAATGGCCGAGGACGCCTTCTCCGACGCCGGGTTCGACGGCGAGCCCGAGCCCGACTGGATCCGCTTCTTCTCCGAGGCGGAACTCCACGCGGAGAACGCCCACTCGTACCGCGATCTCGCCTATGTGGCGGGCCGCAGCCCCACCTACGCCTCCCTCGCCGAACCGCTGATGCGGCGTGCCGTCGACCTGTTCGAGAAGGACGAGGAGCACCAGCGGTCGTACGCGCTGAACCTGATCGGCATGGCCACCGTCCATCTCCTCAAGAAGGAGCCCGAGCAGTCCACCGCCCTGGCCCAGCAGGCCCTGAAGGTGGCACGCAAGGTGCGCTCCGAGCGCGTCAACACCCGGCTGCGCAAGACCGTGGACACCGCGGCCAGGGACTTCGCCGACGTCGCCGAGGTCACCGATCTCACGGATCTGCTCACCGCCCAGCTGCCCGAATCCGCCGAGGCCGTCTGACCCGGCCGGCTCGCGCGCCGGACATCAAGCCCCGGTCGCGGCGCTCACCCCGTACCGCCCGACACGGCTCCCCCGCCGCCAGGTCAGCAGGGTGGGGGCCGCGGCCGGTTTCCGATGTCCGCAGAGGGTATCCGGGACCACCGCGACGATCCGCCGGTTCACCGGCTCGTAACACGCAGGTAGCCTTCGTCACGGGTGTGAAACATCGAGCGGCACTGACCGAAACCGCGTTGCGCCAATCTCCTCAGCACAAGTCGGCCCATACCTTGAGCATCCGCACGGGCCGTTCCGACCGCGAGGAGACGCTGGCCTTGAATGGCGCAGATACCGCATTCGTACTGATCAGTGCCGCGCTCGTCATGCTGATGACGCCCGGCCTGGCATTTTTCTACGGCGGCATGGTGCGGGTGAAGAGCGCCCTCAACATGCTCATGATGTCCTTGATCTCGCTCGGTATCGTCAGTGTGCTGTGGGTGCTGTACGGGTACTCGCTCACCTTTGGTGACGACATCGGCGGCGGGCTCCTGGGCAACTTCGACCACATCGGTATGAAGGGCATTTCGGCGGAGACGCTGACCGGGGGCAAGGAAGGCATTCCCGTCTTCGCCTTCGCGCTCTTCCAGCTGATGTTCGCCGTGCTCACGCCCGCGCTGATAAGCGGCGCGCTGGCGGACCGCGTGAAGTTCAGCGCCTGGGCGCTGTTCATCACCCTCTGGGTCTCCGTGGTGTACTTCCCGATCGCCCACTGGGTCTGGCAGTCCGACGGATGGCTCTTCAAACTCGGCGTCATCGACTTCGCCGGTGGTACCGCCGTCCATATCAACGCCGGTGTCGGAGCGCTCGCGGCCGTTCTTGTCGTCGGCAAGCGGATCGGATTCAAGAAGGACCCGATGCGACCGCACAATCTGCCGCTCGTCGTCCTCGGCGCCGCTCTGCTGTGGTTCGGCTGGTTCGGCTTCAACGCCGGCTCGGCGCTGGCCGCCAACGGCACCGCCGCCCTGATGGCCTTCAACACCCAGATCGCCACCGGCGCCGCGATGCTCGGCTGGCTGATCTACGAGCGCATCCGCCACGGCGCGTTCACCACCCTGGGTGCCGCCTCCGGTGCCGTCGCCGGTCTGGTCGCCATCACTCCCTCCGGTGCCGCCGTCAATCCCTTCGGCGCCCTGCTCATCGGTGTCGTGGCCGGTGCGGTCTGCTCGTGGGCCGTCAGCCTCAAGTTCAAGCTGGGCTACGACGACTCCCTCGACGTGGTCGGTGTCCACCTCGTCGGCGGTGTGATCGGCACCCTGCTCGTCGGTGTCCTCGCGATCGACGGTGTCGGCGGCGGTTCGCAGCTCGGCAAGCAGGCCGTCGGTGCGTTCTCGGTGATGGCGTACTCCTTCGTGGTCTCCTGGATCCTCGCGAAGATCGTCGACGCCACCATCGGCTTCCGGGCCTCCGAGGACGACGAGACCAGCGGTGTCGACATGGCCTTCCACGCCGAGACGGCGTACGACTACAGCGCGGTGGGAGGGTCGCCGTCGGGCCGTAGTAGCGTGCCCGCCGCCAACCAGGACGGTATCGCCGCGGCGACGAACAAGAAGGTGGACGCATGAAGCTCATCACCGCAGTCGTGAAGCCTCACAGGCTGGACGAGATCAAGGAGGCCCTCCAGGCCTTCGGCGTCCACGGGCTCACGGTCACGGAGGCCAGCGGATACGGCCGGCAGCGCGGTCACACCGAGGTCTACCGGGGCGCGGAGTACACCGTCGACCTCGTACCGAAGATCCGCATAGAGGTGCTGGTCGAGGACGACGACGCGGAAGAGCTCATCGACGTGGTGGTGAAGGCCGCCCGCACCGGCAAGATCGGTGACGGGAAGGTGTGGAGCGTACCGGTCGAAACGGCGGTCCGGGTCCGGACCGGCGAGCGCGGCCCGGACGCCCTCTAGGCCCTGTCCGGCGATCTTCGCGGGCCCGCGAAGATCGGTGCGGTATCGCGGGGCGGAGGACCGGCGTCGCCGACGGACCGTACGCGGTCGGGCGACTCCGAGACAGGCAAACACTGCCGGTCGCGGCACGAGAGACGGGAACGACTGGGTGACGAGCCTCGAAGAGACGACCGAACAGGCAGACTCGGGACCCAGCGGCTATGCGGCGGCCCGGCTGCGCCTTCTCCAGGAGAAGACGCGGCCGGGGCCGCCGCGCCGCGCCGCCCTGGCCCGGCTGACCGACAGCTGGCTGAACGCGCTGTTCACCACCGCGGCCCAGGAGGCCGGAGTGCGCGGCGCAGCCCTCGTGGCCGTCGGCGGCTACGGACGAGGAGAGCTGTCACCGCGCAGCGACCTCGATCTGCTCCTGCTGCACGACGGCAAGTCCCCCGCGGGCGCCATCGCCGCCCTCGCCGACCGGGTCTGGTATCCGGTCTGGGACCTCGGACTCGCCCTCGACCACTCCGTACGCACCCCCGCCGAGGCCCGCAGAACCGCGGCCGAGGACCTCAAGGTGCAGCTCGGACTCCTCGACGCCCGGCATGTCGCGGGCGATCTGGGCCTGGTCACCGGGGTGCGGACCGCGATCCTCGCCGACTGGCGCAACACCGCCGTCAAGCGCCTTCCCGCGCTGGACGAGCTGTGCCGGGAGCGCGCCGAGCGCCACGGCGAACTGCGATTCCTGCTGGAGCCCGACCTCAAGGAGGCCAGGGGCGGCCTGCGCGACGCCACCGCGCTGCGCGCCGTCGCCGCGTCCTGGCTGGCCGACGCGCCCCGGGAGGGTCTCGCCGACGCCCGCCGCGCGCTCCTCGACGTACGGGACGCCCTCCATCTCACCACGGGCCGCGCCACCGACCGGCTCGCCCTCCAGGAACAGGATCCCGTCGCCGAGGAGCTCGCCCTGCTCGACGCCGATGTCCTGCTCCGGCAGGTGTACGAGGCCGCGCGCACGGTCTCGTACGCCTCGGACGTCACCTGGCGCGAGGTCAACCGGGTGCTGCGGTCGCGGTCCGTACGCCCCCGGCTGCGGGCCATGCTGGGCGGCAAGCCCGCTCCCGAGCGCACTCCGCTCGCCGAGGGTGTCGTGGAGATGGACGGCGAGGCCGTGCTCGCCCGCGCCGCGCGCCCGGAACGGGATCCCGTACTGCCCCTGCGGGCGGCCGCCGCAGCCGCCCAGGCCGGTCTGCCGATCTCGCTGCACGCCGTTCGGCTGCTCGGCAGCGCCGCGAAACCGCTGCCGGTGCCCTGGCCGGCCGAGGCCCGCGAGGAGCTCGTCACCCTGCTCGGCGCCGGTGAGTCCACCGTCCCGGTCTGGGAGGCGCTCGAAGCCGAGGGCCTGATCACGCGGCTGCTGCCCGACTGGGAGCGGGTCCGCTGCCGGCCCCAGCGCAACGCCGTCCACACCTGGACCGTCGACCGCCATCTGGTGGAGACCGCCGTCCAGGCCTCCTCGCTCACCCGCCGGGTGAGCCGTCCCGACCTGCTGCTCGTCTGCGCGCTGCTGCACGACATCGGCAAGGGCTGGCCCGGCGACCACTCCGTGGCCGGTGAGGTCATCGCCCGGGACGTGGCCGCCCGGATCGGCTTCGACCAGGAGGACATGGGCGTCATCGCCACGGTCGTACGCCACCATCTCCTGCTCATCGACACCGCGACCCGTCGCGATCTGGACGACCCCGCCACCGTCGCCTCGGTCGCCGCCCGCATCGGCTCCGCCGGCACGCTGGAACTGCTGCACGCGCTCACCGAGGCCGACGCGCTCGCCACCGGGCCCGCGGCCTGGTCGTCCTGGCGTGCCTCGCTCGTCGACGACCTCGTCGCACGCGTCGCCGCCGTCCTCGCGGGTGACACGCCCGCCGAGCCCGAGCCCACCGCGCCCAGCGCCGAACAGGAACGGCTGGCCGTGGAGGCGCTGCGCACCGGTGATCCGGTGCTCGCGCTGCGCGCCCAGGCCGAGACCAGGCAGGAGGAGGACGGCACGCCGGAGCCCGTCGGCGTCGAACTGCTCATCGCCCTGCCCGACCAGCCGGGCGTCCTGCCCGCGGCGGCCGGAGTGCTGGCCCTGCACCGGCTCACCGTACGGGCCGCCGATCTGCGCGCCATCGAACTGCCCACGGAACTGGGCGGGACCAGCGGCCCCGGCGGCACCACGGAGGTGCTGCTGCTGAGCTGGCGCGTCGCGGCCGAGTACGGCTCGCTTCCGCAGGCCGTGCGGCTCCGCGCCGATCTCGTACGGGCCCTGGACGGCTCGCTGGACATTCCCGCCAGGCTCGCCGAGCGGGAGGCGGCCTATCCGCGCCGTCGCGGTGTGCAGGCGCCGCCGCCACGGGTGACGGTCGCGCCGACCGCCTCGCAGCTCGCCACGGTCATCGAGGTCCGTGCCCAGGACGCGCCGGGGCTGCTGCACCGGATCGGGCGCGCCCTGGAGGAGGCGGCGGTACGGGTGCGCAGCGCCCATGTCTCGACGCTGGGGGCGAACGCGGTGGACACGGTCTATGTCACGCGCGCGGACGGCTCCCCGCTCCCGGAGGCGGACGCGGTGGCCCTGGCGAAGGGACTGGAGGCGGCCCTGAGCTGACGCCCGGACAGCGGGCCGACGCTCCGGACACCGGGCCGACGCCCGGGACGGCGTGCCGCCGGGGCCGTGCCGCGGGGCTCGTAGCGGCAGGCCTGTCACGGCGGACGCCGCCCGTACCGCCCGGCTCGTCACGGCGGACACCGGGGCACCGGCCGTACGGTGGAGCGTGCCACCCGTACGGCCGTGCCCGCCGCGGGGCAGACCTCACCGCACGCGGCCGGATACCCTGGGGGACGGTCTGTCCTTCACCGCGCGGGGACGGCCCCCTCATCCGCTCCCGACCTGAGGATCCGCGACCACCGTGTTCGACACTCTCTCCGACCGCCTCTCAGCGACGTTCAAGAACCTCCGCGGCAAGGGGCGACTGTCCGAGGCGGACATCGACGCCACCGCGCGCGAGATCCGTATCGCGCTCCTCGAAGCGGATGTCGCGCTGCCCGTCGTCCGCGCCTTCACCGCGAATCTCAAGGAGCGGGCCCGCGGCGCCGAGGTCTCCCGGGCGCTCAATCCCAGCCAGCAGATCCTCAAGATCGTCAATGAGGAACTGGTCGGCATCCTCGGCGGTGAGACCCGGGTCCTGCGCTTCGCCAAGCAGCCGCCGACCGTGATCATGCTCGCGGGTCTCCAGGGCGCCGGAAAGACCACGCTGGCCGGAAAGCTCGGCCTCTGGCTCAAGGGCCAGGGCCACACCCCGCTGCTCGTCGCCTGTGACCTCCAGCGCCCCAACGCCGTGAACCAGCTCGCCGTCGTCGCCGACCGCGCGGGCGTCGCGGTGTACGCGCCGGAGCCGGGCAACGGTGTCGGCGATCCGGTCAAGGTCGCCAGGGACTCCATCGACTACGCGAAGACCAAGCAGTACGACGTCGTCGTCGTCGACACCGCGGGCCGCCTCGGTATCGACCAGGAGATGATGAAGCAGGCCGCGGACATCCGCGACGCCGTCAGCCCCGACGAGACGCTCTTCGTGGTCGACGCGATGATCGGCCAGGACGCCGTCAACACCGCCGAGGCATTCCGCGACGGCGTCGGCTTCGACGGTGTCGTGCTCTCCAAGCTGGACGGCGACGCCCGGGGCGGCGCGGCCCTCTCCGTCGCGCATGTCACCGGCAAGCAGATCATGTTCGCGTCCAACGGCGAGAAGCTGGAGGACTTCGACGCCTTCCACCCGGACCGTATGGCGTCCCGCATCCTCGACATGGGTGATCTGCTCACCCTGATCGAGCAGGCGGAGAAGACGTTCAGCCAGGCCGAGGCCGAGAAGATGGCCTCCAAGCTGGCGAGCAGCAAGGGCGGCAAGGACTTCACGCTGGACGACTTCCTGGCGCAGATGGAACAGGTCAGGAAGATGGGCAGCATCAGCAAGCTGCTCGGGATGCTGCCCGGTATGGGGCAGATCAAGGACCAGATCAACAACATCGACGAGCGGGACGTGGACCGCACGGCCGCGATCATCAAGTCGATGACCCCGGGCGAGCGCAACGACCCGGTCATCATCAACGGCTCGCGCCGGGCCCGTATCGCACGGGGCTCCGGAGTCGAGGTCAGCGCGGTGAAGAACCTGGTGGAGCGGTTCTTCGAGGCCCGCAAGATGATGTCGAGGATGGCGCAGGGCGGCGGAATGCCGGGGATGCCGGGCATGCCCGGGATGGGCGGCGGGCCCGGCCGTACGAAGAAGAAGCAGAAGCAGGCCAAGGGCAAGCAGCGGTCCGGCAACCCGATGAAGCGGAAGGCCGAGGAGCAGGCCGCGGTCGCGCGGCGCGAGGAGGCCGCGGCGCAGCCGGGCGGTGCGTTCGGTCTGCCGGCCGGTGATCAGGACAAGAACTTCGAACTGCCCGACGAGTTCAAGAAGTTCATGGGCTGAGCGGGTTCACCGGACGGACCGGGCCGCGGGTCTCCGGCCTCCGGCACGGCGCCGGTCCCGAATCCGCCGAGGGCGGGGCGAGGACGAGGACGGGCGGTCCTGCTGTGGCGGCCCGCTCCTGGCGGCGCCTCACAGGGCCCGGCCCCGGCTGTCGTACAGGCCGGTCAGCCGGGGCTCACCGGCCGAGAGACCGGATAGGACCGCGACGGTCGAGCGGGTGACGAAGATCTGGGTACGGAAGGCGAGTACGGCGGTGTCGCCGGCCCGGACCAATCCGCGCGAGGCGGGCGCAGCCAGCAGCCGGTAGTAGTCGATGTTCTCGGCGGGCGCGTCCTGTACCGCGAGGCGCACCCCGGCGCGCGGGAGCAGGGCGTCCCGGATGTCCGCGCGCGGGTAGAAGCCGCCGCCGCGGAGCGCGGGCCGGCCGTCCGCGAGGGTGTGCGCGACCTCGCTGACATAGACGTAGGCGGGCCGTTCCGGCTGGTCGGGATCGATCGCGTGCAGCGGAGTGGTGCCGCTCAGACAGTGGCCCGGCTCGCCATGGGTGGCGCCCAGCTCCGCCAGCAGCGGCAGACTCGCCATGGAGGTGGCGCCGGGCGCGCTGAGCTTCAGCCCCGCGTGGCCGCGCGCGGCGAGCGACTCCCGCGCCTTGAGGGCCCGTTCGAAGCCGGCGGTCGGGACAGGAACGCCCGTCACCGGATGGCAGAGCACGCACGGGAACGCGGTGACGCCCGCGATCCTGATGCCCGCGAGCTTCTCCGCGGCGGCGGCGAAGCCGTCCACGGCGTCGAGCGGCACACCGCCCTCCTGACCGGGATGGACCGATCCCGGGGCGCCCTCGATCCGTACGAACACGTCCTGGACGAAGCCCAGTGCACGGGCGGCGTCCGAGACGGCCCGTGCGTTGGCGAGGTCGAAGACGGTCACGGCCTCGGGCCGCCGCGCCAGCAGCTCCGGGAGCGCGCGGTGCGGGATCTGTACGAGATGGCCGAGGTTGCCCGCCCGCGCGCCGCAGGCGTACAGGATCCGCGCCTCGGACGGATCGATCGCGGCGAAGCGCGGGATGTGCCGGGCGATCGCCCGGATCAGCGCCGGACCGCGGCCGAGCTGCTTGACGACGAACCAGAGCGAGAGACCGAGCCGTTCGGCCCCGGCGGCCAGCAGCGCCGCGTTGGCCTCGACGGCGTCGGCGTCGATGACATACGTGTCGGGCGGGATCGCCCCCGACCGGTGCAGCGCGGTCGCCCCGTCGACGAGCCCCGGGTTACGGGTGAGGACGGTGTCCAGGAACACGGTCAGCCCCTCAGCTCGCGCAGCGAACGGCGCAGGATCTCCAGGACGAGATCGGCGCCGGCCCGCATGGGGTTGATCCGTACGGTCCAGTCGGCGAGTTCGGGAGCGTCCTCCAGCGACGAGGCGGAGAGCCGGTGGACGAGCGGCGCGATCTCGTAGCGTGAGTCGGAGCCCACGGGGTAGGGCGCCGCGCCGTGCCGGGCGGCGACGGCGGGCAGTTCACGCGCCACCGGCCGGTCGAGCCGTACCAGCAGACAGCGGTCCTGGGCGTTGGCGATCCGTACCTCCGCGACACCGGGCACCTCACCGGCGGTGAGCCGGGCCGCGGCCTCCTCGCCCACCTGGGACTGGAGCGCCCACATGACGGGGACATGGGTGAGGGCGCGCAGGGCGTCGAGCGCCTGGTGGCCCTGGACCTGGCCGCCGCCCGAGTAGTTGTCGGCGCGCACGCGCGTGATGAGATCGCGGGCGCCGACGACGGCGCCGACGCCCTCGGGGCCGTGCAGCTTGAAGAGGGAGAAGCAGGAGGCGTCCGCGCCCAGTTCGGCTCCGGAGGCCGGGACGCGCATCACCGCGTAGTTGTCGTCCATGACGGTACGGACTCCGGCGGCCCGGCAGAGCGCGAGGATCTCGCCCGGCCCGTAGGAGTCGGCGAGCCGCTGTCTGCTGTGCTGGACGTACGCCCAGCCGAACGCACCGGACTCCAGGGCCTTCCGCAGCTCCGTCGGGTCGTTGAAATCGGCCTCCGTGGTGCGGACACCGAGTCCGCGCAGTGTGACGGCGGTCGTCCTGTAGACGGGCGCGCGGTGGATCAGCAGCGGCGCGCCGGGAGTGACGGCGGCCTGGAGCGCGGCCCGGACGGCGCCCGTTCCCGCGCCCTGGACGAGCGCGGCGTCCTCGGCGCCGAAGTGATCGGCGAGTACGGCCTCGACGCGCGCGGTGGTACGAGGCCGGCCGAGGCCCGGTACGACTCCGGTGTCGGCCTCGAAGAGCTGAGGGCCCTCGAAGTGGGCGGCGACGCACTCCAGCAGCCGGTACTGGAGCCGGACCGCGTCCTCCAGCGACACCGTCGGCAGCGGGAAGGTGGAAGGAAGCTGGACCGGGGGCAGCTGTGGGGACATCTCAGATCTCCTCCGCGCGGGTGCCGGTGCGTGTGCGTGTGGCTGTGCTCGTGCTCGTGGTTGTGCTTGTGCTTGTGGTTGTGGCCGTGCCGGTCAGAAAGCGCACCGGGTTCCGGCGCGTCATGAGGTCGATCAGCGAGTCGTCCACGCCCGCCGCGCGGGCCCTCGGCAGGAAGGAGCGGAAGAGATGCCCGTACCCCTGGCCGCCCTCCGACTCCAGACAGCCGTGGCGTGAGATGTCACCGCTGAGCAGGATCCGGTCCGCGTGCCCGGCCTCCAGCAGCGCCAGCAGCAGCCGCAGCCGGGTGTCGTCGCTCCGGTAGCGCTCCTTGCCGACGGTGTCGAACGCCACATACGCGCCGCTCGCGGCCAGTTCACGGTGGACCGCGGGGGCGTCGAGCAGATCCTGGTGGCCGAGGGAGATCCGGTGCGGTGGCAGGCCCGTACCGGTGAGCAGATCGAGCTGGGCGAGCGCGCCGCGGCCGAGCCGGGCGTGGGTGGCGACGGAGAGACCGGTGGCGAGGGCGGCATGGGCGGAGGCGAGGAGCGCGCGGGTCTCGGGCTCGCTCGGGTGGTCGCCGTGGCTGCCGATCTCACCGAGGACACCGGGTCTGATCCGGGCCCCATCGGCCTCGCGACCGAGTCCGTGGCCAAGTCCGTGGCCGCTCCCATGGTCGGGTCCGTCCGTGAAACCGTCCGCGACCTCGTCGGTGGGCTCGGTGAGCTCGGTGGTGAATCCGTCGGTGATCTCCCGGACCAGTGTCTCCGTGAGCTCCTCGACGCTCGCGCCACGGATCTCGTCCGGGTGGAACGGTTCGTAGTACCAGCCCGTGGCCGCGACGACTGCGACGCCGGACTCCTCGGCGATACGGGCCAGCGCGCGCGGATCGCGGCCCATGCCCCGGCACGTCAGCTCGATGACCAGGCCGAGCCCGAACTCGGCACGCAGAGCGGTCAGTTCCGCGGTGACGGCCGCCCGGTGGCGCGTGGCGTCCAGGACGGCGGCGCCGTCGCCCGCCCGGTCGAGGTCGAGCACGAGGTGTTCATGGGCGAGTGCCGGGCCGTGGACGGCGGAGACGGGCAGCGGCCCGGCGACGGTGAGCAGCCGGTCAGGGGTGTGGGGGGCCGGGGGAGGCGCAGGTGCCCCGGGGCGCTGTCGCATGGTGCGGGTGCCTTTCCGGTGGTGCGGGTGCCTTTCCGGCGCGCCCGGTCGGGACGGGCCTGGATCGGACGGATCGGAGGATGGAAGGGCCGGCCGGGCCATGGCCCGGGTGTCAGCCCTTCAGCGGTGTGAACAGATCGAGCCGGTGGAGGACGTTGAGCAGGACCCCGCCGGCCAGGACCGCCGCGGGTGCCGCCGCCATCCGCACCACGGGTCTGCCCATCGCCTCGTTCAGGAGATGGAGCCCGCCCACGACGAGGATGCCGAGACCGCCGCCCATGACATGGGCCGCGAGCAGGGAGCCGAAGAGGATCGCCGGCCCCAGCGTCTCGGTGATCGCGGCACGCAGATGCTCGGAGGAGTCCCGGACGCTCGGCAGCCTGCCGAGGACCTCGCCCAGGGAGGACAGGGCCAGCACTTCGAGGGCGAGGACAACGGCACCGACGACCGCCGCGAGCAGCGGGTTCGGCAGCAGGTAGCCGATGGGACAGACGAGCGTGAAGCCGGCGATGCCGTACGCGCCGGAGGCGAGCGCGGTCGTCGCGATCAGCGGGACGAAGCCGAGGGCCCGGTAGAAGTCGACCTGGGCCGCCTCGCCGTACTGGCCCTTGGCGATCAGAAAGCTGGTGGCCTCGCCTCCGCCGAACCTGTGCGTCTGCGCCAGGACACAGACTCCGGCGCCCAGCACCATGAACAGCGGCAGATGGCGGCGCAGCCGCAGTGCGCTGGAACGGAACAGGGAGGCCATGGGATCGTCCGCGCCCGCCTGGTCCGCCTGGTCCGCCTGTCCGGTACCGGAGGTCCGCTCCCCGGCCGCGCCGGCGGTGGCCCGCTCCACCGACCGCCGGACCAGGTCCTTCCTGACCGCGAAGCCGATGAGCAGCAGCACACCGGCGGCCATGGCCGCCG
>NZ_MAUD01000169.1 GCF_001700515.1 Streptomyces lushanensis
ATTGAGCTAACGGCCCTGCGACACAACACACACGAGCATAGCCCGCCGAGGGCCGTTAGCTCAATTGGCAGAGCAGCGGACTTTTAATCCGTTGGTTGTGGGTTCGAGTCCCACACGGCCTACTGTCGGCGGGCCGGGCTTACGCCCGTGACCTGCTACGGAGCGCCCCGCCCGGTCCCGCCGGGCAGGGGCGCTCCGTTGTTTCGGGGCCTGTGCGTGAGCGATGCGTGAGCGGACGGACCTCGGAGGGGCCGGACGACGGCGGACACGGGAGCACGAGGCGGCGGGCTTTGCGCCCTGTGAGCGCGAGGAGGCGCCCGCACGGAGAGGCATGCCGAAGCCGCCCTCGCCGACGGCTTCTTCCGTGGCACCAGCCTGTACCGACCGGCCACGATTCAGTCGTGGGGCAGGGGCGCTGATGTCCCTGAACCAGGCGCTGATCCGGTTCTGACGACTGATCGGCAGACGCTGGCTGCAAGGGGACCCGCGCCTGCGCGGGGACCACACACTGTGGGCGGGCCGGTAGAAGTCTTCGGCCGGAACACCCCCGCCTGCGCGGGGACCACACCTTCGGGCCGTCCGGCTTCGCCCGATCACCCGGAACACCCCCGCCTGCGCGGGGACCACTGCTCGATCGCCTGCGCGGGGACCACGTCGAAGAGGACGTGGACCCGTTGGACAACATCGGAACACCCCCGCCTGCGCGGGGACCACGAGCACAGGCGCCCAGCCGGGCCGCCGCTGTCCGGAACACCCCCGCCTGCGCGGGGACCACGACCTCACGTTCCGAACCCGGGCCCGGTCCTTCGGAACACCCCCGCCTGCGCGGGGACCACGCCTTGTGCCAGTCCGGACGCCAGAACGGGGACGGAACACCCCCGCCTGCGCGGGGACCACCACCCAGCCGAGCTGTACCCCGACGACCTCGTCGGAACACCCCCGCCTGCGCGGGGACCACGAGACCTGGGAAACGGTCACCGAGTACGACGACGGAACACCCCCGCCTGCGCGGGGACCACGGCGTCGGCGCCACCGGCGTCACCAGCAGTGGCGGAACACCCCCGCCTGCGCGGGGACCACGCATCCGGCCCGGCGAGGACCCCAACCCGGTCCGGAACACCCCCGCCTGCGCGGGGACCACGATCGGCCCGGCCTGGACCTGTGGGACGAGGGCGGAACACCCCCGCCTGCGCGGGGACCACGAACAGCCTGCGGACGTTCTCCGAGAGGGTGTCGGAACACCCCCGCCTGCGCGGGGACCACTGCGACTCGAACCAGTACGGCACACCGTAAGGCGGAACACCCCCGCCTGCGCGGGGACCACACCGAAGCTCTCGGCCGGGTCATCCACATGGTCGGAACACCCCCGCCTGCGCGGGGACCACAGCCCGACCACCCGACCGTTATGGAGGCAGTCCGGAACACCCCCGCCTGCGCGGGGACCACAAGGGCCGCGGGCGTTTCATGTTGGCGCCGGCCGGAACACCCCCGCCTGCGCGGGGACCACCCTTCCTGACCTGCGATCCTAGAGGGGCTTTGCCAATACTTGACCATAGTTCGTTCTCATCACTCCATGGTGTCAGAGGTACACGGTCAGGCTCCACGATCAGCAAGATCACGCCTCAGTTCCAGAAGTTGGCCGTCCAACCGCGGCCCTTCGTCATATGGGTGAGTCGATCAATCTTTTGGTGGACCGCCTGCTCTCCGTGTAACGGAGGGCAGAGGCGTGGTTCGAGGAACTTGAGTGGCGTGGTGGCGCGCGGAGCGTGGTGCTTGGCCCAGCTGGCTGATGCTTGGAGGGTTCTTTCGTGCGGCCATATGTGTACGGCACGAGGGCGGGTTGCGGAGTAGGCGACCTCGGGCCGCAACGGGCCGGACACGACCCCAGGCCGGGCCACCGTTCGTGTTGTCCAGGGGAACTGATCCGTACCGCGACAAGGTCCCCGGATATCTCACCCAAGAACTGCGACAGTCAATGGTGTTCTTTCATCACTGGAACGGAATCGACGGCCCTGACCCGCCTTGGCCGCCGGTCGTGACGAACCGCCGTTGTCGGCCGAGCATTGTGGTGATGGTCCGTTCGGCGAAGCATTCACTTTATGCCGGGAGGTCATCGGCGACGCCGGAAGCGCCTCCGATAGTCAGTTCTCTTCAGGCACAGATACACGTGCCCGGGGAACCAGTGCTGTAACGGCTTCGGCGGTGGCCCGGTCGACTTCCGGGAGCAGGCTCGTGTAAGTGTCCGAGGTCAGGGTGATCGTGGAGTGGCGCAGGGTCTCCTTGATCGTGTGGAGGTCGCCTCCGGCGCCGTGAGTGAGGGTGGCTGCCACGTGGCGCAGCACGCCGAGCGCATCCTCGCCGACCCCGCCTGGCCCGCCCTTACCACCGCCCTTGCCCAGGCCGAAACCGTCGGCCACCGCCCCAGCCAGATCCTCGCGACAGCGGCGGCCGAGCGTGAACTGGGCACCGCCCACTCGGCAGCCGAAGTCCTCACATGGCGTATAGCCAACCAGCCGGACAAGCGATCAATCGCCGCTCTGGTCCGGAGCGGAAACGCCAGCCGAACCACCATGCCCGCAGCAGCCAACGCGCCTCGCGCAGGCGGAGTGGATCGCCGCCATCGCCGATAGCACCGCGGGCTGGCGGGCCCACACCGTGTAATGCGGCCTCAAGGCGGAGTCCCGGCCGAGGGACGGAGAGCACTCCGCAGCCCCGCACGCTGTGGTACTCCCATCGGGGCTGATAGCCGCAGATACGGACGGCGACTTCGGCCGGATCACGCGAGCACCGGCCGGAAGTCGTTGACGGGGCAGACGGCTTCTCGTCCAAGTGACATTCTTGGTGCTGCACGGCAGCGAAAAGGAGTTGGCTCATGCGGTGGACGGTTCATGGCGAGCGCCAGATTTACAGCAACCCGTGGGTCAACCTCTGGCTCGTGGACGTCCAGCAGCCGGACGGCCGGCGCTGGGAGCACCATGTGGTGCGGATGCGGCATCTCGCGGTCGCCGCGGTGGTGGATGAGCAGAAGCGGGTGCTGATGATGTGGCGCCACCGGTTCATCACGGACACGTGGGGCTGGGAGCTGCCGATGGGCCTGATCGAGGCCGACGAGACCCCGGAGCAGGCGGCGGCCCGTGAGGTGGAGGAGGAGACCGGCTGGCGAGTGGAGGGCCTGAAGCCTCTGGTGTACGCGCAGCCGGCGAACGGCATCACCGACTCGGAACATCATGTCTTCCGCGCTCAGGCTGCCGCCTACGCCGGCCCGCCGACCGAACTGAACGAGTCGGACCGTATCGAGTGGATCCCGATGTCCGAGGTCCGCGGCATGATCGACCGCCGCGAGGTGGTCAGCAGCGGAAGCCTGGTCGGCCTGCTGTACCTGCTGCTGGACGAAGCCACCGGCGCTACGAGTTAGCCGAGTGCCTCGCGCATACGTTGCTCGAAGGCGATCACCGGCGTCTCGCGGGCGTAGGGGGCGAGGCGCTGGTGGAACTCGTGGACGTGGCCCGCGACCCGTGGTGAGTCGAGGGATGCACTGAGGTCCAGGGCGAGCCCGGCGCTGTGGCACGCGGCGTCCAGCTTGCCCTGCTGGAGTTGCGCCGTGGCAAGCCAGAAGGCGTGAAAGGCGCGGCCACGCTGCTGGGCGCCTGTTTCCCGCCGAAGGCCCTCGGCGATCAGCGGCTCGGCGCGCTCGGACTCACCCAGCTTGGCGAGCGCGATTCCTGTGTCGACGATCAGTTTCGTCTCGTCGAAGTAGCGGACCCAGGAAGGCGCCTCGCCCTCTTGGCCGCGGGCCTGTTCGTACGCGTCCCGGGAGCGTCCGATGGCCTGGTGACAGGAGGCGGCGTCGCGGAGTGTGGCGTGGGCGAAGGCTTCCCGCATGTGGAGCATCGACATCACCAGCGGCTGTCCGCCAGCGACTCGGGCGCTGTCCTGGGCCTTGCAGGCCAGCGCCACCGCGTCTGCGGGCTGCCCGTCGTAGGTTGCCTGCAGGCTCATGCAGGACAGGACGTTGGCCATGAAAAGATAGTCGTCCTGCCCGTGCGAGAGCCGCAGTGCTTGGGTGAAGTGGGTGCGTGCGGTGCTGTATTGGCGGGCATCGAAGTAGGCCCATCCGGCGAGGCGGGCGAGTTCCGCGGCGAGTGACTGAAGATCGCGGCGCAGGGGAGCGCGGACGCTGCGCATCATCTGCGTCACGTACCGAAGGTGCCCCACGACAGCCGGGCGCAGGGAAGCGCCACCGTGCTCGTCGTCACGGCGCCAGTAGTCCTCGACCGATGACCGCAGGGCGAGGAGCGTCGACCGCGTCACCCTTCCGTCGGCGAGCGTCAGCAAGTCGTCGAGATCGCTGTGGGATTCGGCGTCAGGACTCCGCTCATCGTCGGCGGAGGTCTCGGATGCCTGCGCCGAGCGGCTCGGGAGGCTCGGGAGGCGGTCTCGCGACGTCGCCGGGGACGGGATTTCCCAGGGCCTGTGGGCGAGCCCGAGCATGGCGCCGGGGATACGAAGACCATCGGCCACGCGCTCGATCACATCGATGTGGGCGAGCCCGCGCCTCCCCGACATGATCTCCCCGACCCGGCTCGGCGTCATCCCGCACAAGGCGGCAACACGGGACGGATAGATGCCCGCCTTCACCTTCACGAGGTGGAAGACCTTCGCGAAGTCGCGCTGCCGACATGCACGTTGCCACTCGGGATTCGTGAGCAGTTCGGGCGGAAGTCCCTGATGAGGCTGGGATCCGGGCACATGCGCTCCTCTGCCGCATCAGGCGATGGCGTCAGACGGTTGGTCAGCCGCTCTGGATATTACCCACGTTGGGTAATCACCGTGACCTGATTACGTGATGGCCCTTCGCGGTGAGCTGGTCCTCCAACCGCCCGCGATGAGGGGACGCGATGTACGCGATGGCCATGCACGACCAGCAGACCGCTCAGAGATGGCGCATGCAGTTCAGCTCGACCGCCGCATGCGTCTCCCTCGTCCGGCGCCAGACCGGGAAGACGCTCAGCGAGTGGGGATACGTACTAGACGACATCGACCGGGTCGTCCTGGTCTCAAGCGAGCTCGCGACGAACGCCGTGCTGCACGGACACGTCCCCGGGCATCTCTTCGAAGTCGCTCTGACCTCGACGGACTACAGCTGCTTGATCGAGGTGTCAGACGCAAGCCCCCGCACTCCGATGGCACTGCGTCCTACGGCCG
>NZ_MAUD01000017.1 GCF_001700515.1 Streptomyces lushanensis
GACACCGGCGGCGACACCGGTGGTACGGGCGGCTCGGACGGCGGCAGTGGCAGCGGCGGCGGCGGAGACGGTTCTCTCGCCTCGACCGGTACCGGTGTCGCCGCCGGTGTCGCCACCGGTCGCACCGTCCGTCGTGCCGCCGTCCGTGCCGGTGGAGTCACTCGGCTCGGGGCTGGGCTCCGGGTCGGCCTCGCCGGTGGTGAAGGCGAACGCGACACTGTGGCCGCCTTCCGCGTCCTCCGCGAGCGTCAGCGTGTGGTCGCCGTCGGCGATCTCCTCCGGGACGGTGAAGTCGTAGCCCTGCACGATGCCTTCGGCGTCCGCCGTGGCGTCCTCGAAGGCCTCCTCGCTGTCGGAGAGGGAGACCTTCACCGTGGCGTCCGCGGAGTAGCCGCGGGCGGTGATGGCGACCTTCTGACCGGCCTCCAGGGGCGGGTTCTCGCCCAGCGGGTTGCCGTCGGCGTCGACGACCTCGAGGTCGGCGGGCACCTCGGGGGAAGGAGAGCCACTGGGCGACGGCGAGCCCGACGGCGAGCCGGACGGCGTCGGGCCGGTCTCGTCGACCGTGTAGCCGCTGATCTGGCCGGACGAAGCGGCGTAGGTGTCCGGGTCGGCAGGGGTGAACTGGGCCCTGATGTCCTGTACGCCCTTGGTCAGCGCGGACGTCTTGATCACCGCACTGCCGTTCGCGACCGTGGCTGTGCCGAGTTCGACCGGCTCGGCGGCGCCGCGCACCGAGGTCAGGGTGATCTCACCGGTCGCCGCCGCGGGGGTCACCGCCGCGGTGAAGGTCACCTCCGTGCCCTGTACGGGATGGTTCTCCGGGGACGCCGTCAGCGTGACGCTCGTGGCTTCGGCCTCGGCCACCGCCCAAGTGGTGCCCGTGATCTTGATGTTCGTGGTGAAGAAGGACCGGGGCAGCGTGGCGTCGAGAGGATTGATGCAGTCGAGCCTCAGTTCGTACGTGCCGTTGTAGTTCCCGTCCGGGAACCAGCCGGTGAGAGCCTTGGAGAGGGTGAAGAGAACAATGCTCGCCGGCATGTCGGTGTCGATGGGCCCGGCGTCGTAACCACCCGCCTTCACCTCACCGATCCTGAACTCCTTGGGATCCGTGGGATGAACCACGAAGAGTCGCAGCACTTGGCCCTGGTTCGCCGGGCAGGCCGCGTCGGTGGACATGTGCGGGCTCAGCGGATTGTCGGTGATGCTGCCCGAGGTCTTGCTGAGGGTCAGTGCCCCCAGTCGGCCGGCCGCGCTCGCGCCGGCCGCGGCGCCGAGCACGGCGGCGGCGGCGCCCAGGAGCAGGGCGCAGCACATCAGCAGCGCCGGAAGTGTTCTCGCTCGCGCGAGGCGTGTCATGGTCGTAACTCCTAGTGGGTGCTCGGCACGAGGTGTCGGGCACAGGGCGGGGCACAGGCATGGACCACGGTGTGTGCGGTGCCGGTGCCGAATGGATACGGACATGCCGCCGGGCCGGGCACCTGGTGGGTGCCCGGCCTGGTGCGGAGGACAGGAAGAGTGATCAGAACTCCCCCGTCAGGGAGGTGCCGCCGCAGAGGGCGGCGGGCGGGGCGAAGGCGTACGCCTCGATGACGTCCATCGAGGTACAGATCTCAGAACCGGGACCGACGAACGTGTTGGCGAGATCCGCGTCCCTGGTCGCACCACCGGTCAGCTTCGCGGTCGGGACCACGATGTAGAGGTCACGGGCGAACGGGAAGGAGGCGTTGAGCGTGCCGATGGGGGTGCGCGGCGAGGCACCGTTCACCCTGCCGAGCACCGTGTCACCATGACGGTCCGTCACCACGCCGGTGGTCTCGGCGATGTACTGGGCGACCGAGTACGGGGCGATGTCACCGGCGGTGTCCAGCGCGGTGCCGTCGTTCTCCTGGAACGACGTGTCGACACACGCACCGACATCGAGGTCGCCCATGGCGAGTTGCCCGAGCAGCAAGTTCCTGATGTTGGAGCCCGGTGGCGGCAGCAGCGGAGTCAGGGTGACACCGTTGAGCGTCCTCTTGGCACAGGTGTAGACCGCGCGCAGGTCGGTGGAAGTCAGGTTCGGACCGGGGGCGGCGTTGAGCGGGCTGTCCGAACGGACGGCGAAGGTCAGCGCGTCCCTGGCGAACGGTATCCAGGTCCGCCGGGAGGTCGACGTGCTCCGCGGGCCCCGGTCGGCGCGTACGAAGTCGACGCACAGAGCCTCGTTGGCGGCATTGACCCGCCAGGCGAGAAGCGCGGCGTCACCCCCGTTCGGCCGGGGAATCACGCAGCCGGTGGGCCGGGTCCGGACGGTGGCGGACCCCGTCGCGTCGTACGAGGCGATGAGCTGGTCGTCCGGAACGCCGTCCGGGTCGAAGACGACAGCCTCGGCCAGGCCGTTGAAGAGGTCCTGTGTGGTGGCGGAGCCCACACCGACGAGCTGGCGGAACTCGGTGGGCGACGGCGGGTCGGCGGACGCGGGAGTGATGAGCAAACTCAGGCCGAGCGCCATGGCGGCGGTGGCGGCGGCCGCCCGGACAACAGATGTGACCTTCATTCGGTGCTCCTCCTTCGCGTTCGCGGTACGTCAGCCGGCCCCGGGTAGGTGGCCGTGGGGCCGGGCACCCGATGGGTGCCCGGCCTTTGTGCGGTGGTGAGTGCTGCTGCGGGAAGAGCCGGGACGGAGGCCGGGATCAGCGTCCGCCCCGGATCATCAGCGCTCGCCCTTGATGGCGGTGGCGCCGCAGTCGCCGCCCAGGAGGCCGAAGCCGTAAGCGGTGATGACGTCGGTCTGCTGGCACACGTCGGAGCCCGTGCCGACGAACGCGTCCTTCAGGTTGGCGTCGTCAGCGGTGGCGCCGCCGTCGATCTTGGCGGTCGGGACGACGTTGTAGACGTCACGGTTGTAGGGGAAGCTCACGTTGAGCGTGCCGTCACCGTTGCGCGGCTGGACACCGCCCACCGGAAGGAGAACCGTGGCACCGTGACGGTCCGTCACCACACCGCTGGTCTGGGCGATGTACTGGGCGATGGAGTACGGGGCGATGTCACCGGCGGTGTCCAGCGCCAGGCCGTTGTGCTCCTGGACCGTGCCGTCGACGCAGGAACCGACCTGAGCCTCGGTGACACCGATCTTCTCCAGGAAGAAGGTACGGGTACCGGAGCCCGTCTGCGGCAGCAGCGGCGTCAGGGTGACACCGTTGAGCGAACGCCAGGCCGGGTCACAGGTGTAGATGAGCTTGAGCTTGGCGGTGTCCAGGTTCAGCGGCGCGGTGGACGAGTTGAGCGCGCTGTCCGAACGGACGGCGACGGTGACCGCGTCCTTGGCGAACGGAACCCACGTCAGCAGGGTGGTGGTCAGGTTCGCCGGACCCCGGGAGGAGCGGGCGAAGTCGATGCAGTTCTTGGTGGTGCTGCCGGCCGGGGCCGAGAGGTCGGCGCGCAGCGCGTCGATACCGGCCGAGGAACCGTTCGGCCGGGCGATGGAACAGTTGACGGCGCGCGTCTTGATGGGCGAGGGGCCCGTCGCGTTGTACGACGCGATGGTCGGGGAGGTGATGACATCGCCCAGGCCGTTGACGACGTCCTGCGTGGTGTCAGAACCCACGCCGACGAGCGTACGGTACGGAGCCGGCGGCGGGGGCGGGTCGGCAGACGCGGGCGTGGTGAGCAGGCTCAGACCGAAAGCCGCGGCGCCGACAGCGGCGGCCATGCGAATACGGGACTTGACGTTCACTTCTGTTCTCCTCCGTGAATACGGATTGCGAGCAATGGACGGTCAAGAGGAATCCGGATTTCGTTGCTGCCGACCCGTCGGCCGACACCGTGAACAGTTCCGTATCCCCCCACCGGAGAACCACCAACTCCGTTGAAGGAAAAGGTTACGAGGGCATTTCCTAGGTGACTCCTAGGGAATTCACCCGTGGTTACGCAGAATTCCCGGAGGGCAAAACGCCGCTCCGGGAATTCCGGGGCCACGGTCCCGTCAGCTCATCCGGAGCCGCCCGTCGCCACCCGTCGTGCCGAGAGCCGCAGGAGTACGGGACCTGCCAGCGCGGCGAGGCCGCCCGCCACCAGCACGCCGAGCAGCACCCAGCGGACGATGCCCAGCGCCTCGCCCGGGGTCAGTCCGCCGGAGGAGGCGAGACCGCTGTTCGCCGGCCCGGGACTGCCCGAGCCGCCCGTGCCCGCGCCCGGCGCGGCCGACGGATCGGGCGTACCGCCGCCGGCTCCGGTGCCTCCGTCCGTCGCTCCGCCGTCCCCGGCGCCCGCCGTGGTGCCCGAGCCGTCGCCGCCGGCGGATCCGCCGGGCGCGGCAGCGCTGCCGCCGGCGCTGCCACCGGCGATCGAACTCTCGTCGGACGGCGAGGCGTCCGGGTCGGCCGGCTTGCCGCGTTCGAGCAGGGCGGCGGCGGAGACCGCCTGGTCACGCATCGTCTTGGGCATCGGCGCGTACCCGGGCGGCAGCTCTCCGGGCGTCAGGCCCGGCGTCTGCCCGCTGCTCGCCGCGTACCGGATCAGCCGCGCGTAGTCCTGGCGGACCTTCGCGGGCTGGTCCAGCGGAGCGACGGCGTAGGCGACCGCTGTCAGCGGATAGGCGCCGCCCGTCGCGGTGGCCGGAGTGGGCGCCTTCACGCCCTTGACCGCCGAGTCCGGCATCCGGGCCACGGCCTTCAGCAGGGCGTCGGAGGTCGGCTTGACGTACACGCCGTCGGCATTCGGCAGCGCGGCGACATCGAGTCCGTAGCGGGACGCGGACGCTGCGTCGACAATGCCGTACGCCTTGCGGCTTCCCGGGACGGCGTCCGACGCCACAAGCTTGATGCCGCTGGGAGAAGTGCTGTCCTGAGCGGGAATGAAGGTCGCTCCGCTGGCACCTCGCCGGACCCTCAGCGCTCCGTTGTGCAGGTCGTTGGAGTAGGGCGACCTCTCCTGCTGCCCGTACGAGATCTTCAGCGTCGCACCTTCACCGAGCGCCAGCGACACCTCGGTCTCGGTGGGGTCCGCCTTCGGGAAGTCGATCGGTGCGTCCTTGTCGAGACCCAGCTCCAGGTAGGAGGGATTCACCTTCGTGCCCCAAGGATCCGGCTTTCCCTGGAGGAATTCCCTGGCGTCCTTGTCGGACTGGAGGTAGCGCCAGACAAGAGAATTGAGATCCGAATTACCAGCCTGAAGGAGTATTCCGTCGGGCCCGATCTGCGGCGCCGTGGGACGGTCGAAATACGGATTCAGCTTCATGAATTCCGGATCGACAATCAGGGACAGCGCATTTCCTTGAAGGTGGTCGGGAACCGGATGCTGGAAGCTGACGAGCCGGATGTCGTACGGATACGAACCGGTCAGCAGCTTGGCCAGCAGCCGTGGACTGAGCTTGAGATCATGCACCTGTCCGGCGCCGTCGTCCTCCCAGAAGAAGCCGACCGTCAGAGCGCTGACGGCCACGGGAGCGTGCACGACGTCATCGCCCTCCACCGGCGCCACGGTGATACCCAGCCCGGGCGAAGTGGGCGTGGGATTCGCGATGAGTCCCCGCGCGTAGTCCTCGCCGGCCTGGCTGAAGGTGAACCGTGCGTCGGCGCCCGAGCACAGTCGCGTCTGCCAGGACGTGATGGCGTCGGTCAGCAGCTCTGACCCGATGACGCGGCGCTCCTGCTTGTCGGCGGCACAGGTATTGCCCACCGGTCCGAAGTCCATCGGGAAGACGATCCGCTGGTCCCAGTTGGACTGGCTCAGTCCGGAGGTCTTCAGTCCTGTGCCGATGTCGGAGGAACCGTCCGGATCGTGTGTGCCACGGGGGATGACGACCAGCCAGCACCGCCGTGGCGTCGTCCGCCCGGCTGCCGGATCGACCTCACCGCACCCCAGATGAGGCGCTTCGAGCGCCGTCTTGACCTCGAAGACCGCTTCGCCACTGCCGTCCGGCCTCGTACGCAGCCAGGGCTGGGTGTTCGTGTCGTTGTTGCTGAAGTACGTCCAGTCGGTGACCGCGTCAGTCGGTTCTCCCACCACCGGCCGGAACGGTACGAACGGGTTGCCGCCGTCCTTCGCCTCGGTGTACTCGGTCTCCTGCGGGTCCGTGCCCTTGGGCAGCGCCCGCAGGCCCATGAAGCGGTCGCCCACGCTGATCGCGCCGAACTCGCACTGCTCACGTTCGGGGCCTGCGGGATCCTCTCCCCAGCACTGCATGATCTGGAGATAGTCCATGTACTTCATGGACGGTGGTGTCTCAGGACCCTTCCAGGTCACCTCGACGCCCTGCGCACGCAGGTTCTTGGTCTGGTGGACCGTCACCTCGAGGTCGGAGAAGTCGTCGTATGGGCCCTTCTTGCCGCTCAGCGTCATCGCGGAGTCCTCCGCGCCGGCGTCCGCCGCCCGTATCTCGGGCGCCTCGGCCGCCTGGACAGGTCCGGACGGCAGCGGTACGAGGGCCAGCACAAGGGCGCCGGCCAGCGCGCCGAGACCGGTCTTCACCCGCCGGGAGACGGGCATGCCGCGCACGCTCATCCCGATCCCTCCCTGCGGCGTGTCCGCGCGGCCAGCGCGCGTGCCGTCAGCGGCGGGCCGATGATCACGCCCACGAGCAGCAGGGCGGAGAGCGCCATCAGCGCGCCGCGCAGCCCCGACGCCTCGCCGGAGGCGAGGGTGACCGGGTTCGCGACGACCGAGGAGTCGCCGCCGCCGGACGTGCCGACATCGGTGATCAGCTCGCCGGTGTCCGGGTCGATCGTCCCGCCGGAGGCGCCGCCCGCCGCGGCCGGGTCCTGGGAGCCGGACGCGCCGCCCGAGGCACCGCCCGAGGCAGCCGCTCCGCCGGTGCCGGCCGAGGTGCCGCCCGTACCGCCGGTCGCCCCCGTACCACCGGTGCCGCCGGTTCCGCCGCCCGAACCACCGGTGCCCGAGCCGCCGTTGGCGCCCTGCGCCGAGGGCTTCACCGGCGTGGGCTGGTCCTTGGCGCCCGCGGTCCCGGTGTCGCACTGGGTCCCGCCCTTGCGGTCGCACGCCTTGGGCTGCGGAGCGTTCTTGGCGAGCGTGTTGGTCCCGTCCGAGGAGAAGGTGGGATTGCGGCAGGAGTTGATGTTGACCTTGTCCTTGGGCGCGCCCGGGATCCGCTTGACCTGCTCGAAGCCCGCCAGGACCAGGTTCTTCGGCAGCGGCGAGTAGCCGAGTTCCTCGGCCATCTGCTGGCCGTCGCAGAGGAAGTAGTTGGCGAAGGTGCCCAGCGAGAGGCCCTTGGCCTCGGTCATCGGATTCTGCTCACCGGTCAGCGACGTGGGAATGATCATGTAGCTGTAGCTGGAGAGCGGATACGACCTCTTGTCCTTCGACCGGTAGACGCCGTCGAGGATCTGGGTCAGATAGTTGGTCGAGTTCTTGTCCGAGTTGATCCTGGCGTCGAGCAGGGCCACGGCGACGCTGGACGCGGTCGGCTCCACGTAGTAGTCCGAGTCGTTGAGCACCTTGGCCACCGGGAAGCCGGTCGCGATCGCGTACGAGTACTCGACATAGGTGATCGCGCCCTCGGCCTGGCCCTGCTTCACGAAGCCCGAGACACCGAGGGATCCGGACTTGGCGATCGTCGACGTACCGGGCACCACCGGGAAGTACGAGGTGAGACCGCACGGCGTGGCACGGCCGGCCCGTCCGCAGTAGTCGTTCCAGGTCGAGCTGTGCTCCTTGGCCAGCCAGGTGGTGAGCTGCGCCGTGGTACCGGAGCCGTCGGAGCGTACGACCGGGACGATCCGGCGGCCCGGCAGGGTGAGTCCGGGGTTGTCCGCCCTGATCTCGGGCGCGTTCCACATGGTGATCTTCGAGGTGAAGATCTTGGCGAGGACATCGCCGGACAGCCGCAGATTGGTGACCCGCTTGCCGCCGATCTTCAGGTTGTACATGAAGGCCGTACCACCGGCCACGATCGGCATGTAGGCGTAACCGCGCTGCGGCGGGACATCGGTGACGCCGCCCTCCTTGAGCCCGTAGGGGATCTCGGAGACACCGAAGTCGACCGTGCCGTTCTTGAACTGCTCACGGCCGTTGGACGACCCGGTCGCGGCGAAGTTGACGGTCATACCGAAGTTGGAGGCGACGTTGCGGCGCCACTGGTCGAGCGCGTTGGCGCTCCAGGTGGAGCCCGCGCCGTTGATCTTCGGATAGGTCACCGCCCACGCGGGCGGGGGGCCGACGGCGAGCAGCGCGCAGAGCAGCGCGGCCAGCCCCATGGCCAGACGGGAGACGGTCGCGGGTCTCACGGGGAACTCCTGAAGGGTGTGGCGGAGGGTGCGGCCGGCTTGTGGCCGTCCGTACCGGTGCGGGTGCGGGTGGCGAAGCGCTCGGCGTCACGGCGTGAGGCGAGTACCCGCCGATGGGTCTGACGGCGTGACAACTGGCCCGGCGCGCGCCCGCCGATGATCCGGGCGGCGATGAACAGCAGCAGCACCAGGGCCATCAGCGTCGCCGCGGTGCCGAAACCACGGGCGATCATGTTCGGTTCGGGCGACTTGACGAACTCGAAGGTGGCCAGCGGCAGGGACACCTGTGAGCCGTCGAACGGATCGGCGTTCATCTCGGCGCTGAAGCCCGCCGTGAGCAGCACCGGTGAGGTCTCACCGACACCGCGCGCGGTACCGAGGATCACCGAGGTGGTCAGGCCCGAGCGCGCGGTGGGCAGCACCACGTGCCAGGCGGTGCGCCAGCGCGAGGTGCCCAGTGCGTACGACGCCTCGCGCAGCGTGCCGGGCACCAGCCTGATCACCACGTCGGAGGCGCGGATGATGATGGGCAGCATCATCACGGACAGGGCGAGGGAGGCGGCGAGGCCGGACCTGTCGGCGCCCAGGGTGAGGATCACGGTCGCGTAGATGAACAGGCCCGCGACGATGGACGGGAGCGCGGTCATGGCCTCGACGACGGTGCGGACGAACCGCGCGAACCGCCCCGGCACCTCGTTGAGGAAGACCGCGCAGAGCAGCCCGGCCGGCACGGTGAGCACCAGCGCGATACCGATCTGCTCCAGTGTGCCGACGATGGCGTGCAGAATGCCGCCCACGCTCAGCGGTTCGAGCGGGCCCGAGAGCTTCATGTCCTCGGTGAAGAAGTTGAGGTGGGGCAGCGCCCTGCGGCCCTCCCAGAGCGTGTAGACGATCACGAAGGCCAGGGCGGCGAGCAGGAGCAGGCCCGCGGTGCGGACGACGACCCCGGCGAGCCGGTCCCGTACGGTCGCTCCGTCCTCGTCGAAGGAGACCAGCAGGGCGTACAGGCCGAGGAAGATCACGTACCCGACGCAGGCGAAACCGACCGCGCCGTTGAACGGCAGCAGCCATACGAAGAGCAGCGCGGTCAGTCCGACGGCCGCACCGGCCGCGCCCAGCAGCGCATAGGTGTCCGTGGCCCGGCCCAGCGCCAGGGAACGCCGCCGCTCCCCGCCCGGCTCGGCGGGCCGCGGCCGGCTCGCGGGCAGCACGGTGCGCCGTTCCGCCGTGACGGACGGCGGCGTCTCGGGTGCGAGGGTCATAGCGGGTGAATCCCTTTGAGAGTCAGGCAGGGGAAGGGGCGCGAGGCGGGCTGCGGACCGACGGCCGGACGGGGCCGGTGAACCGGCTCGGTCACGGCGCTAGGCGTCGCTCGCCGCGCCGGAGCGGCTGCGGGCGACGATCGAGGAGGCGGCGAAGTTGACGATCAGGGTCATCACGAAGAGCGCGAGGCCGGCGGCCATCAGCGCGGACATGGCGAAGGGGCTGGCCTCTCCGTAGCGCAGCGCGATCAGCGAGGAGACCGAGCTGGTACCGCTCTGGATGATGTGCCACTGGATCACGAAGACCGGCGAGATGATCAGGTAGACGGCGATCGTCTCGCCGAGGGCCCGGCCGAGTCCGAGCATGGTGCCGCCGATCATGCCGCCCTTGCCGAACGGCAGGACGACGCTGCGGATCATTCCCCAGCGGGTGGCGCCGAGCGCGTAGGCGCCCTCACGCTCACCGGCCGGGGCCTGGGTGAACACCTCACGCATCACCGAGCAGATGACGGGAGCGACCATGAAGCCCACCACGATGCCCGCGATCAGCGTCGAGGAGGTGTAGACGGTCGCGGTGGAGAGCGGATCGTTCGGGTCGACGCCGACCACGCTGAGCGGCGGGAACCAGCCCAGGTAGGTGGCGATCCAGCGGGCGGTGGGGATGATGGCGCCCTCGAAGAAGAAGAGCCCCCAGAGTCCGTAGACCACGCTGGGCACGGCCGCCATCAGGTCCACGATGCTGATCAGTGTGGAGCGGATACCGGGCCGCGCGTACTCGGAGATGTACAGGGCCGCGCCGACCGCGAGCGGCACCGCCACCACGATCGCCACCAGGGCGATCAGCACCGTACCCACCATGACGGCCGCGATACCGAAACTGCCCGCGTCCGGTTCCCAGGACTCGGTGGTCAGGAAGGACCAGCCGGCCCGGTCGAGCGCGGGCCAGGCGCGGTACAGCAGAAAGCCGCCGACCAGCAGCATGACGGTGAGCACCAGGCCGCCGCCGCCTCGGGCCACCCCGCGGAAGATCCGGTCGGGCAGCCCGGGGTCGGCGTACAGCACGCGTGAACTGTCGACGGCCGGCATCTCGCCGGAATCACCGTCGAAAGGCCCACCGGTCACCCCGGCGGCCACAGTTCGCTCCCTTGTTCGTCTCAGCACACCCCAGACGCTCACGGGGCGCGGTTGACACGTGGGCACCTTCCCGTGAACGAGGGGCGTCCTAGAGGCAACTTCCGGTTACGAACGTGTGCGAGTGGCGTGCACAGAGGTGTGCGCGGCACCAGACTCCTGTGGGCATGAGGACCGGATCAGCGCCTCCGCTCCACCGGATCGGCGCTTCAGCTTCAACGGCCGCTCCACGGGAACTCGCCGCTCTCGCCCAACTCCCGCAGCAGATCGCGGAAGCGGGCGTACGCGGCCCTGCAGGTCGAGTACCGCTCGTACGAACGGGCGGACTCGATGGTGCGCTGTCCGACCTCGTTCCTGACGATCCACATCCAGCCGTTGTTCTCCTGCGTGTGCTGGACACCTCCGGTGAGGACCGCGTGTTGTCGGCAGACCTCCTCGAAGGAAGCACGGCACCGCTCATAGGTGGCGAAGGCGATGGCCGAAACGGCCACCACCCGCCCGTTCTGTGCGACGACGCGCCATCCGTAGCGGCCGTCGGCGTCGATGTCGGTCTGACACCGCACACCGGCGGCGCTCCGTAATCTCCCGGTCTCATCGGGCGATCCCATGTCCCCACCCCTGCCACTCGTCCCAGTCGCGCCGCGGTTACGGCCCTTGGAGCAGCAGGTGCAACCTAGTGAGACGTTGGTGACACGTGGGATTCAACCGACTACCTGACGGGATGATTCGCCAGGAAGTTGCCCCTTGGTTACGGCAAGGCCACCAGAAGACATCGGGAATAAAGTGGGAAACCGTGATCTTCCGCAACGAACTACGCGCGTCACACCGGGCGGGAGAGCCCGGTGTGACGCGCGTTCGAACGCACCCCGACGGGCGTCCGGTTCAAGGCCCGGCGAAGGGCCGGGGCGGAAGGCGCGCGTGCCTCGGGGAGCGCCTGTGGGACCGGTTCCTCTCGACCTGACGGGACCTGGGTGCCGCCCGGCCGGCTTCGTGAGCCGCTCGCGACGGTCCAGGCCCTGTCCGGCGGATCTTCGCGGGTCCGCGACGCCCGGCACGGCACCCCGCCGCGTTGTCGGAGTCGTCCGAGTACGGCCGGGCCGTCGACGACGCCG
>NZ_MAUD01000170.1 GCF_001700515.1 Streptomyces lushanensis
GGCTTCGCGGTTACGGGAGGGGCGGGGGTGGGCGCCGTAGGCTGCCGACATGTGCGGAATCGTGGGTTACGTCGGCGGACAGTCGGCGCTTGATGTGGTCATCGCGGGCCTCAAGCGGCTCGAATACCGCGGGTACGACTCGGCCGGGGTCGCCGTGCTCGCCGATGGCGGACTGGCCGCCGCGAAGAAGGCGGGCAAGCTCGTCAATCTGGAGAAGGAGCTGGTGGAACGGCCGCTGCCGACCGGACTCACCGGCATCGGGCACACCCGGTGGGCCACGCACGGCGGGCCGACCGACGCCAACGCCCATCCCCATCTCGACAACGCCGGGCGCGTCGCCGTCGTCCACAACGGGATCATCGAGAACTTCGCCGTCCTCAGGTCCGAGCTGGCCGGCCGGGGCCACGATCTCGGGTCGGAGACCGACACCGAGGTCGTCTCGCACCTCCTCGCCGAGGCCTTCTCCTCCTGCGGCGATCTCGCCGAGTCGATGCGCCAGGTGTGCCGGCGACTGGAAGGCGCCTTCACCCTGGTCGCCGTGCACGCGGACGAGCCGGACGTGGTGGTCGGGGCGCGCCGTAACTCACCGCTGGTGGTCGGCGTCGGGCAGGGCGAGTCGTTCCTCGCCTCGGACGTCGCCGCGTTCATCGCCCACACCCGCTCCGCGATCGAGCTGGGCCAGGACCAGGTCGTGGAACTGCGCCGCGACGGCGTGACGGTGACGGACTTCGCGGGCGATCCGGCCGAGGTCCGCTCGTACCACGTGGACTGGGACGCGTCGGCCGCAGAGAAGGGCGGTTACGACTACTTCATGCTCAAGGAGATCGCCGAGCAGCCCAAGGCCGTCGCCGACACGCTCCTGGGACGCATCGACGCCCAGGGCGCGCTGACCATGGACGAGCTCCGCATCCCGCAGGCGGTGCTGCGCGAGGCCGACAAGGTCGTCATCGTGGCCTGCGGTACGGCCTTCCACGCCGGGCTGATCGCGAAGTACGCCATCGAGCACTGGACCAGGATGCCCTGCGAGGTGGAGCTGGCCAGTGAGTTCCGCTACCGCGATCCCATCCTGGACCGGCGCACCCTGGTGATCGCCATCTCCCAGTCCGGCGAGACCATGGACACGCTGATGGCCCTGCGCCACGCCCGCGAGCAGGGCGCGAAGGTGCTGGCCATCTGCAACACCAACGGCTCGACCATCCCGAGGGAGTCGGACGCGGTCCTCTACACCCACGCGGGCCCCGAGGTCGCGGTCGCCTCGACCAAGGCGTTCCTCACCCAGCTCGTCGCCTGCTATCTGGTGGCGCTCCATCTGGGCCGGCGCCGCGGGACCAAGTGGGGCGACGAGATCCGGGCCGTCGTCAAGGACCTGTCGCGGATCGCGGGCGAGGTGGAGCGCGTACTGGAGACGATGGAGCCGGTACGGGCCCTGGCGCGCTCCCTCGCGGACAAGCGGACGGTGCTCTTCCTGGGCCGGCACGTCGGCTATCCGGTCGCCCTGGAGGGCGCGCTCAAGCTCAAGGAGCTGGCGTACATGCACGCGGAGGGATTCGCGGCCGGTGAGCTGAAGCACGGCCCGATCGCGCTCATCGAGGAGGATCTGCCGGTGGTGGTCGTCGTACCGTCGCCGCGCGGGCGGTCGGTGCTGCACGACAAGATCGTGTCGAACATCCAGGAGATCCGGGCCAGGGGCGCGCGGACGATCGTGATCGCGGAGGAGGGCGACGAGGCGGTGGTGCCGTACGCGGACCATCTCATCCGGATCCCGGCGACGCCGACGCTCCTTCAGCCGCTGGTCGCCACCGTGCCGTTGCAGGTCTTCGCGTGCGAGCTGGCGACGGCGCGCGGCAACGAGGTCGACCAGCCGAGGAATCTGGCGAAGTCCGTCACGGTGGAATAGGCCACCGGAGCGGGTCATGGTGGAGCGGGACACGGTGGAGCGGGCGGAGCAACCGTCACCGTGGGAGTCGCAGTGGGGAGCGGGAGCGAGCGAGTGATCATCGGGGTGGGAATCGACGTCGCGGAGATCGACCGGTTCGCGGAGTCCTTGTCGCGGACTCCGCGGCTGACCGAACGTCTCTTCTCCGACCGGGAGTTGTACCTCCCGAGCGGTGAGCGGCGCGGAATGGCCTCCTTGGCGGCACGGTTCGCCGCCAAGGAAGCCGTGGCCAAGGCGCTGGGCGCGCCCGGCGGACTGCGCTGGACCGACGCCGAGGTGTATGTGGAGGACAGCGGACAGCCGCGGCTGCGGGTGCTCGGCACGGTCGCGGCGCGGGCCGCCGAGCTGGGCGTCAGGAGCTGGCATGTCTCGCTCAGCCACGATGCGGGAGTGGCGTCGGCCGTGGTGATCGCGGAGGGTTGACCGTATGCGTATCGCTTACAGCGTGGAGACCGTCAGAAACGCCGAACGGGAGCTGATGGCGCGGCTCCCGGAGGACGCGCTCATGCAGCGCGCCGCCCATGGCCTCGCCGTCGCCTGCGCCGGCCTGCTGCGAGATCTGCTGGGCCGGGTCTACGGGGCACGGGTCGTCGTGCTGGCGGGCAGCGGGGACAACGGCGGTGACGCCCTGTACGCCGCGGCCCGCCTCGCCCGCAGGGGCGCCGGGGTCACGGCGGTCCTGCTCGCGCCCGACCGGGCGCACGCGGGCGGGCTCGCCGCGCTGCTCCGCGCCGGCGGACGGATCGCCGGCGGCACGGAGGGCGCGCACGGCGGGAACGGCGCGGAGGGCGCGCGGGGCGCGGCCGGGAAGAGCGGCGTCGGCGGTCCTTTCGCCGCCCTGGCCGCCGCCGATCTCGTCCTGGACGGCATCACCGGTATCGGCGGACACGGCGGACTGCGTCCCGAGGCGGTGCCGCTGGTACGGGCGGCCCGGGACTCGGGCGCGGCGGTCGTGGCCGTCGATCTGCCCAGCGGTGTGGAGGCGGACAGCGGCGAGGTGGCGGGCGAGGCGGTGTGCGCGGACGTGACGGTCACGTTCGGTACGTACAAGCCGGGCCTGCTGATCGATCCCGCGCGCGAGCACGCGGGCGCGGTACGGCTCGTGGACATCGGGCTGCGGCCGTGTCTGCCGGCCGTCCCCGAGTTCGAGGCGCTCCAGCACGAGGACGTCGCGCGGCTGCTGCCGGTGCCGACGGGCGAGAGCGACAAGTACCGGCGCGGTGTCGTCGGGATCGTCGCCGGTTCCGCGCGCTATCCGGGCGCGGCGGTGCTCGCCGTGGCGGGCGCGCTGCACGGCGGCGCGGGAGCCGTACGGTACGTCGGCCCCGGCGCCGACGCGGTGATCGCCCGCTTCCCGGAGACGCTGGTGCACGAGGGCCCGCCGTCGAAGGCCGGCCGGGTCCAGGCGTGGGCGATCGGCCCGGGGCTGGGCGAGGGCCCGGAGGCCGGTGGGGGACACGGGGTGGCGGAGGTACTGGCCGCGGACGTACCGGTCCTGGTGGACGCGGACGGGCTGCGGCTGCTGGACGCGGCGACGGTACGCGGCCGTACCGCCCCGACCCTGCTCACCCCGCACGCGGGCGAGGCGGCGGCGCTGCTCGGCGTGCCACGGGAAGAGGTCGAGTCGGCCCGGCTGACGGCCGTACGGGAACTGGCGTCCCGGTACGGCGCGACGGTGCTGCTCAAGGGCTCCACGACGCTGATCGCCGGTCCGGACAAGGACGTTCCGGTCCGCGTCAACCCGACGGGCACCCCCTGGCTCGCCACGGCGGGCAGCGGCGACATCCTCTCGGGCCTCTCCGGCGCACTCCTGGCCGCGGGCCTCCCGGCGCGCGACGCGGCCTCGGCGGCGGCCTACCTCCACGGCCTCTCGGCCCGCCTCGCCTCGAAGGGCGCCCCGATCTCGGCCCTGGACGTGGCGGCCCACCTGCCCGACGCCTGGCGGAACGTGACATCCGCCCGCCCGTGAGGGGCGGTGCCCGGACCGCACCGCGGGCGGCGGGACCCGCCCCGCACCGGACCGGCGCACGCCAGGGGCTCTGAGAGACTGGGCGTGATGACCGGAACGATGCAGACATCGACTCACCTCAGGGCACGCGCCGAGATCGATCTCGGGGCCCTGCGGGGCAATGTGCGCGCCCTGCGCGCCCGCGTGGGGGACGGCACCGCGGTGATGGGCGTGGTGAAGTCCGACGCCTACGGCCACGGCATGCTGCCCGTCGCCCGCGCGGCCCTCGCCGCCGGGGCCACCTGGCTGGGGACCGCCACCCCGCACGAGGCGCTCGCCCTGCGGGCCGCCGGTGTCCGGAGCAGAGTCCTCTGCTGGCTCTGGACGCCCGGCGACCCCTGGCGGGAGGGCATCGAGGCCGATCTCGACATGTCCGTCAGCGGGATGTGGGCCCTGCGCGAAGTGACCGCCGCCGCCCGCGAGGCCGGCCGGCCCGCCCGTGTCCAGCTCAAGGCCGACACCGGCCTCGGCCGCAACGGCTGCCAGCCCGCCGACTGGCCGGAGCTGGTCGGTGCCGCGCTCGCCGCGCAGGCCGCCGGCCAGGTCCGGATCACCGGCCTGTGGTCGCACTTCGCCTGCGCCGACGAGCCCGGCCATCCCTCCATCGCCGCCCAACTGGACGCGTTCCACGCGATGGTCGCGTACGCCGAGAAGGAGGGCGCCGAGCCCGAGGTCCGGCACATCGCCAACTCGCCCGCCGCGCTCACCGTCCCCGAGTCGCACTTCGATCTCGTACGGACCGGAATCGCGATGTACGGCATCTCGCCCGGCCCGGAGCTCGGCACCTCCCAGGACCTCGGCCTGCGGCCCGTCATGACGCTCTCCGCCTCGGTCGCCCTGGTCAAGCGGGTCCCGCCGGGCCACGGCGTCAGCTACGGCCACCACTACCTCACGCCGCGCGAGACGACGCTCGGGCTCGTCCCCCTCGGATACGCCGACGGGATCCCCCGGCACGCCTCGGGCCGTGGTCCCGTCCTCGTCGGCGGAGTCACCCGGAAGGTGGCCGGACGGGTCGCCATGGACCAGTTCGTCGTGGACCTCGGCGGCGACACCCCGGAACCGGGCACCACCGCCGTCCTGTTCGGCCCCGGTGACCGGGGTGAGCCCACGGCGGAGGACTGGGCCGAGGCCGCGGACACCATCGCGTACGAGATCGTCACCCGTATCGGCTCCCGTGTCCCCCGCGTCTATGTGAACGAGGCGCCGTAGGTGTCCGGGGCCCACCTGCGCGAACACGCGTGAACGGACAACCGGAGTGATCTCTCCGGGGGTGAAGCGCGGTACGGCGGGGAAGGCAAGGCTGGACGACGAGGAGCGACGGTGAGCGAGAAGAGCCCGGCGGGGGACACGGCGGCCACGACGGCCGCCGCGGTGGCCACGGCCTCGGCAGCGATCAGCGGGAACTGGCGCAGGGCGGGCGTCGCCGGGGCCGCGATAGGCGTGATCGCCGCCGGAGCCGCCGCCGGTGTGGCGATCGAGAGGCTGACCGTCGGCCGCGGCATGCGCAGAAGGGCACGGCTCGCCCTCGACGCGTCGGGACCGTACGGAGCGCTGCGCGGCGCCCCGGGCAAGGCGCTCGCCGACGACGGTACGGAGCTGTACTACGAGGTCGACGAGGTGGACGCCGCCGGTCCGCCCGGCGCCCTGGGCATTCCGGGAGCGCGCCCGTCGGCAGGGCCGGGCGCAGGGACAGGACCGGGCGCCGGCGCCGCGTCCTCTCCCGGCTCGCGTCGCCGGCGTCTGTTCGGCGGCAAGGCCCCCGTGCCCGTGACCGTCGTCTTCAGCCACGGCTACTGCCTCAGCCAGGACTCCTGGCACTTCCAGCGCGCCGCCCTGCGCGGACTCGTCCGTACCGTCCACTGGGACCAGCGCAGCCACGGCCGCTCCGCGCGCGGTGTCGGCCAGAGCGGTCCCGGCGCCGTGCCCGTCACCATCGAGCAGCTCGGCCGTGATCTCAAGGCCGTGATCGACGCGGCGGCGCCCGAAGGGCCGCTGGTGCTGGTCGGCCACTCCATGGGCGGGATGACGATGATGGCCCTGGCGGACCAGTTTCCCGAGCTGGTACGGGAACGGGTCGTCGGCGTCGCCCTCGTCGGTACGTCCAGCGGAAAGCTCGGCGAGGTCAACTACGGGCTGCCGGTCGCGGGCGTGAACGCCGTCCGCCGTGTCCTGCCGGGCGTGCTCAAGGCGCTCGGCTCCCAGGCCGAGCTGGTCGAACGCGGCCGGCGGGCCACCGCCGATCTCTTCGCCGGGCTGATCAAGCGGTACTCGTTCAGCTCGAAGGAGGTGGATCCCGCCGTCGTACGGTTCGCCGAGCGGCTCCTCGAGGGCACCCCGATCGATGTGGTCGCGGAGTTCTACCCGGCCTTCACCGACCACGACAAAGTGCAGGCGCTCTCGGTCTTCCTGGAGGTCCCGGCGCTGATCCTGGCGGGCGAGAGCGATCTGATCACGCCCAGCTCGCACAGCGAGGCCATCGCCGATCTGCTGCCGGACGCGGAGCTGGTGCTCGTACCGGACGCCGGGCATCTGGTCATGCTGGAGCATCCCGAGGCCGTCACGGACCGGCTCGCCGACCTGCTCGCGAGAGTGGGCGCGGTGCCGTCGGAGGCTAACGTTGGCAGACATGGAAGCACCGCACAGCCCGGCGGCTGAGAAGGCCCCCGGGGCAGCCCGTACCCACGCGCCGGCCGGCGCCACCGAGACCGACGCCCGTCCCGGGACGACCGTCGCCGTTGATTCCCCCGAGCGGATGCGGGAGCTGGGAAGGGCGCTCGCCGCCCTGCTCCGGCCGGGTGATCTGGTGATGCTCACCGGCGAACTCGGCGCGGGGAAGACGACCCTGGCCCGTGGCCTCGGCGAGGGCCTCGGTGTCCGTGGCGCCGTCACCTCGCCCACCTTTGTGATCGCCCGTGTCCACCCGTCGCTGGTCGGCGGTCCCGCGCTGGTCCATGTGGACGCGTACCGGCTCGGCGGGGGACTGGACGAGATGGAGGACCTCGATCTGGATGTCTCGCTGCCCGACTCGGTGGTGGTCGTGGAGTGGGGCGACGGCAAGGTCGAGGAGCTCTCGGACGACCGGCTGCGCGTGGTGATCCACCGGATGGTGGGCGGCGACCAGGGCGCGGCCACCGGGCACGGCGGGACGGAGCACGGGGAGACGCGGTACGACGACCGGCGCACCGTCACGCTGACCGGGTTCGGGAGCCGCTGGTCGAAGACCGATCTCGGAGTGCTCACGGACTGATCCGGTACGGGTCCCTTGGGATCCGGCGCCGGTCCGGCAAGGGACCGGTACCGGCCCCGGGCGTCGGTGCGCGGATCCACCGAACGTTTCCGCGGACTGTTCGGCCGGCCGTTCCGTACGTTCCGACAAGACGTCGGCAAAATGTTGCGCGTGCCGTGCCGCGCGTGGTCACATGGTGGTGAGACATGGTTAGGTCTGCCTAACTACCTGACCACGCCTGCCCCCGGAGCCTCAGGAGGCATCCATGTCGGCGACAGAGCGCGAAACGCGTTTCCCGTCCTCATCGCACCGGTCACCGTCGTCCCCCACGCCGTCCTCGCCGGCACCGTCGTCCGTGTCGATGAGCGTTCTGCTCGCGTCGTGCGCGGCAGCCTCGGCCGTGTCCACACCGCCGCGGGAGCCTTCGGCGGTCGCGAAGGCGGAGGCCGCAGCGGCGGCGAGAGAGCTGGAGCGGCGGCGCGCCGCCGCCTGAGAAGCATTCCGGCGCACGGAGGCGCGGGCCCGTACGGGCCCGCGGAACGGCCGCGGCCGACTGCGGCTACGGAACGACGACCACGACGGAGCCGACCGTCGCGAACGTCCACACCGCGTTCCCGTCCGCCACCTTCATCCTGACCCCGCCCGTCTTCAGCGTCGGGTCGGGGCTGGACAGCGTGCCGTCCACCGCCGCGCTGAAGCCGATCGACACGTCGTTGACGGTCGTGAACCGTACGACGTGCTCGATCCGCACCCCGTCCGAGCCCGTCACCGCGCCGGAGCGCGAGGTCACGCGGTACGAGCCGGGCAGCGGGCTGACCGTACTGGGCATGACGGTGAAGCTCCGTGTGGCCTGCTCGTTCTGGTTCACCAGCCATACCCGGCGCTGGCCCAGCGCGTACACGACGCGTGCGCCGGTGCCCGAGTCCGCGGGGATCGCCCGCGGGTCCTTCTTCTTCTGCGCGGGCGCGCCGCCGGAGGCGGGCGGAGAGGCGGACGGCGCGGTGGCGGGCTTCCCGAGGGTGTCGTCGGGAACGTTCGCGGACGCCTGGTAGGCGAGGAAGCCGACCACGGCGATGGCCGCCGCGGTGAGCCCGGCCACGATTCCCGAGCTGCTCCTGGACACCTTGATCCACCTCTCGTACGTATGACTCCGTGGTGACGGTAGCAGCAGCGGGGTGACGGGACGGGGCGCCGTGCCTTGGGCGCCGGAGCCGTAGGCTGTTTGCGTGCTTCTGCTCGCCGTTGATACCGCCACGCCCGCCGTCACCGTCGCTCTCCACGACGGCTCCTCCGTCCTGGCCGCGGAGAGCCAGGTCGACGCGCGCCGCCACGGGGAACTGCTCCTCCCCGCCGTCGACCGTGTCCTCGCCGGGGCCGGGCTGAAACTGGACGCCGTGACGGATGTGGTCGTGGGGGTGGGGCCGGGACCGTACACGGGACTGAGGGTCGGGCTGGTCACGGCCCTGACCTTCGGCTCGGCGCTCGGGGTGCCGGTGCACGGGCTCTGCACGCTGGACGGGCTCGCCCACGCCTCCGGGCTCGAAGGGCCGTTCGTGGTGGTGACGGACGCGCGCCGCAAGGAGGTCTACTGGGCGCGGTACGCGGATGCCCGTACACGGCTGACCGAGCCGGCCGTCGACCGGCCCGCCGATATCGCCGGTCACGAGCATGTGGTGGGGGTACCGGCGGTGGGCGCCGGTGCGCTGCTTCATCCCGAGGTCTTCCCGGACGCGCGCGGTCCCGAGCACCAGTCGGCCGCCGCGCTGGCGTCGCTGGCGGCGGAGAGACTCGCGGCGGCGGCCTCCGGCGGCCCGGGCGGGGACTTCCTGCCGGCCCTTCCTCTGTACCTGCGCCGCCCGGACGCGCAGGTGCCCAAGAACTACAAGGTGGTCACACCGAAGTGACCGATGCGACGGACGCGGCGGCCGGGAACGGCGAGGAGGCGACGGCGGTGGGGGAGACGGCAGTGGGAGGGACGGCCTCTTCCGTACGGCTGCGTGAGATGCGCTGGTGGGACATCGAGCCGGTGCTCGCCCTCGAACACGAGCTCTTCCCCGAGGACGCCTGGTCCCCGGCCATGTTCTGGTCCGAGCTGGCCCATGCGCGCGGTTCCCGGGCCACCCGCCACTACGTGGTGGCGACCGAGCCGTCCGGGGCCGGCGGCCGGATCGTCGGTTACGCCGGACTCGCCGCCGCCGGTGGCCTCGGTGACGTACAGACCATCGCCGCCGCCCGCGACCGGTGGGGCACCGGGCTCGGCTCCCGGCTGCTGACCGATCTGCTCCAGCACGCGACCGCCTTCGAGTGCGAGGAGGTGCTGCTGGAAGTGCGGGTCGACAATCCGCGGGCGCAACGGCTGTACGAGCGGTTCGGCTTCGAGCCGATCGGCTTCCGGCGGGGCTACTACCAGCCGGGCAATGTCGACGCGCTCGTCATGCGCCTTCATATGAAGAACCATCAAGGAACTGAGATCCATGGCTGACGAACCTCTCGTCCTCGGTATCGAGACCTCCTGCGACGAGACCGGGGTCGGCATCGTCCGGGGGACGACGCTGCTCGCCGACGCCGTCGCGTCGAGCGTCGACGAGCACGCGCGCTTCGGCGGTGTGGTGCCGGAGGTCGCCTCCCGCGCGCACCTGGAGGCGATGGTGCCGACGATCGAGCGCGCGCTGAAGGAGGCGGGCGTCTCCGCCCGTGACCTGGACGGCATCGCGGTGACGGCCGGGCCGGGGCTGGCCGGCGCGCTGCTGGTGGGCGTCTCGGCGGCGAAGTCGTACGCGTACGCCCTCGGCAAGCCGCTGTACGGCGTGAACCATCTGGCCTCCCACATCTGCGTCGACCAGTTGGAACACGGCCCGCTGCCCGAGCCGACGATGGCGCTGCTGGTGAGCGGCGGGCACTCCTCGCTGCTGCTCGCGCCGGACATCACCAGCGATGTACGGCCCCTGGGGGCGACGATCGACGACGCGGCGGGCGAGGCGTTCGACAAGATCGCGCGTGTGCTGCACCTCGGCTTCCCGGGCGGTCCCGTGATCGACCGGCTCGCGCGGGAGGGCGACCCGGCGGCGATCGCGTTCCCGCGCGGGCTGACCGGCCCGCGCGACGCGGCGTACGACTTCTCCTTCTCCGGTCTGAAGACATCGGTGGCCCGCTGGATCGAGGCGAAGCGGAACGCGGGCGAGGAGGTTCCGGTACGGGACGTGGCGGCGTCCTTCCAGGAGGCGGTGGTCGACGTACTGACCCGGAAGGCGGTCCGCGCCTGCCGGGACGAGGGCGTGGACCATCTCATGATCGGCGGCGGTGTCGCGGCCAACTCACGCCTGCGGGCGCTCGCGGCCGAGCGCTGCGAGCGGGCGGGCATCCGGCTGCGGGTGCCGCGGCCGGGGCTGTGCACGGACAACGGCGCGATGGTGGCGGCGCTGGGCGCGGAGATGGTGGCCCGGGGCCGGCCCGCGTCGGACTGGGACCTGTCGGCGGACTCGTCGCTGCCGGTGACGGACCCGCATGTACCGGGCGCGGCTCACGGAACCGACACCGGCCGGCACGGCGGCGACCACCACGACCATCTGCACGAACTGAGCAAGGACAACCTGTACACATGACGCCGGACACCAGGCCGATGCCGGACATGAGCCCGGACACGAGGCCGAGGCCGGGGACGAGGCGCTCATGACCGTGGCGCTGATGTGGGAGGCGAAGGCGGCACCCGGCAGGGCCACGGAGCTGCTGGACTGGGCGCGCGCCCAGCACCTCCCGTACGCCCCGTCGCGGCGCGAACTCCTCCGCGCCCCCGAGGACCGGGTACTGGTCATCACCTGGTGGGACGGTCCTTACGACGCCGACGTCCCCGAACTCCCCGATCCCCCGGCCGACTTGACCGCCCGTCCGGTGCACCGCTGGCGCTTCGAGGCCGTGACGTAGCACCCGCGCGGCGGCGGGGCCGGGGCGATGTCCCGGAGAGGGGGCCCGACGGGTGCCGGTCCGGGTGCGACGCGGCTCAGCGGGCGACGGCCATGGCGAAGGGCACCGGTCCCAGCGCGCGGACCAGGCCGCCGACCATCAGGACGAACGCCTCGGGGCCCCGCGCGGTCTCCACCCCTCCGAGGTCGGTGATCCACTCCGCTGACCAGCCCAGCTCGGCCAGCAGACCGCTCACGGTCTTCTTGGCGCCGGCGTCGTCCCCGGAGAGGAAGGCGGCGGGAGGAACGGCCAGTCCCGCCGGATCGGCCATGACCGACGCGTGCATCGTGTTGAGGGACTTCACCACGTGTACCCGTGGCAGCGCACGCTGGATCTCCTCGGCGAGGCTGCCGCCGGGATACAGGAGCGCCGACGCGAAACCGTCGGAGCCGAGCGCGGTGGCGTTGGCGATGTCGACCAGGACCTTGTCGGTCAGCTCCGCCGCGAGGCCGGTGAGCACCTCCACGGAGGCATGGCCGGGCGTGGCGTTGACGACCACCTCGGCGGAGCCGGCCGCGTCCGGCGGATCGGTGACGCGTATTCCGGAACCTACTGCGGAACCGCTCCAGTCGGCTTGCGTCCGCCGCGGGGCACGGGAGCCGACGACGACCCGGTTGCCCGCGTCGTGCAGCTTGCCCGCGATGGCCCGGGCCACAGTGCCGGAGCCGAGGATGGCGATCGTCGTCATGGTCTGTTCCGCTCCTTGTCCGCTCTCAAGAGCGACGTTAGGCGGCGCTACGGTTGGGCGGGAGCAGGCACTTCAAGGTGGCCCGCGCACGTGAGGGGATGCCATGACCACTCGTACCGCCGCTCAGCGGCACGCCGAGGCCCGTGCCTCGCACCGAGCCCGGTCCGCCGACTGCCCGACCAACCGGCTGCTCGACCGCATCGGCGAGAAGTGGGTCGCCCTGGTCCTCAAGGAACTGGCCGAGGGCCCGCGCCGCTACGGCGAGTTGGCCCGAACGATCGCGGGAGCCAGTCAGAAGATGCTCACGCAGACGCTGCGCCGACTCGAACGGGACGGTCTGCTCGCCCGCACCGTCACTCCGGCCGTGCCGGTCCGCGTGGAATACGCGCTCACCCCGCTGGGCCAGAGCCTGGTGCCCGTCATGCGGGCCGTGACGCGATGGGCCGAGGAGAACATCGACCGGATCGACGTCGCGCGCGAGACGTACGACGCGCACGACGCCGAGCGGCGCTCTCAACGGAGTTGAACGACCGAAGGAACCCCGCCCCGAACACCGCGAGCGCGCCGCGGCCGTCTTCGGGCCGGTGTACCGGGCGAGTTCGTGAGGGCACGACGAAGGCCCGCCGGCAGCATGCGACGGGCCTTCGCGAGCGCTCGGATGTCAGACGTGCGCGGGAACCTGCTTGGGGTCGTGACCGTGCTTGTTCGGGCCCACGGTGCCCGCGGTGGCGCAGAAGACGATGAGGATGATCGCGCCGACCAGCGGGATGAACCCGAGCAGCAGGAACCAGCCGGACTTGTCGGTGTCGTGGAGACGCCGCACGCTCACAGCGAGACCGGGGATCAGGACGGCGAGGGCGTAGAGACCGATCAGGACGCTGTTCAGGCCGATCACGCTGTCGATGATCGCGACGACGATCTCCGCAAGGAGGTTGAACAGGACGAACATCCAGAACTCCGTGCGGCGCGCACGCCCGTCGAAGCCCGCGTAGTTCTTCAGAACAGCGAGGTACCAGTTCATGTGTCCCCCCAAGGACGGCGAAAGAGGACCCGTCCGTTCCGGAGGGTCAGGGCGAAACGTATGTGGCCGAAAATCGTATGGTCAAGTCGTTACCTGAGGGCTAGTTGGCGAAACCGTCGATCGCCGCCGGTGGCTCCAGGCCCGGTTGCCACCCCGCCGCCCGGTTCTTGTCCCGTCCCGTTACTCTCTGCCGGGTGATCAGCAAGGTCCGCGTGGCCGACCCGACCGACGGCACCGACCCGACCGACGGCACCGAACGAACCGAACGCCGTTACCGTGCACGCCTGCCCGCGCCTCCGCCGCCCCCGCATCTGCGTTCCTGGCCCGACCGTGAGGCGCTGCTCGCCGATCGCGCCGCCGCCATGGTGGCGCTCACCCGGCGGCGCCTCGGATTCGGGCGGCTGGTGCTGCTCTGGCTGACCGGCGCGGTCGCCGCGCTCGGCTGGGCCTCCGTCGGGCTGGCGGTCCAGAGCTTCGAGCGGGGCGGTCTGGGCCAGGTGGCCGGGCTGGTGGCGCTCGCCCTCGGCGGGGTCCTGCTGATACCGGCCGGCGTCGCGCTCGGCTTCTGGCTGGACCGTGGCCGTACGGTACGGGAGCGGCTGGAGGCCTGGGCCGAACTCGACCGGGATCCCGTGTCGGACGTACGGGTACGGGCCCACCGCCGGAGCGTGACATGGCTGCTGCCGTCCGTGATCCTCTGCGTGGCCGGGGTGTGGGCGACGAGCGCCGCCTGGACCGGAATGGCGCCGGGACCGGAGTCCGTCACCGTGGGTGAGACGGTCTACGCGCTGGGTCTCGCGGTCACGGCGCTGGCGACCGGGATCCTGGGCGCCGTCCAGTCGTACGGGCATCAGGCCTGGTCCGGGCGGTTGATGAGCCCGCTACCGGTGCGCAGACGCGGTGGCCTCCACCGCTGAGGCCGTTCCTTGGGCGTCCGTCCTATGCTGAAGAGAGAACGCATGCGCCATTCAGGGTGAAGGGGCGGCGGATGGAATGGCTTTGGTGGATATTCGTCTTCTTCATCGTGGGCGGCTTCGGATGGATCGCCGACACCGGCCGGACCGCCCTGCGCACCCGGCACGAGCGCAGACTTGAGCTCTACCAGCTGGGGGAGAAGGAGCGGCTGGCCCTGGAGCGGTCCCACAGACCTCCGGAGCCGGTCTGCGGCTGTACGCACCACCTCGCCAAGCACGACAAGCGCGGCAAGTGCCACGAGGACGTCGAGGTGGCGACGGAGTGGGACGAGAACAAGAAGCCCTTGCGGTACGAGCGCAGGCAGTGCAACTGCCAGCAGTACGTCGGCCCGCAGCCGCTGTCGCAGATCTACGCGGATGAGCTGACCGACCTCCAGTAGCCCGAGCTCCGGCTCCGGTGGTCCACCGAGCTCCCGCTCCGGTGGTCCGAGCCTCCGGCGACCGCGACGCGGGAGCGGTTCCAGGACGTCCGGGACGCCGGGCCTTCGCGATCGTCACTTCACGATCGTGACGCCTTCACCGGGTGCCCGAGCAGCATGGCCGGGGCGCCCGCGACCCGCGTCAGGAACACCGTCGACGCGTGCGGACCCTTGAGCTTCAGCCGGCGGCGCAGTTCCTCCGGTTCCACGGCGGAGCCGCGCTTCTTGACCGTCAGGACGCCGACTTCGCGTTCGCGCAGCAGGGCCTTGAGTTTCTTGAGGCCGAAGGGGAGTTCATCGGTGATCTCGTAGGCGGTGGCGTACGGGGTGGGGCGCAGCGTGTCGGCGGTGATGTACGCGATCGTCTCGTCGATCAGCCCGCCGTCCAGCTCCTCGGCCACCTCGGCGACCAGATGCGCGCGGATGACGGCGCCGTCGGGCTCGTACAGGAATCGGCCGGTCCGGCGGACGGGCGGGTCGGGCAGGCCGCGGCCGGTGAGCGTCACCGCCGTGGTGCGAAGACCACCGCCCTCCCCGCCGGGCCCGCCCTGGTCGCCGGGCCCGCCGCCGAGCAGGGTGGCGCGGCGGCTGCCGGGCACGGCGGCACCGGGTGTTCCGCCGTGCCAGAGCACCGCTTCCTTGACATCACCGCCGTCCGAGATCCACTCGGCCTCGAAGTCGCCGGGGATCAGCTCGTGCGGAATGCCGGGCGCGATCTTGACCGCTCCCGTGCCGGCCCGCCGTACCGCCTCGACCGCCCACGACAGAGGCGGTGAGTACGCCTCCGGATCGAAGATCCTGCCCCGGCCGCCGCGCCGCGCGGGATCGATGAACAGCGCTCGCGCCCCCGTCAGGTCGTACTCCAGGACATCCGCCCGTGCCACCGTCGCCGGCGGTGCGTCCGGGGCCAGGGTACGTACGTTCTCGGCGGCGATCTCGCAGGTCAGCGGATCGAGATCGACGGCGGTCACGGCGAGGCCCGCGCGCGCGAACGCGATCGCGTCGCCGCCGATGCCGCAGCACAGGTCCACGACCCGGGGCTCCGGCGTGAGCGCGCGGAACCGGGCGGCCCGGTACGCGGCGACGGTGCCGCGCGTGGCCTGTTCGATCCCGTTCGGCGTGAAGTACATGCGGTACGCGTCCCGCGCGCCGAACTTCGCCACTCCGCGCTGGCCCAGGCGTGGCTGCGTC
>NZ_MAUD01000171.1:0-3221 GCF_001700515.1 Streptomyces lushanensis
CACCGGAAAACCCGGACCACGCAGGCCCACCTGGTCCCAGAGCCGCCATCGCCCGCTCAGCGAAACGGATTCCTCGGCCATCCGGATCTCCCCCTACACCTGTTCGGCGGCGCGGTCGGCGAGATCAGCGGCGAGGACCTCGGCGAGTTCGGCCGGCGAGGGATAGGTGAAGATGAGCGCCACCGGCAGCTCGGTGCGGAGTGTGTCCTGGAGCCGGGCGATGATCTGGAAGGCGGCCAGGGAGTCGCCGCCCGTCTCGAAGAAGTCGCTCGTGGTGTCGAGGGTGGTGTCACCGAGAGTCTCCCGGTAGAAGCCCGCGATGAGTTCGGGGAGCTGGGAGGTGTCGACCGTGTGCTGTTCCGCTGTGGTCATGATGTTCTCCTTGAATGTCGCTTCGTGATGTCAGTGATGTCAGTGGTATCGACGTGTCGGTGTGTCGGTGTGTCGGTGGTGTCGGTGGTGTCGGTGACGTTGCCGGGAAGGGTGGGACGCGCCGTCGGCACGGAGTAGTCCCTGACCCGCGCCCGGCGGCTCGACGGCCCTTCAGGGAGCGGGCGTTCGGGCGGCCAGGGCCGCCGGGCCGTTTCCGCCGGACACGATCACCGCGGCCGTGCCGTCGAAGCCTCGGTGCAGCGCTCCGGCCAGGGCCACGGCGCCGCTGGGCTCCGCCGGGATCCCCGCCGCGTGCAGCAGGCCCGTGGCGTGGACGATCGCCTCGTCGGTGACTCCGATCAGTTCGTCCACGCGCTGTCTGATCACAGGGAAGAGGATCTCGCCCGCGCGCTGGCCGCGCAGTCCGTCGGCGACGGTGTCACTGGGCGGCAGTTCGACGGGGTGACCGGCGGCCAGGGCGCGCGCGTAGCGCCGGGTGCCCGCGGGCTCCACACCGACGATCCGTACCGGCCGTGTCAGCCCCGCCGCGGCGAGACACACACCGCCGAGCAGACCGCCGCCACCGGTCGGGACGAAGACGGTGTCGGCGCCGGGCGCGTCCTCGAAGATCTCCAGGCCGACGGTGCCCTGTCCGGCCACCACGAGTTCATGGTCCGACGAAGGCAGCGGCACGGCTCCCGTACGCTTAGCGAAGTCCTGCGCGTACCGGTCGCGTTCGGCGACTCCGCCGCCGCTGCGGATGACGCGGGCGCCGAGGGCCGCGACGGCCCGCGCCTTCGCCTCGCTCGCTCCGGCCGCCATGACGACGGTGACGCCGGCACCGAGCGGCCCGGCGAGGGCGGCCACCGCGAGACCGTGGTTGCCCGAGGAGCCGGCGACGATCTCGCGGGCGCCCAGGGCCAGCAGCGCGTTCGCCGCTCCGCGCAGCTTGAACGAGCCGCTGTGCTGGAGATGTTCGGCCTTGAGCAGAACGCCGGGCAGTGAGCCGGCCGTCAGCAGCGGCGTACGCCGTACGTACGGGGCGATCCGCTCAGCGGCGGCGACGACGTCGGCGTGGCCGAGCCGGACACCGGCAGGGCCGCCGAGCCGCACCCCGGCGTGGCCCAGCCCGGTGTCCGCGTGGCTCAGCCGGATGCCCGCGGCCGTCATGACACACGCTCCGCCATCGGCGCGGCGGACGTCGGCGCGACGGACCGGCCGAGCGTGCCACGGTCGGTCTTGCCGCTGCGCGTCACCGGCAGCCGTTCGATACGGCTGAATCGCCTGGGCAGCATATGAGGCGGCAGGGTGGTGGCGAGATGGGCGCGTACGGACGCGTCGCCGGTCTCCGCGGGCAGGCCGGTGACATGCGCGTACAGCCAGGTCCGTCCCTGGCCGTCGGTCTCGGCGGTGACCACGGCGCCGGTGATGTGGGGATGCGTGAGCAGCGCGCCCTCGATCTCCGCCGGGTCCACCCGATGGCCGCGGATCTTGATCTGCCGGTCGGACCGGCCGAGATACTCCAGCTCGCCGCCGGGCAGCCGCCGGGCGAGATCGCCGGTGCGGTACATACGGGCGCCGGGCGGGCCCGAGGGATCGGGCAGGAAGCGCCCGGCCGTCAGGGCGGCCAGCCCCCGATAGCCCCGGGCGACCCCGGTGCCGCCGATGTACAGCTCCCCCACCGCGCCGTCGGCCACCGTCCGCAGATCGCCGTCGAGCACCTGGACGGTGACGCCGTCGATGGGAGTGCCGATGACATCGAGGGAGGTGTCGGGTACGGCGGGCACCTGGTACCGGGTGGAGGTCATCGTGCATTCGGTGGGACCGTACTGGTTCACCAGCAGCCCGTCGACGAGCGCGCGCCCGCCGGCGGCGAGGAAGGGCCGCAGCGATTCGCCGCTGGAGACCACCGTGCTCACCCCGCCCAGCCGTTCGGCCGCGTCGGGTCCCTGTGCCAGAAAGGTGAGCAACGAGGGTGTCGTGCTCAGCACGGTGTCCGCGCCGTACTCCCGGAGGGTGGCCGCGAAGGTGTCGGCGCGCAGCAGCCGGGCGCGGTCGACCAGAACGAGACGGCCGCCCGCGACGAGCGGGGCGAAGACATCCCTGATGGACGCGTCGTAGCCGAGCGGGGCGAGCTGGACGGCCACGGTGTGCGGGCCGAGCCGGTAGTCGCGCACCACGAAGCGCAGATACGCGTCGAGCCCGGCCCGTTCGATCATGACCGCGTGCGGCGCTCCGGTCGATCCGGAGGTGTGGCTGATGTAGGCGAGCGAGCGCGGCCCGGGCGCGGCCGACGGCTCCGGGAGCACGGGGGACGCGCGGACGTCCGTGTCCGGACCGGGCGCCGGGAGCCGGTCGAGCAGCAGGGTCGGTCCGGTCACGGGCAGGACGAGCCGCTCGGCGAGCGCGGTGGTGGTGAGCAGGAACCGGGCCTGTCCGCTCCCGGCCATGGACACCAGCCGCGGCAGCGGCAGTTCGACGTCGAGTGTGAGGAACGCTCCCCCGGCCCGCAGCACCGCGGCCATCGCGACAACGGCGTCGACGCCGCGTTCGACGGCGATGGCGCACACCTCCTCGGGGCCTACTCCCCGGTCGGTGAGAATCCGGGCCAGCCGGTCGATCCGGTCCGCGAGTTCTCCGTACGAGAGCTCCCTGTCCGGTGTGACGACGGCGACGGCGCCCGGATCGCGCGTGGCGTGGGCGAGGATCTCGTCCACCGGGCCGCGCGCACCGGGCGCGGGGCCCCACCCGGGGTCCGGGCGATCCGCGCCGTCCGTGCGGTGTGCGCCGGTCATCCCTGCTCTCCCGTCCCGGTGGTGCGGTCGACGGCGACGAAGCGGAGTTCGGAG
>NZ_MAUD01000171.1:3243-5225 GCF_001700515.1 Streptomyces lushanensis
CGCACAAACCGACGCGCCTCATTCTTCTCACCCGCGAACTCCATCTCGGAGGCGACGAACTTCCAGGTCTCACGGGCCACCACGGTCGAGTCGATGGTGATCCGCGGTGAACGGTCGGTGTCGGGCCGCAGGGTGAAGCGGTCCATGACCCGGTTGGTCATGGCATGGCTGAACACATCGAGCAGATCGAAGACGGAACCGTCGGGCAGCACCGCCTTGAGCTGCCCGTCCCGCTCCTCCACCAGTACGTCGCCGCAGCGGACCGTGCGCGGCCGGCTCGGGTCCGCGGTCTGGTCCACGATGGAGACGTAGTAGTCCTGCGGACGGTCCAGGGACGGCCTGCTGCGGGTGGACCACTTCAGCGGAAGTTCCTTGGGCAGCATGGGCATCAGCCGTGGCTCGGGGAAGTCGGTCGTGGTCTCGTCGATCAACTCCTGGATGTCCGGGTGCTGATGGACGAAGAGCGAGGCGCCCAGGGTGTTCATGGCGACATGCAGTTCGCCGAGGACGAGTTCGAACTCACCACGCTCGACCGCGTCGAGATCGTCGGCGATGATCATGACGTCGGGGCTGATGTAGCGGGCCAGGGACCAGCCGCGGCCCGGTTCGCCGAAGGCCTCCCGCACCTGGTCGGCGATATCGGCGGAGGAGAGCCGTACGCGCCTGGCCCCGGCCGGGGCGTTGATGATGGCCGCCCAGCGCTCGCGCAGTTCGGCCTGGATCCGGTCGATGTCGGCGATCGACTCGCTGTGCGGCGCGGGCAGGCACTCGAACCAGAGGGAGCCCAGGTCGACGCGGTCCTCCCGGGCGCGCAGCCGCTCGTACGCCTCCTTGATGCGTCCGCCGACGGTCTCGGCGAACCGGTTGGTCATCCAGCGGGCGCCGGTCAGGCAGAGTTCCAGCGGGGTGAGCTGCTCCAGTACGGCGGTGCCCACGGTGGCGGTGGCCGACCTGCGGCAGTCGGCGTAGACCAGGGCGCGGTTGGGCGCGGTACGGGCGCCCTTCTCCCGCTGGGCCGAGGCTTCGGTGAGTTCGGCGAAGTCGGCTTCGAGCGCGGCGAGCGCCTCGCACAGTTCGTCGGCGTCGAAGCCGGCCGCCCGGACCCGGTCACGGCCGCGTTCGAGGATGTCCAGCTTGGCGAGGGCCGGTTCGCGCAGCTCCGCGTCGCCGATCGTCTCCACGAAGGAGCGCAGGGCGCGCTCCGGGAAGGTGCCCGCGGGGACGTCGAGTTTCCAGGCGACCCAGCGCTGGGCGACCAGCCATTCCAGGGTCTCGGTGATCTCGGCGGCGGACACGGCACGGTCCTCGGCCCGGGAGACCTGGTCCGCGATGTCGGTGACCAGCCGTACTCCGTCGCAGAGTTCGAGGACCCGCAGTTCCCGCTCCGTCACCGTACGCGCGGGACGTCCCGGAGCGCGCACCATTCCGTCCACCACGCCGACGAACGGGACCCGGCGCGGCGCCACCCACTCCCGCACCCCCGCAACCCCACCGATCACCCGGGCCAGCGCATCCACCGACCAACTCGAAAAATACACCTCCGAACCCGACACCAACCCCACACCAGGATCCACCCGCACACCACGCGACGACAGATCCACACGACCCCAGCCCACCGGACCGAAAAACCCGATCGTGTCATTCTTCACACAGAAACGCTGCCAATAATGCGCCACCAACTCCTCACGCTGACGCGGCATACTCGACCGCCCCGCCACCGAAGGAACCCACGACAGAAACGGCTTCACACCAGAACCCAACACCGCCCGGTTCTGCCACGCCACCGCCGCACGAAACCGCCCAGAACCAGCAATCCCCTGCAACACCCCCGCAGTCCCCACCGCGGCAACACCGAACAACTCCTCAAAACCCTCCCACTCCACACCCGACAACACCTCCCCCACACCAAACTTGTCCGCCGCCACACCCAAACCCACCGGCGCCAAACCCAACACACCCGACACCGGAAAACCCGGACCACG
>NZ_MAUD01000172.1 GCF_001700515.1 Streptomyces lushanensis
CGAGCACGGCATCGAGGTCGTCGTGGGGCCCGAGCTGATCACCGGCTCCACCCGCCTCAAGGCCGGTACGGCACAGAAGCTCGTCCTCAACATGCTCTCGACGATCACCATGATCCGGCTCGGCAAGACCTACGGAAACCTCATGGTCGACGTACGCGCCTCCAACGAGAAGCTGCGCGCACGCTCCCGCCGTATCGTCTCGCTCGCCACCGGCGCCTCCGACGAGCGGATCGAGACCGCGCTCGCCGCCACCGACGGCGAGGTGAAGAACGCGATCCTCACCATCCTCGGCTCCGTCGACGGCCCCACCGCCGCCGCGCTTCTCGCCGACTCCCAGGGCCACTTGCGCACCGCCCTGAAAGCCACCCGCACCAACTGAAACCCCCACCCCATGCCTCCGCCACCACCCGGCCCGCCCGGCCAGGGCGGGGCACGGGTCCCGGCGGCGGACGGCGGGCAGCGGGCAGCGGGGATCAGGCGTAGAAGTTGCGCTGCCAGCGGTGCTTGGCCAGTACGGCGAGCTGGTCCGCGGTGAGCGGACGGCCGTCGCTCAGAGCCGTGTTGCGCTCGACGTTGCGCACCGTGCGCATGCCCGGGATGACGGTGGAGACGGCCGGTGAACTCAGCACGAACCGCAGCGCGTTCTCGGCGATCTCGTCCGGGGCGATGCCGAGGTCGCCCACGATGGCGGCCACGCGCCGCTCGACCTGGGCCGGGCGGTCGTCGCGGAAGTAGCCGTTGCGCCAGTCGCCTTCCGGGAACGTCGTGCCGGCGGTGATACGACCCGTCAGGCCGCCCTCGTCCAGGGCCACCCGCACGATGACACCGACACCGTGCTCCTCACAGGCCGGGAGCAGCGTGTCGGCGGGCGCCTGGTCGAAGATGTTGTAGATGACCTGCACGGTGTCGACGGCGCCGCTGCGTACGAGGGCGAGGGCGTTGTCCGGCTGGTGGTCGTTGATCGAGACGCCGAACAGGCGGATCTTCCCTTCCCGCTTCAGCTCGGCGATCGTCTCCAGCCAGTCGCCGCGGCCGACCCATTCGTCGCTCCAGACATGGAACTGGAGGACGTCGAAGTGGTCCAGCCCGGAGGCGCGCAGACTGGTCTCCAGGCTTTCGCGGATGTGCGCGCCCGGGAAGGTCTCGGCCGGGTCGAGGCCGTCGGGCGCCGGCCAGGCGCGGTTCTTCGGCGGGACCTTGGTCGCGACGAGGATCTCGTCACCACCGGCGGCGGAACCGGCGCCCGCCGCGGCCCGCTCACGCACGACGCGCCCGACGATGCGCTCGCTCTCGCCGTAGCCGCGGGCGGTGTCGATGAAGTTCACGCCGAGGTCGATGGCGCGGTTCAGGGCGCGTACGGATTCGTCCTCCGTGGCACCCACCCAGGCGGACTCACCGATGCCCCAGGCGCCGTAACCGATCTCGGACACGGACAGTCCACTGCGTCCCAGCTCGCGGTAGCGCACAATCATCCTCCACGTCGTGATCCCCGGTGATCCTCGGCCCGGCGTACAGGCTCCGCCTGTCCGGGCCGCGCCCCAGCGTAGGGCCTATCGTGGGAAGGGTGCTGGAGTGGACCGACCACGACGTGGACGGACTCCTGGTCCGCGAGGCCCGTGACCCCGGGGTCCAGGAGCGGGGCCGGATACTGCTGGTGCCCGGGTCCATGCACGGCTGGTGGGCGTACGAGCGGTGGATGCCGGTGTTCGCGAAGGCGGGCTGGACGCCGCTGGCGATGTCGTTGCCCAACCACACCGGTTCCCGGGCCGTACCGGAGGCGGAGTTCCTCGCGTACACACCCGGCGACTACGCGGCCGCGGTCCGTACGGTCCTCGGCGGCCTCTTCCCCGATCTCGATCCGGGCTTCCGGCCGCCCGTCCTGCTGGGCCACAGCATGGGCGGGCTGGTGACCCAGTTGGTGGCGGAGGCGTATGTGCCGTACGCACTGGTGCTGGTCTCGACCGTGGGGCCCGGACAGCTCGGGCCGATGCGGTCGACGGCCTATCCGAAGGACCGGCCGGTGACGATGACCAGGGAACAGCTTCAGGAGATGTGGTTCCGCCATATCTCGGAGGAAGAACTCGACGTGCTGATGGACCGTCTGACGCCGGAGTCGCCGAATGTGATCAATCAGTACAGCAACGGCAGCGTCACCGTGGATCCCCACGCCATTCGCTGCCCGGTCCTGGTGGTGGGACCGGAGAGCGACCGTACGCCGGTCCATGACACCCGTACCGTCGCGGCACTGCTGGGCGCGAAACCGGTCGTCGTCCCGAACGTCGGCCACGACATGCCGCTCGAACACGCGGGCCTGCCTGCGGCGTCGACCATCGTCGCCTGGCTGGACACCCTCGCCCCCGCCGAATCATGAGGGCGCCGGCCTCCACGCGCTGTCCACCGAGGGCGCGGCCTTCGGACCGCACGCCGGAACGGCGGTCAGGCCGAGGCCCGTTCCCGTTCCGTCGCGCCGCGTTCCACGCACAATTCGTTTCCCTCCAGGTCCGCGAGGGTGACCCAGCCCATGCCGTCCGGGCGTCGGTGGTCGGCCACGAGCGTGGCGCCGAGGGCGAGAAGGCGGTCGACCTCCTCGTCGCGGGTGCGGTCCTGGGGCTGGAGATCCAGATGGACCCTGTTCTTGGTGGTCTTGGCCTCGGGCACGGTGACGAACAGCAGCGCGGCCCCGGGCGCCGTCACCAACACCTCGGGATCCCCGGGATGATCGTCCTCGGCCAGTGAGCCCCCGAGCACCTCGGCCCAGAAGCCGGCGAGGGCGTATGCGTCGGCGCAGTCGATCGTGATGTGTCGTACGAGGGAGGTCATGCGGGTCACTGTGGATCGTCGCGACCGCCCTTGTCCAGGCGAATTCCGGCGGCGCGGGCGGACTACACCCGCTGACAGCCGCGGGAACCCCGCACCCCGGTCACCGTCACCCGGCCGCCCGGTCAGCCCCTGAGCCGTAGGGCCCTGCGTACCGTCGGGCTCAGGGGGACGTCGTTCTCGGGGCCCGGTGTCGCCCGGTCGTCGCCGTCCACCGCGTACCAGCCCTGCATGGTGCTCACGAGGTAGTGGCCGCCAGCGGTCGCGCCGTCCTTCGTCAGCAGGAAGACATACTCCTTCCCGGCGGTCAGCGGCGCCGTCTCGGCGGCGGCCCCCGGCGGGATGTACGACAACTGGAGCCGGTTTCCCGGCACTTCGCCCTTGGCCGTCGCCGTGACATCCACCGGCGCGACCGTGTAGGTGCTCCCGCCGCGGCCGGGGCCCGACTCCTCCTCGCGGCCGGGCCCGAGCCTGCCCCGTACGATCAGGTCGGCCACCGCCTCCAACCGCTCGGTGCTCCGGTAGTACTCCTGGTCCGCGATGGCGCCGCCGCCTCCGGGCGGGCGCCCGCCCGGAGCCTGTGCTCCCCCGCTCGCGAGGAACGCGACGCCCGCGACGACGGCGGCCGTACCGCCCGCGAGAGCCGTCACCAGGACGGCGCGACGGCCCGGCCCCCGACGCGCGGGCGCGGCCGGCACCGGATTGGCCTGCTTGATCAGGGACTTGACGCGCATCACGCCGACTCCTCGGGCTCGGGCTCGGACCGTACGGAACGGTCCCGTACGTACAGGTCTCGGAACGCCTTACGGGCCCGGTGCAGCCGGACCCAGACCGCCGGCACCCCGCAGCCGAGGACCTCGCTCATCTCGGCGGCGCTCAGCCCGTCCCAGTAACCGAGCATCAGCACCTCCCGATGCCGGTCCGGGAGCCGGTCGAGCGTGTCCAGCACGGCGGTGTCCTGCCCGGACGCAGGTGCGCGGCTCAGTTCGTCGGTGATGCGCCGGTGGAGTTCGGTCAGACGCGCGCTCCTGCGGTGGTGATTGCTCAGCAGATTGCGCGCGGTGACGAACAGCCAGCCGCTGCCGGTCTCCTGGCCCGCGGCCATCCGTTCCCACGCGGTCCTGAAGACCTCCGCGGCCAGTTCCTCCGCCGCGCCCCGGTCGCCCAGCCGCCGGTGGACATAGGCCGATACGCGCGGGTGCTCGCGTACGTACATGGCCGTGAACCGCTCGGAGCGATCGCCGTCGGGCGTACGGCCCCCGTCGCTCCCCGTCGTCCGAAAGGTTTCCACACCTCTCATATGTCATGAGCCCGGCGGATCCTTACAGCCGCAAGCCGCGAGCCCCGAGCCCGAAGAACCACAAACCCCGAACCGCAAGCCCCGAATCCCGAGCCCCGAACCCCGCATCGCGAGCCCCGGCACCCGGCATCGAGCGCCCGGCACCCGGCAGGCGCCACCGCCCGGGAAACGCCCGAGGGCGGCACCTCCCCGAAAGAGGTGCCGCCCTCGGTACTGGAACCAGGACAGGATCCGAGCCGTCAGGCTCAGAAGTCCATGTCACCGCCCGGCATACCGCCCGGAGCAGCCGCGGCGGCCTTCTCCGGCTTGTCGGCGATGACGGCCTCGGTGGTCAGGAACAGCGCGGCGATGGAGGCCGCGTTCTGGAGCGCGGACCGCGTGACCTTCGCCGGGTCGATGATGCCCTCGGCGATCATGTCGACGTACTCGCCGGTCGCGGCGTTCAGACCGTGACCGACCGTCAGGTTGCGGACCTTCTCGACGACGACGCCGCCCTCAAGACCACCGTTGATGGCGATCTGCTTGAGCGGGGCCTCCAGCGCCAGCTTCACGGCGTTGGCGCCGGTCGCCTCGTCACCCTCCAGCTCCAGCTTCTCGAAGACCGAAGCGGCCTGGAGCAGAGCCACGCCACCACCGGCGACGATGCCCTCCTCGACGGCGGCCTTGGCGTTGCGCACCGCGTCCTCGATGCGGTGCTTGCGCTCCTTGAGCTCGACCTCGGTCGCGGCACCGGCCTTGATGACGGCCACGCCGCCGGCCAGCTTCGCCAGACGCTCCTGGAGCTTCTCGCGGTCGTAGTCCGAGTCGCTGTTCTCGATCTCGGCGCGGATCTGGTTGACCCGGCCGGCGACCTGGTCGCTGTCACCGGCACCGTCGACGATGGTGGTCTCGTCCTTGGTGATGACGACCTTGCGGGCGCGGCCCAGCAGGTCGAGACCGGCGTTCTCCAGCTTGAGGCCGACCTCCTCGGAGATGACCGTGCCGCCGGTGAGGATGGCGATGTCGTTCAGCATCGCCTTGCGGCGGTCACCGAAGCCCGGGGCCTTGACGGCGACGGACTTGAAGGTGCCACGGATCTTGTTGACGACCAGGGTCGACAGCGCCTCGCCCTCGACGTCCTCCGCGATGATCAGCAGGGGCTTGCCCGACTGCATGACCTTCTCCAGCAGCGGAAGGAGGTCCTTCACGTTGCCGATCTTGGAGTTGACGATCAGGAGGTACGGGTCGTCCAGGGACGCCTCCATACGCTCCATGTCGGTGGCGAAGTACGCGGAGATGTAGCCCTTGTCGAAGCGCATGCCCTCCGTCAGTTCGAGCTCCAGACCGAAGGTCTGGGACTCCTCGACGGTGATGACGCCTTCCTTGCCGACCTTGTCCATGGCCTCGGCGATGAGCTCGCCGATCTGGGTGTCGGCGGCGGAGATGGAGGCGGTCGAAGCGATCTGCTCCTTGGTCTCCACGTCCTTGGCCTGCTCCAGCAGGGCGCCGGAGACGGCCTCGACGGCCTTCTCGATGCCACGCTTGAGGGCCATCGGGTTGGCGCCGGCGGCCACGTTGCGCAGGCCCTCGCGGACGAGCGCCTGGGCCAGCACGGTCGCGGTGGTCGTACCGTCGCCGGCGACGTCGTCCGTCTTCTTGGCGACTTCCTTGACCAGCTCGGCGCCGATCTTCTCGTACGGGTCCTCGAGCTCGATCTCCTTGGCGATGGACACACCATCGTTGGTGATCGTGGGGGCGCCCCACTTCTTCTCGAGGACGACGTTACGACCCTTGGGGCCAAGGGTGACCTTGACGGCGTCGGCGAGCTGGTTCATCCCGCGCTCGAGACCGCGCCGTGCCTCCTCGTTGAACGCGATGATCTTGGCCATGTGAAGTGGTCCTCCCGGACAGGGGGTCTCCCCGGGCCGCCAAGGCCCAGGGGGCGGGTGGATCGGACCGCGCTGGCGCCCGCGACGGACGGCCTGAGAGCCGTGCGGTTCCTTGCCCCACCGGCTCTTCGGGCCTCACCGACCCGGTCCTTGAGTTGTCACTCTCACTCGCAGAGTGCTAACGCCAATGATTAGCACTCGACCCCCGAGAGTGCAAGCGCCCCCGGCTCGGGCGCGCGGAGTCGCGGAGTCCGGAAGGAGTCCGGAAGGGGGGACACGCGGAGTCCGGAAGGGGGGAGCGCCGGAAGGCGCGCGAGAGGGTGCCCGGACACGCACGAGGGGCCCGTATCCCGTCTCCGGGATACGGACCCCTCGGCCTGAGCCGTGAACTGAGTGCGTCGGTGGCCGATCGCGCCGGGATCAGACGGCGAGCTTGACCATGTCCGCCTGCGGACCCTTCTGGCCCTGCGAGATCTCGAACTCCACTCGCTGACCTTCTTCAAGGGTGCGGTAACCGTCCATCTGGATCGCGCTGTAGTGGACGAAAACATCCGCACCACCGTCGACCGCGATGAAGCCGTATCCCTTCTCCGCGTTGAACCACTTGACGGTGCCCTGAGCCATGCCTAACTCCCCTATTACTGGCCCTTCCAGGGGCCACACTTCGCGCCGGAACGCGTCGACCGCGGCTGAATGTATCTGCCCAACTGCCCTCTGCAACAGGTCAATCGGACGAGAATTCTGGGCATGGCCGAACACGCATAGCGACGAATCCGCTGCGTTCCCGGGCAAGTCGGGCCGGGCAAAGCGCACCTATAGTGCAAACAGCACCAGGAGTTCAGCCCTATCTTGTCGCGTTCTCATACACACGCCACGGAGGCGGTGGAGGGGCGTTCCCACACTCTATCGCGTTCAACCATAAAGAATGGCTCCCTCCGCTTCTCTTGCGGAGGGAGCCATGCCGGTCGCTCTGTGCAGTGACGGCGAAGCCTCACGGAAGCCTCACGGAAGCGACGCGGAAGTCTCGCCGAGGCCATGCCGGAGCCACGCCGGGAGTCAGCCTCCGGCGACCGCCGGGATGATCGAGACGCCGGCGCCCGCCGGGGTCGCGGTCTCCAGGCCCTGCTCGAAGCGGACGTCGTCGTCGTTCACGTACACGTTCACGAACCGGCGCAACTTGCCCTGGTCGTCCAGGACCCGCGCGGCGATACCGGGGTGGTCGGCCTCCAGGGACTGGATGACCTCGGAGAGGGTCGCCCCCTCGGCCGGGACCTCGGCCTTGCCGCCGGTGTACGTACGGAGAATGGTGGGGATGCGGACATTGACGCTCATAGTGGTGTTCTGCCTTCCGTCTTCCGTGCCGTCGTCGGGATCAGCGGGCCGGGCCGGGCCCGGCCATGTCGGGTCAGCGGGCCAGTCCGGCCGCGCGGAACGCGTCCAGGCTCGGGCGGATGGTCGCGGTCGGGCCCGTCGTCGGCGCCACCGCGTCCAGGGTCTTCAGTCCGTCACCCGTGTTGAGGACCACGGTCGTCAGCGCCGGGTCGAGCACTCCGGCCTCGATCAGCTTCCTGGTCACACCGACGGTCACCCCGCCCGCGGTCTCCGCGAAGATGCCCTCGGTGCGCGCCAGCAGCTTGATCGCGTCGACGATCTGCTCGTCGTCGACGTCCTCGACCGCGCCCCCGGTACGGCGGGCGATGTCCAGGACGTACGGGCCGTCGGCCGGGTTGCCGATCGCCAGGGACTTGGCGATGGTGTCCGGCTTCTGCGGCCGTACGACCTCGTGTCCGGCCTTGAAGGCGGTGGACACCGGCGAGCAGCCCGTGGCCTGGGCGCCGAAGATCTTGTACGGCCTGTCCTCCACGAGCCCCAGCCCGATCAGCTCCTGGAGGCCCTTGTCGATCTTCGTGAGCTGCGATCCCGAGGCGATCGGGATGACGATCTGGTCGGGCAGCCGCCAGCCGAGCTGCTCGCAGATCTCGTACGCGAGGGTCTTGGAGCCCTCGCCGTAGTACGGACGGAGGTTGACGTTGACGAAGCCCCAGCCCTCGCCCAGCGGATCGCCGATCAGCTCGGAGCAGAAGCGGTTCACATCGTCGTAGTTGCCCTCGATGCCGACGAGTTCACCGCCGTAGACCGCGGCCATGACGACCTTGCCCTGCTCCAGGTCGTGCGGGATGAACACACAGGAGCGGAAGCCGGCGCGGGCGGCGGCGGCGCCGACGGCACCGGCCAGATTGCCGGTGGAGGAGCAGGAGAGCGTGGTGAAGCCGAAGGCGCGGGCGGCCTCGACGGCGATGGCGACGACACGGTCCTTGAAGGAGTGCGTCGGATTGCCGGAGTCGTCCTTGATGTGCAGGGAGCCGGTGATACCCAGCTCGCGGGCGAGATTGTCGGCCTTGACCAGCTTGGTGAAGCCGGGATTGATGTTCGGCTTCGAGGCCACATCGGCGGGAACGGGCAGCAGTGGCGCGTACCGCCAGATGTTGTCCGGGCCGTCCGCGATGCGCTTCTTGAGCTCTTCCGGCGTGCCGCTCGGCAGGTCGTAGGCGACTTCGAGCGGCCCGAAACAGCTCGCGCAGGCGAAAAGGGGGCCGAGATCGAAACGCTCTCCGCATTCGCGGCACGAGAGCGCGGCGGCGGGTCCGAGGTCGACGGTGTCGTTGGCCTGGTGGACGGTCTGCACAGCCATGATGGCGAGGCCCTTTCTCCTCATCTTCCTTACGACGCGTTTCGCCGCAAGACGGAATTGGCACCTTCCCCACCGTGACCTCGCGGTCGGCGGGAGGGTTGCCGGGACTTCAACGGGCCGTTCCCTCAGTCCCTCTGGATGAGCGCTATGGCGGCGGACCAGGTCCGGCGCGTTTTTCCACGTAAAGACCCCCGGCATGCGGAGGTCATTCGTGTTGTTCAAGACTGTAACCGAAGGAGCGGACGGTTGAGATAGTGGTCCGCACCGCGAGATGGATCACGTCCGACCGTATCCGCAGGTCACGTCCATGGAAAACGTCAGGGAGTACCGACCGTGCTGGAAGAGGTGGAACGCTGGCTGACCAGGCGTTCCTGGTCAGCGGCCGACCGTACGCTCGACCGGCTCCTGGTGGCGAAGGCCGCGCGC
>NZ_MAUD01000173.1 GCF_001700515.1 Streptomyces lushanensis
GCCGGGCCCGGCGCTCGCGGGCAGGCCGGCGGGGATCGTGGCGGGAGGACCGGCGGCGGGAGCGAGCGCGGGTCCGGGCGCGAGGGACGGCGCGGGCGCGGTGGCCGACCAGGGCTCGCCGCTCGGCACGACCTGCGTCGGCGCGTACGCCTGTGCCGTGTCGGACGCACGTCCCTCCAGTACCGCGCGCAGCATCCGCTCGGTCTCGGCCGCTGCGGGCCGTCCCGCCGGGTCCTTGCACAGCAGCGCGGCGATCACCGGTGCCAGCGGTCCCGCCCGGCCCGGGAGGTCCGGCTCGTCCGTGACCACGGCCTGCATGGTGGAGAGCGGCGAGGAGCGGCGGAACGGTGAGGTGCCCTCGATCGCCGTGTAGAGCGTGGCGCCCAGCGACCAGAGGTCGGAGGCGGGGCCCGGATCGCCGCCGCGTACCCGTTCGGGTGCCAGATAGTCGATGGAACCGACGATCTCACCGGTCCTGGTGATCGTGGAATCGCCTTCGATCGCCGCGATACCGAAGTCCGTGAGCAGTACCCGGCCGTCGCGCGCGAGCAGCACATTGCCCGGCTTCACATCACGGTGGAGCACACCGGCGGCATGGGCGGCACAGAGCGCGCCCAGCACCTCGATCCCGATCCTGGCGGCCTCACGGAAGCCCACCGGACCCGATTCCTTCGTGGTGTCGGCGAGCGAGGGGCCGTCGACGTACTGCATGACGATCCACGGCCGGTCGTCGTGGTAGAGGACGTCGTGGACCGTGACCACACCCGGATGGGTGATACGCGCCGCGGCCCGTGCCTCCTTCTGGGTGCGCTGGTGCAGTACGGCCCGATCGGCCTCGGAGACATAGCGTCCCGCCGTCAACTCCTTGACGGCGACGATCCGGTGCAGGACCTCGTCGTGCGCGCGCCACACCTTGCCCATGCCGCCGACGCCGATGGTCTCGCCGAGCCGGTAGCGCCCGGCGAGCACCAGCCCCGTGCCCGCACCCGTACTCGCGCCCGCACCCGTCCCCGCGCCCGTGCCCGTGCTCTGTGAATGATCCACGTCCCCCGCCCTGTTCCTTGGGACCACAGGTTACGGAGGCGACCCGCGGACACGGAACCTCGGGTGGCGCACGGGAACAGCACTGTGACGCGGGGACGCCGCACCGGCACCGGCACCGGCACGCCGCCGAGGGCGGCGACCGGTCAGCCGGTCACCCGGTAGGCGCTGATGGCCTGTTCGTACATCTCGTCCACCTGGTCACGCTGGCTGTCGGGGCCGATGACCTGGATGATGTGGTACCGGCCGTCGACGATCATGGCCAGGTTCCGTACGAAGACCTCGCGCCCGCTGCTGTCCTGCCAGGTGTACTGACCCTCCGCCATGGCCTGCCGGCCCACGTCTATCCGGCGCAGCCCGGAGGCCGTGGCCCAGGAGGAGTCCCGGAAGGGCTGGAGCTCCCGCTCCTTGTCGCGCTGGTACGCCATCGGGTCGCCGCCGTTGTCCGCCACGCTGTCCCGGCCCGGGACGACGATCAGGGTGAAGTCGCCGCCGACATAGCGGACTTGCCCGCTGTCGTTGATGGGGCTCCGCTGCCAGTCCTTGTCGACTCCGATCCGGAAGCCCTCCGGGTCCTCGCGCAGGACGTATCCGTCGGCGAGATCGGCGGCCGAGCCGGTGGCCTGCGGAGCCGAGGTGGCGGGATCCGAGGGAGTGGGATCCGCCTCGCCCGAGCCCTGGCCCGCGGTGCTCGGGGCGTCCGAGGGCCGCGGCGCGGAGGACGCGCCGGGCGTCGCCTCGCCGACGCTCCGGCCCTGTCCGCTCGTACCGGCCCTGGGCATGAACATCACCGCGTACACGACGGCGCCCACGAGCAGGAGCAGTATCAGCACCAGGAGGACACGGCCCAGGGAGCGCGGGCCTCGGCCGCCGCTCCTCTCGGACCTGTCCGGGCGCCGCTCCAACCGCTCCGGCCGGTCGTACGACTCCTCCGGCTCGTACGGCCGGGGATGGGGGCGCGCCTGCGGGTGCTCCTGCGCCTCGGCCTGCTGGAACTCGGGCTCGGACGGGTGCTCGTGCTGGTGCTCGTGCTGGTACTGCCGCTGCTCTTCGAGACCGGCCCTGCCGGCCTTCTCCTTGCGCTCCTTGCCCTTCTTGTGACGGTGACGTCCCGCGTCGCCCTTGCGCCCACGGCGCCTGCGCACCAGCTCGCCGCGCCGGCGCACTATCGGCAGCCGTGTCTCGTCCGCCGGTATCGGTACGACGTCCAGCCCGGCCTCCGGTTCGGGCGCCGACCTGACGAGCGAGCGCAGCCAGCCCCGGAGCTCCTCGAAGTCCGGCCGCTCGGTCGGGTCCTGACGCAGCAGCGACTCGACGACGGGACGCAGCGGACCGCACTCCTCGGCGAAGGCGGGCGGCTCGGCGCAGACGAGCTGGACCAGCTCGACGGCGCTCTCCTCCGGGTACGGGGCATGTCCCTGCACCGCGCGGTAGAGCAGCGCGCCGAGCGCCCACAGGTCGGTGGCGGGGCCGATGGGCGGCGCGAGCTGCCAGTTCTCGTGGACGGGACCCGCCTGCTCGGGCGCCCAGCGCTCCGTGACCGCTCCGACGATCGCGATACGGGCCTGCCGGGCGCGCTCGGCGGCGAGTGGCGTGGCGGGGCCCCGGTAGGCGGGCACGGAGCCGCTCGCCACGACCTCGTCCCATCGCCCGGTGCCCGCGCCCTGTCCGGCCACGGCGGGCAGCCGTACGGTCTCCCGCTGGGCGTCGGCGCGCAGCGCGTCGCTCGCGCCGCCCGACGGCCAGCCGCCGCCACCGCCGCCGCCGCGACCGCTGCCGGGCCCGGAGTACGGCGTGTCCGCGCCACGGGCCATGACGATCTCGCCGCCCTGCCCGGTCCCGGACCCGCCCGCGCCGCTGCCGGCCGCGAAGGGGCCCGCCGAGTCCGGGCCGTACGGGCTGCCGCCCGCCGGGACGGAGCCCGAGGCGTCGTTCCAGGGCGCCGGGCCGTCGCGCCAGGTGCCGGCCAGTTCGGCGCGGTGGGGCGTCGGCGGCTCGCCGCCCTCGTCGGCGTCCGGCCGCCCGGACGTACCGGGCTGGGCCCACCAGTCCGGGTCGTTGGAGCCGCCGCGCGGCGGCTCCTGCGGGCCCGTGCCGCCTTCGGGCAGGGCCGTGCCGCCGGAGGGCTCCGGCAGCGGCGGCACCGCGGGCCCGCCCTTGCCGGAGGCGCGCTGGTCCTCGCTGGCGCGCGCGGCGGCGCGCGCTCCCGCGCGGTAGGCCGCGATGGCACCGGCGCGCGCGGCCCGGATGTCTCCCGAGGCGGTCCCGCCGGGCAGCGCGCCGCGCGCGCCGTACGGAGCGGGGATTCCCGGTGTACCGGTGTGCGGACGCGGCATCGCGCCGGACGTGCCGGACGAGGTGCCGTCGCCGTAGGGGCTCTGCGCGGCCTGGCCGGGGCCCAGCGCGGCCCGGCCCGGCGCTCCGGGCACTCCCGCGGTCGGCCCGGGATCGTAGGGCAGCTCCGGTGCCCCACGGCCCGCCGGCGCCTCCGGCCGCGCGAACCGCTCCCCCTGCCCGAGCTGTTCGGTGGCCGCGAATCCGGGATCGCCGCCGAGCCGCCCGGCGGTGCCGGAGGTCTCGTCGGCGCCCAGCTGCCGCCCGGCGTCCGGCTGTCCGCCGGAGCCCAGCGGCGCGGCGTGGCCGGGCGGCTCGGCGGGCCCGCGCTGGTCGGGCGGCTCGGGCACCGGCGCGTATCCGCACAGCGCCTCCTCCGCCGCGCCCGCCGCGAGCCCGGTCAGTACGACCCGGCCGTCGTCGCAGACGAGCACCGTACGCACGGTGATGTTCCGGTGGGTCCAGCCGTGCGCGTGCAGCACGCGTACGGCGGTGAGCACGTCGGAGGCGATCTCCGCCGCCCGGAAGGGGTTCAGCGGCTTCTCGGCGAGCAGCGCGGCCAGCGGTCTGGCGGCGACGAGTTCACTCACTATCCACAGCGAGCCACCGTCCGCGAACACGTCGAAGACCTGGTCGAGCCGTGGATGGTCGGGGATCTGGGCCGCGCTCTGCGCGGCCTCCATCGCCCGCCGCACCGCCGGGTCGGTGGCCTTGCGCGGCGCGCGTCCGGGGACCCGGCGCGGCGCGGCGGTCCCCTCCGCGTCCACGACCTCGGCCTCCACGACCTCCGGCAACGGCACCTGTCTGACGAGGACTTCCTGCCCGCTGTACGTGTCGAACGCCCGGGTCTCGACGAGTTCGTACTCGTCGGACGGCGGCAACGGCAGGCGATAGCGGTCGGCCAGCACCCGCCCCGCGTAGTCGTCCACAACGCCTCCCCGCAAACACGCTGTCTCCCGGTCCCGGAGACCCGCGAAACCGCCAATTCCGGTCGTTTACCGGCTCATTGTGGATGCGTACGGTTCGCGGGTTCTCACGATACGTGGCCGCAGGCAAACATGCCGCAGGGTCGGGACAACCCGCTGCGGAACGTTTGCGTCCGGTGCCGGAAGCCGATCACGGAGCCGGTCACCGCGACGGCCGGAACCCGCCGGTCCGGTCAGCCCTTCGGCTGAAAGGTGCCGAACGCCGTTTCGCGCAGCGTCACGCACTCCTTCCGGTCCCACTCGCTCGCGGCGCAAGTGATCATGATGGAGTAGCCGCGCTCGGCGTCGATCTTGAAGCCCCGGTCGAGCACCCTGGTGCGCCGCCCGCTCTCGTTCCGTTCGAAGGTCCAGTCGGCGACGGTCGGATAGCCCTTGTAGTCGACCTTCTTGATGCCTATGAGCGCGTACTTGCTGCTGCTGCCTCTGACCGCCGGCTCAAGACCCTGCCACGCCGCCACCGCGTCGTCGGTCGGACTGTCGTTGAAGTCGACCTGGACGCGCGGGAATCCGCCGTCGGCGCTGTAGATGCCGCCCGAGTTCTGGCCGGCTATGCCCGTTCGGTGGAATCCCCGGGGCATCGCCATCGAGAACCGGAACCGCCCGTCGGTCACCGTGGCGTATCCCGCGGGCAGGGTGCCGCTCCCGGCTTCCTTGCCGCCGGAGTCACCCGGGTCACCGGAGTCGTCGGAATCGCCGGAGTCACCCGACGTGTCCGAACCGGAACCGGAGTCGCCGGACCCCTTTCCGGCCGAGGCCGTCGCGCTCCCCCGGCCGGCGCCGTTCGCGCTCTTGTCCGGCTCGGGGCTCCGCCCCTGGTCCTTGTCGTCCTTGGCGTCGCCCTCGGCGGCGCCCGTCGAGGACGCCGTGGCGTCGGTGCCCTTCTCCGCCCCTTTGTCGTCCCCGCCGTTGAGGGCGACGATCAGGACGGTGGAGACCAGGGCCAGCGCGGCCACGACGGCGATGATGACCAGCGTGCGCCGGGGCACCACATCGGTGAGCGAGGCGCGTGGCGGCGCGGGCCGTGACGGCTGGTCCGGCTCGGGCCGCTGCCCGGTGCCCGGCGTCACCGAAGCGGCGTCGCGCACGGAGCGCAGCGCGTCGCGCACCCGGTCCCCGCCCGTGTCACCGGCGGAACCCACGGCCGTCCGCGCGGACTTGTCCTCGGCGGGCAGCGGCGGCAGCGGTACGACCCGAGTGGCGTCGGGGCCCGGCTCCGGCACGCCCGGCGGCTGTTCGGGGGCCTCGATGATGTCGTTGAGAAGCGCCCGCGCGCCCGCGTCGTCGAGCCGCTGCGCCGGATCCTTGGCCAGCAGCCCGTAGATGACCTCCTCCAACGGGCCCGCGTTCTTGGGCGGATCGAGCGGCTCGGTCATCACGGCGGTGAGCGTGGCGATCGCGGAGCCCTTGTCGTAGGGCGGGCAGCCCTCCACCGACGCGTAGAGCAGACCGCCGAGCGACCAGAGGTCGGCGGCGGGCCCCGGCTTGTGGCCACGGGCGCGCTCCGGCGAGATGTACGAGGGAGCGCCGACGAGCATGCCGGTGGAGGTGACCGACGGGTCGCCCTCGACCTGGGCGATGCCGAAGTCCGTGAGCACCACGCGCCCGTCCTCGGCGATCAGCACATTGGACGGCTTCACATCGCGGTGCAGAATGCCCTCGCGGTGCGCGGAGCGCAGCACGTCGAGAACCGCGAGCCCCACCTCGGCGGCGCGCCTGGGTGTCAGTACGCCGTCCTCGCGGACGGCTTCGGCGAGCGACTTGCCCTCGATCAGCTCCATGACGATCCAGGGCCGGTCGTCCTCGTCCACGACGTCGTAGACCGTGACCGCGCCGTTGTTGCGGATCCGGGCGATCGCCTTGGCCTCGCGCAGCGTACGGGTGATGAGCCGGCGCTTCTCGTCCTCGTCGATGCTGGAGGGGAACCGCAGTTCCTTCACCGCGACCGTACGGCCGAGCGTCTCGTCGAGGGCCCGCCACACCGTGCCCATACCGCCGCGGCCGAGCACCGCGCCGAGCCGGTATCTGCCCGCGAGCAGACGTCCTTCCGGGGTGCTGACGGCGCCGGAGCTCTTCTCCTCGTCCCGGGCGCTCTTCTCCTCGTCCCGCTGGGGCTCCTGCGCCGTGTCCCGCGACTGCTCCGACTCCGACATGCGTCCCCTCTGCGATCCCTGATCCTGGCCCGCGACTGCCGCCCGCCCGCGCGGTGCCGTAACGCGCCCTGACAGAGCCTTCATTGTCCCTCACTCCGGGACCGTCACCGCTCCCGGGGCCTGGATACATCATGGCCTTGTTCGCACTTGACACAAATGTGCTGGGTACGTGAGTGGCTGATGGGAACGGAGTGACAGAAGATACAGCGAACACGGCCGGCGCGGCCGTGCCGCCGTCAGATCGCCACGATGTCCGGCGCACCGAGCCGAGCCGCGTCCGCCGTCTGGTCGTCCGGCTGCCGCTGCGACTCCCGCTCCGCCTCCACCCGCTTCTCGTAGTACTCGACCTCCCGCTCGATCCGGTCCTTGTCCCAGCCGAGCACCGGCGCCATCAGCTCCGCGCACTCCCGCGCGCTGCGGGTGCCCCGGTCGAAGGTCTCGATCGAGATCCTGGTCCGCCGGGTCAGCACGTCCTCGAGATGGCGTGCTCCCTCGTGCGAGGCCGCGTAGACCACCTCGGCGCGCAGATAGTCGTCGGCCGCCGCCAGCGGTTCACCCAGAGCGGGATCGGCGGCGATCATCTCCAGCAGTTCCTCCACCAGCGTCCCGTACCGGTTCAGCAGGTGCTCCACCCGCGCCACATGGATGCCGGTGCGCGCTGCCATCCTCGCTCGCGCGTTCCACAGCGCGTGATAGCCCTCCGCGCCGAGCAGCGGGATGTCCTCCGTGACACACTCGGCCACCCGCTGGTCGAGGCCGTGCACCGCCTCGTCCACCGCGTCCTTGGCCATCACCCGGTACGTCGTGTACTTGCCGCCGGCGACCACCACCATGCCGGGCACCGGATGCGCGACCGTGTGCTCGCGCGACAGCTTGCTCGTCGCGTCCGACTCCCCGGCCAGCAGCGGGCGCAGGCCCGCGTACACGCCCTGGACGTCGTCCCGGGTCAGCGGGACGGACAGCACCGCGTTCACCCGCTCCAGCAGATAGTCGATGTCGGCGCTGGAGGCCGCCGGATGGGCCTTGTCGAGATCCCAGTCGGTGTCGGTGGTGCCGATGATCCAGTGACGTCCCCAGGGGATCACGAACAGGACGGATTTCTCCGTGCGCAGGATCAGCCCGGTCGAGGAGTGGATCCGGTCCTTGGGCACGACGAGATGGATGCCCTTGGAGGCCCTGACATGGAACTGTCCGCGCTCGGCGATCAGCCCCTGGGTGTCGTCCGTCCACACCCCGGTGGCGTTGACGACCTGTCTGGCCCTGATCTCGTACTCGCCGCCGGCCTCCACGTCCTGCACACGGGCGCCGACGACCCGCTCGCCCTCCCGCAGAAAGCCCACGACCCGCGCGCCGCCGGCCACCTGCGCGCCGTACGTCGCCGCCGTACGGACCAGGGTCGCCACATAGCGCGCGTCATCCATCTGGGCGTCGTAGTACTGCAGGGCGCCCACCAGCGCGTCCTTCTTCAGGCAGGGCGCCACCCGCAGCGCGCGCCGCCGCGAGAGATGGCGGTGGACGGGCAGCCCCCGGCCGTGCCCGGACGACACCGACATCGCGTCGTACAACGCGACGCCCGAGCCCGCGTAGAGCCGCTCCCAGCCCTTGTGCCGCAGCGGGTACAGGAAGGGCACCGGCTTCACGAGATGAGGTGCCAGCTTCTCCAGCAGCAGACCTCGCTCCTTGAGCGCCTCCCGCACCAGCGCGAAGTCGAGCATCTCCAGATAGCGCAGCCCGCCGTGGATCAGCTTGCTCGAACGGCTCGACGTGCCGGCCGCCCAGTCGCGCGCCTCGACAAGTCCGGTGGACAGCCCACGGGTCACGGCATCGAGGGCGGTCCCGGCCCCGACCACACCCGCGCCCACCACCAGCACGTCCAGTTCACGCTCGGCCATCGCCGCGAGCGCCCGCAAGCGCTCGGCGGGTCCCAGTCTCGCTGTCCTCACCGCTGCCTCCCGTAGTCCCCCGTCTGGTCGGGCTCACCCCATCGATTCTGTCCGCACCACACGACTTCAGCCACCGCCTGTGGATAACACCGGTCACACCCCGGGTGACAACCGGAAGCACGGGGACGAACGCGCGGAGAAACACCCTTGCCCGGCCGCGCAATACCGCATAACGGTCATATTTAAGCCTAGTCTGACATTGCGCTTCCCCATTCTGTCCACCGGGCTTGCGCTCACTGTCCACTTCGGCTACGGGAAGGACGGCCACCACCGTGCCCGCAGATCTCGCCGTCATCGGTCTCGGCCACCTCGGCCTGCCCCTCGCCCAGGCCGCCGTGGCCGCCGGCATCGACACCATCGGCTACGACACCGACCCGTGGCCCGTCGCCGAACTGGCCGCGGGACACCCTCCGGTCGAGGGCTCGCTCACCGCCTCCGAGATCCGCCGGATGCTCTCGGGCGGCTTCCGGCCGACCACCAACCCGACCGATCTCGGCCGCGTCCGTACCGCCGTCATCTGCGCGCCCACGCCGCTCGGCCCCGACCGCACCCCGGATCTGAGCGCGGTCGGCGAGGCGGCCCGCGCACTGGCCGCCCGGCTGCGCCCGCACACCACCGTCCTGCTGGAGTCGCCCGTGGCGCCCGGCACCACGGAGGGCTTCCTGCGCACCATCCTGGAGGACGGCTCGGGCCTGCGCGCCGGACGCGACTTCCATCTCGCGTACTCCCCCGGCCGGCTCGACCCGGGCAACCGCACCCACGGCCTCACCAACACCCCCAAGGTGATCGGCGGCCTCACCCCGGCCTGCACCGAGTCGGCCGCCACGTTCTACGGCCGGCTGACCGAGAAGGTCGTACGGGCGCGCGGTCCGCGCGAGGCCGAGACCGTCAAGCTCCTCGAAACCAACTTCCGGCATGTCAACATCGCGCTCGTCAACGAGATGGCCGTGCTCTGCCACGACCTCGGTGTGGACCTCTGGGACGTGATCCGCTGCGCCGAGACCAAACCGTTCGGCTTCCAGGCCTTCCGGCCGGGCCCCGGTGTGGGCGGCCACGGCGTACCCATGGACCCGAGCTGCCTGCCGCACGCGGACCGCACTCCCGGCCATCCGCTCCGCATGGTCGGTCTCGCCCAGGAGATCAACGCGCGGATGCCGCAGTACGTCATCCAGCGCTGCGCCACACTCCTCAACGAGCACGGCAAGTCCGCGCGCGGCGCGCGGATCCTGCTGCTCGGCGTCACCTACAAGCAGGACCTCGCCGACCAGGAGAGCTCACCGGCCAGGGAGATCGCCTGCCGGCTGATGGACCTGGGCGCGACGGTCAGCTACCACGATCCGTACGTCCCCGACTGGCGGGTGCGCCAGGTGCCCGTCGCGCGCGCGGACTCGCTCTACGAGGCCGCGGCCGACGCCGATCTGACGGTGCTGCTCCAGCACCACCGTACGTACGACCTCCAGGGCCTGGCGGTCAAGGCACAGCTCCTGCTGGACACCCGGGGAGCGAGCCCGGCGGGAGCGGCCCACCGGCTCTGAGCCGCGGCACACGCCTCCGAGCCGCGACAGCCGACGTCGCGTTCGTCCACGGGGACCCGGTGCACTCTCTCGACCGGGACGAGCTGGCCGGGGTGGAGCATGCGGTCAGCCAACACCTCGGCCTCCGACCCACATGATGGTGCCCGGACCGGCCCGCGGTCCGGGCACCTTCCGTACGGGGCGCGGCCCCGCGCGGCGCAGCCTCAGCGGCGGTGCTGCGAGTCCGCCACCGTCACCTCGACCCGCTGGAACTCCTTGAGTTCGCTGTAACCCGTCGTCGCCATCGCCCTCTTGAGCGCCCCGAAGAAGTTCATCGACCCGTCCGGGATGTGCGAAGGACCGGTCAGGACCTCCTCCGTCGTCCCGACGATGCCCAGGTCCACCAGCTTGCCGCGCGGCACGTCCTCATGGACCGCCTCCATGCCCCAGTGGTGTCCCTTGCCCGGCGCGTCCGACGCCCGCGCCAGCGGCGAGCCGATCATCACCGCGTCCGCGCCGCACGCGATCGCCTTCGGCAGATCGCCGGACCAGCCCACACCGCCGTCCGCGATGACATGGACGTACCGCCCGCCGGACTCGTCCATGTAGTCCCGGCGGGCCGCCGCGACATCCGCGACCGCCGTGGCCATCGGCACCTGGATGCCCAGCACATTGCGTGTGGTGTGCGCGGCGCCGCCGCCGAAGCCGACCAGCACGCCCGCCGCGCCCGTACGCATGAGATGCAGCGCCGCCGTGTACGTGGCGCAGCCGCCGACGATGACCGGCACATCCAGCTCGTAGATGAACTGCTTCAGATTCAGCGGCTCCGCGGCACCGGATACATGCTCGGCGGAGACCGTCGTCCCGCGGATGACGAAGATGTCGACGCCGGCGTCCACCACGGCCTTGGAGAACTGCGCGGTGCGCTGCGGCGAGAGCGCGGCGGCCGTGACCACGCCCGAGTCCCGCACCTCCTTGATGCGCTGCCCGATCAGCTCTTCCTTGATCGGCTCCGCGTAGATCTCCTGGAGCCTGCGGTTGGCGCTCGGCCCGTCGAGACCGGAGATCTCGTCGAGCAGCGGCGCCGGGTCCTCGTACCGGGTCCACAGGCCTTCCAGGTTGAGCACACCCAGACCGCCCATCTCACCGATCCGGATCGCGGTCGCCGGGGAGACGACCGAGTCCATCGGAGCCGCCAGGAAGGGCAGCTCGAACCGGTAGGCGTCGATCTGCCAGGCGATCGAGACCTCCTTCGGGTCCCGGGTGCGCCGGCTCGGGACGACGGCGATGTCGTCGAAGGCATACGCCCTGCGACCGCGCTTGCCGCGCCCGATCTCGATCTCAGTCACGATGTGTGGCCTTTCGCTCTGCGTCTGCGTCTCCAGTATCCAGGACACCTCGGACACACCGGTACCTCGGGCGCACCACTGAGGGGCGGTCCCGTACCACCGGGGCCGCCCCTCATGGGCACATCCGCTCGGCGCTCCGTCAACCGCTCGGCGTTCCGGCGGCCGCTTGGGCGCTCCGCCGGCCCGCCGCCGCGTCCGTACGGTGCCGCGTCAGTTCTTGGTGTAGTTCGGCGCCTCGACCGTCATCTGGATGTCGTGCGGGTGGCTCTCCTTGAGCCCCGCCGAGGTGATCCGTACGAACCGGCCGCGCTCCTGGAGCTCGGGCACCGTGCGTCCGCCGACGTAGAACATCGACTGGCGCAGTCCGCCGGTCAGCTGGTGGACGACGGCGGAGAGCGGGCCGCGGTAGGGCACCTGGCCCTCGATGCCCTCGGGCACCAGCTTCTCGTCGGAGGCCACGCCCTCCTGGAAGTAGCGGTCCTTGGAGAACGAGCGCTGTTCGCCGCGGGACTGCATCGCGCCGAGCGATCCCATGCCGCGGTACGACTTGAACTGCTTGCCGTTGATGAAGAGCAGCTCGCCCGGCGACTCCTCGCACCCGGCGAGCAGCGAGCCCAGCATCACCGAGTCGGCGCCCGCGACCAGGGCCTTGGCGATGTCGCCGCTGTACTGGAGACCGCCGTCGCCGATGACCGGGACACCCGCCTCCCTGGCGGCGAGCGAGGCCTCGTAGATCGCGGTGACCTGCGGGACGCCGATACCGGCGACCACGCGCGTCGTACAGATGGAGCCGGGGCCGACACCGACCTTGATGCCGTCGGCGCCGGAGTCGATCAGCGCCTGAGCGCCGTCGCGTGTGGCGATGTTGCCGCCGATGACATCCACCGCGGAGTTGGACTTGATCTTGGCGACCATGTCCCCGACCAGCCGGGAGTGGCCATGAGCGGTGTCCACGACGATGAAGTCGACACCCGCCTCGATCAGCGCCTGCGCGCGTTCGTACGCGTCGCCCGCCACGCCGACGGCCGCGCCGACGAGCAGGCGGCCCTCCTTGTCCTTGGCCGCGTTCGGGTACTTCTCGGCCTTGACGAAGTCCTTGACGGTGATCAGGCCCTTGAGGACCCCGGCGTCGTCGACCAGCGGGAGCTTCTCGATCTTGTGGCGGCGCAGCAGCTCCATGGCGTCCACACCGGAGATGCCGACCTTGCCGGTGACGAGCGGCATCGGCGTCATCACCTCGCGCACCTGGCGCGTACGGTCCGCCTCGAAGGCCATGTCGCGGTTGGTCACGATGCCCAGCAGCTTGCCGCCGCGGTCGGTGACCGGAACGCCGCTGATGCGGAACTTGGCGCAGAGCTGGTCGGCTTCGAAGAGCGTCGCGTCCGGGTGGACCGTGATCGGGTCGGTGACCATGCCGGACTCGGAGCGCTTCACCAGATCGACCTGGTTGGCCTGGTCGGCGATGGAGAGATTGCGGTGCAGCACCCCGGCGCCGCCCTGCCGCGCCATGGCGATCGCCATCCGGGCCTCGGTGACCTTGTCCATCGCCGCGGAGAGCAGCGGGATGTTCACCCGCACGTTCTTGGAGATGTACGAGGAGGTGTCGATGGCGTCGGGCATCATGTCGGACGCGCCCGGCAGCAGCAGCACGTCGTCGTATGTCAGCCCGAGCGTCGCGAATTTCTCGGGCACTCCGTCGACGTTTGCAGTCATGACACCTTCCCCAAATGGCCTTGATCGGTGCGGATGTCCATGCTAACGGGCTCCACACGCCTCACATTCCACACCCGCGTACCCGATCTTCCGCACCCGGGTGCCGATCGCGTCACACACCGCGGCCCGTTCCACGGTCCGGACCGCGGCCGGTGTCACCGCTCCGCGGCCGGTGTCACTGCTCCGCCAGCGCCCGCAGTCTGCTCAGCGCGCGGTGCTGGGCGACCCGGACCGCGCCCGGGGACATCCCCAGCATCTGTCCGGTCTCCTCGGCCGTCAGCCCGACCGCGACCCGCAGCACCAGCAGTTCGCGCTGGTTCTCCGGCAGATTGGCCAGCAGTTTCTTGGCCCACTCGGCGTCGCTGCTGAGCAGCGCGCGCTCCTCCGGGCCGAGCGAGTCGTCGGGCCGCTCCGGCATCTCGTCGGACGGTACGGCCGTCGATCCCGGGTGGCGCATGGCGGCCCGCTGGAGATCGGCGACCTTGTGCCCGGCGATGGCGAAGACGAACGCCTCGAAGGGCCTGCCGGTGTCGCGGTACCGCGGCAGCGCCATCAGGACCGCGACGCAGACCTCCTGCGCGAGGTCCTCCACGAAGTGCCGCGCGTCGCCGGGCAGCCTGCTCAGCCGCGTACGGCAGTAGCGCAGCGCGAGCGGGTGCACACGGGCCAGGAGATCGTGCGTGGCCTGTGCGTCGCCGTCGACGGCACGGTGAACGAGCGCACCGATCACCGTGGTCTCGTCATCGCGCATCGGACCATGGTGCCTTGGCGGCTGTTGATCGGTGGCACCGCGTCCGTAGTTGTGCACCGAAGCGTTATGAGCGGGTGCGGCAGAACTCATCCCCTGCGCCCTCCCCTCGCGCTCGTCCGACTCGTCCCCGAGGAACTCCACACCCTCAAGGATGCGGCATCGCGCGGGAAACGGATGCGCACGGGCGTACGTTGCCCCGCCCCGCCCGGGTCCTGTCCGGCTGGACAGGACCCGGCGGCGGACGGGTGGTGCGGACCGGCGGCCGGCCGCGACGGGCCTGCCGCCCCGGCGGCCGGGCCCGGCACGGCGGACCGGGCCTCTGCCTCAGCGGACCAGGCCCCAGCGGAAGCCGAGCGCCACCGCGTGCGCGCGGTCCGAGGCCCCGAGCTTCTTGAAGAGCCGCCTGGCGTGCGTCTTGACCGTGTCCTCGGAGAGGAACAGCTCACGGCCGATCTCCGCGTTCGACCGGCCGTGGCTCATGCCTTCGAGCACCTGGATCTCACGCGCGGTGAGCGTGGGCGCGGCGCCCATCTCCGCCGAGCGCAGCCGGCGTGGCGCGAGCCGCCAGGTCGGGTCGGCGAGCGCCTGGGTGACGGTCGCCCGCAGCTCGGCGCGCGAGGCGTCCTTGTGCAGATAACCGCGGGCACCCGCGGCGACCGCGAGCGCGACCCCGTCCAGGTCCTCCGCGACCGTGAGCATGATGATCCGGGCTCCGGGATCGGCCGAGAGCAGTCTGCGGACGGTCTCGACACCGCCTAGGCCCGGCATGCGTACATCCATCAGAATCAGGTCGGACCGATCGGCGCCCCAGCGGCGGAGGACTTCCTCGCCGTTGGCCGCGGTCGTCACGCGCTCGACGCCGGGCACGGTCGCGACCGCGCGGCGGAGCGCCTCTCGGGCAAGCGGGGAGTCGTCGCAGACGAGGACGGATGTCATGACCGTCCTCCGCAGCTAATGCGCGTCACCTTGAGCCTCCAGGCTGGGTACATATCGTCACCAGTGCGATTGACGCCCTCGGACATGTGCCCGAGCGCTCGTTCTGTCAACCGCCTCGCACACTCAACGACGGTCACTCGAAAGAGTTACGGGTCTTGCGGCGGACTTCGGCACTCCCCGTGAGGGGCCGGACACAGAGGAGCGCGCCGCAGGTCGTGGGGGTCTCACTCAGAGCTATGCCCTATTTGGCGGCTTTTCTTCACTTTTACTGGTGTCTGTGGCTAGATTCGCAATGAGTCATATTTACATCTACTTGGATAGTAGATGTACGGTCGTGAGCACCGGTGCGAGTTGCGCGTCGGGCTCGTACCCGGCGTCCAAGCGGCCCGTATCCACTTAGCACGGTTTCAAGGGGACATGAGCAATGGCAGATTTCTCCCGCCTTCCCGGACCGAACGCAGATCTGTGGGACTGGCAGCTCCTGGCGGCTTGTCGTGGTGTCGACAGTTCACTCTTCTTCCATCCGGAGGGTGAGAGAGGTGCGGCACGGAGCGCGCGTGAGAACTCGGCGAAAGAGGTGTGCATGCGCTGCCCGGTACGCGCGGAGTGCGCGGCGCACGCGCTTGCAGTACGGGAGCCGTACGGGGTGTGGGGCGGGCTGACCGAGGACGAGCGCGAGGAGCTCATGGGGCGGGCGCGCACCCGGCTGATCACCGCGTCGGCCTCGGCCCCGGGCACGAATGGCGCCGACGGCCATGACAGCCACGACAGCCACTCCGACGACTGACCGGAAAGCACCTCCAGCACAACGAAGAAACGTTTCTGCAACTCCCCTTCCGCCCGCCAGGGATCAGCGCGCGGCGGCCAGCACCAGCTGATCCAATGTCGCCGCCACCGCCGGCACCTGCGCCAGATCCGGCAGCGTCAGGGCGACGATCTCCCGGTGGACCGACGGCTCGACCGTGAGCGTACGGACACCCCTGGGGCGTACGGCCTCCAGCGCCAGCTCCGGCAGCATCGCCACCCCCAGCCCCGCCGCGACCAGGCCGATCACGGCCGGATAGTCGTCCGTCGCGAAATCGATCCGGGGCGTGAATCCCGACTCCTCGCAGGCGTCGACGAGTTGCTTGCGACAGCGCGGACAGCCCGCGATCCACGGCTCGTCCGCCAGCTCACCGATGGCCACCGTGCCCGAGCCCGCATCCGCGCCCGCCAGCCGGTGCCCCTCCGGGACCACACCGACCAGCCGGTCCACCAGCAGCGGGCGCACGACCAGGTCGTCCCACTCCGCGGCGGAGCCGCCGTACCGGAACGCCAGCGCCACATCGCAGTCGCCCTCGCGCAGCATCACCGCCGAGGCGGGCGGCTCGGCCTCGACGAGCGAGACCCGGGTGCCCGGATGGGCCGCGCGCAGGGCGGCGAGCGCGGTGGGCACCAGGGTGGAGCTGCCGCTCGGGAACGAGACGAGCCGGACGCGGCCCGTCCGCAGCCCCGCGATGGCCGCCATCTCCTCCTCCGCGGCGGCCAGTCCGGCCAGGATGCCCGTCGCGTGCCGTACGAGCACCTCGCCCGCCTCCGTCAGACGCGTCTCCCGCCCGGTCCTGACGATCAGCGGAGTGCCGGCGGACGCTTCGAGCGCCTTCATCTGCTGGCTGACCGCGGGCTGTGTGCAGCCCAGCGCACGGGCCGCCGCCGAGAAGGAGCCGGTGGCGGCCACGGTGCGCAGCACTCGGAGATGACGGGCCTCGATCATTCCCTCACCATAAGAGAGCCTTGGGGGAATCACCAGATGACGGGTGGATTGTTTGAGGGCAAGCCCGATGAGGCCGGATAGCGTGGCGGTATGAAGCTTCTGACCGTGAATGTGGGGCGGCCGAAGGCCGTGGAGTACGCCGACATGGGCGCGACAGGGATCGACAAGCGGCCCGCCGACGGTCCCGTACGGGTGGCGGATCCGGGGCCGGCGGGCGAGGGCGGGAGCGGTCTCGCCGGGGACACCGTCTGCGATCTGCGCCACCACGGCGGCAGCGACCAGGCGGTGTACGCGTTCGCGCGGGAGGATCTGGACTTCTGGGAAAGGGAGTTGGGCCGGCCGCTGCCCAACGGCACGTTCGGCGAGAATCTCACCACCCGCGGACTCGACGTCAATGGCGCGAGGATCGGTGAGCGCTGGCGGATCGGCTCCGATGTGGTGCTGGAGACCACGAGCGGCCGGATTCCGTGCCGTACGTTCCAGGCCTGGCTCGGCGAGACGGGCTGGATGAAGCGCTTCACGGGACAAGCCGTGACGGGCGCGTATCTGCGGGTGATCACACCGGGCGAGATCCGCGCCGGCGACACCGTCGAGATCATCCACCGGCCCGCCCATGAGGTGACGGTCGCCATGGCGTTCCGTGCCGCCACCACCGAGCGCGCGCTGCTGCCGCGCGTCCTCGCCGCCGGAGAGGCGCTCCATGCCCGGGAGCTGAGGAAGGCGCGCGAGTACGTCGCGAGGCACAAAGACGGCGGAACGGCCTCGGGATCAGGGTTGCCCAAGGGACGGTAATATCGGTGAAACGGCCCTGACCTGGGGCTTGTTGGGCGGAATACTTCATGCGTAGGGGATGCCCCTGAGAGCGCCTGACGGGGTCTCGGGGGCGCCTCGGGGGCGCCCCCGATGAAGTGGAGTGGCGCCCGCCGGGACGCTCTGAGCATGTCTGGCTTCAAGCGCGTCCTCATCATTCTGCTGTCGATCGGGATCGTTCTGGCCCTTGCGGTCGGCGGCGGTCTCCTCTGGGTGTACTCCGGCGCCAAGGTCACCACGGCCGGCCGCGGCGGCTTCCGCAACGAACTGGCCGTACCACCGCTCGCCGAGTCGTCGGTCGATCCCGACGGCACCCGGGTCTTCGACCTGAGGATGCAGTCCGGCGAGACCGAGTTCACGGCCGGGACGAAGACACCCACCTGGGGTTTCAACGGCAGTTATCTGGGGCCCACACTGCGCGCCGAGCGCGGCGAGAAGGTCCGGGTGCGGGTACGGAACACACTGGACGAGGCCTCGACCGTGCACTGGCACGGGATGCGCCTGCCCGCGAAGATGGACGGCGGCCCGCACCAGATGGTCGCTCCCGGTGCGGCCTGGTCGCCGCACTGGAAGATCGACCAGCCGGCCGCGACGCTCTGGTACCACCCGCATCCGCACGGTGAGACCGAGGACCATGTGCAGCGCGGGCTGGCCGGGATGTTCATCCTCGACGACGCGAAGTCCCTCGGGCTCGGGCTGCCGGACACCTACGGCGTCAACGATCTGCCGCTGATCGTCCAGGACGTGAAGTTCGACGGAGCCCGGTTCGACCACGGACACGGGGTGCTGCAGACGGTCGGCTTCCTCGGTGACCGCACGATGGTGAACGGCACGCTCGACCCCTACCGCGTGGTCGGCGACGAGCTCGTACGGCTGCGGCTCCTCAACGCCTCGACCGCCCGCACCTACGACTTCGGTTTCGACGACAGCCGCGCGTTCTCGCTCATCGCCACCGACGGCGGACTGCTGGAGAAGGCGGCGTCCATGGACCGGATCCAGCTCTCGCCGGGCGAGCGCGCCGAGATCGTGGTAAGGGTGCGGCCCGGGGAGCGGACCGTACTGCGCAACTATCCGCTCTCCATCGGCCAGGACTTCTACAACCAGCGCTTCAACGGAGGCGACGACACCTTCGACATCCTGGAACTGCGCGCGAGCAAGCACCTGCGTCACTCGCCCGCGCTGCCCGCCGCGTTCGGAAAGCTGGACCTGCCGAGCGGTTCGCATCCCGCGCGCGGACGGTTCTTCAACCTCCAGGTGTCCGGGATCAACGGCAGGCCGATGAGCATGGGCCGGATCGACGACACGATCACGCGCGGGACCACGGAGGTCTGGACCGTACGGAACACCAACGGGATGCCGCACAACTTCCATGTCCACGGTGTGCAGTTCAGGGTGCTGTCGGTGAACGGCCGCGAGCCGCAACCGGCGCTGCGCGGCGCCAAGGACACCGTCTTCCTTCCGGACCGTACGACGGTGAAGCTGGCGATACGTTTCGACGGACCGTCCGATCCGAATGCCCCGTACATGTACCACTGCCATCTGCTCTACCACGAGGACCAGGGAATGATGGGCCAGTTCGTGGTGGTCGACAAGGGGCGGCGGGCGGGCCGTCCATCTGCCGTTCACGCACACCAGGGGCACTGACTCAGGCACTAACGTGCCGCGTATGACGACTGCTTTGATTACGGGCGCGACGGCCGGGATCGGTGCCGCCTTCGCGCGCCGGCTGGCGGCGGACGGGCACAATCTCGTACTGGTGGCGCGCGACACCACGCGCTTGCGGGAACAGGCCACCGAGCTGCACGACCGGCATGGCATCGAGGCCGAGGTGCTGACGGCCGACCTCTCCACCGACAGCGGGATCGCGTCGGTGGAGAGGCGGCTCTCGGACCGCAGACAGCCGGTCGATCTCCTGGTCAACAACGCGGGCTTCGGCAACAAGGGGCGTTTTCTCGATGTCGCCATGGCCGACGAGCTGACGATGCTCAAGGTGCACTGCGAGGCGGTGCTGCGGCTGACGTCGGCGGGCGTCGCGGGAATGAGGGAGCGCGGCCGGGGCGGAGTCGTCAACGTGGCGTCGGTGGCGGCGTTCGTACCGCGCGGTACGTACGGCGCCTCGAAGGCCTGGGTCGTGCAGTTCACCCAGGGCGTGGCCCGGGATCTGGCGGGTCAGGGCGTGCGGCTGATGGCGCTGTGCCCCGGATTCGTACGGACCGAGTTCCATGAACGGGCCGGCATGGGCACGGAGAACATCCCGGGCTGGATGTGGCTCGACGCGGACAAACTGGTGGCGGCGGCCCTGGTGGATCTGTCCCGAGGAAAGACGGTGTCCGTACCGGATCCCCGGTACAAGGCGCTGATGGGCGCGGTGAAGCTGGCACCGCGCGGCCTGCTCGGCGGAATCACCTCGAAGACGGGCCGCAAGTACGGGCCTCGGTAGGCCCTGGTGACGCGTCGGGCCCGGTACTCCCGCAGGAGTACCGGGCCCGGTGCCTCGACGTGACCCTCACCCGAGGAACCACGGCGACGGGCGATCACCTCCGCGCGAGCGGCGGCGGTTCACCCGCGAAAGGCGGTCAGTGGCTGTGGCCGTGGCCGCCGTGGCCCGCGTCGGCCTCTTCCTCGGCCGGCTTCTCGACGACCAGGGTCTCGGTCGTGAGCAGCAGCGACGCGATGGACGCGGCGTTCTCCAGCGCGGAGCGGGTGACCTTCACCGGGTCGATGACGCCGGCCTTCACCAGGTCGACGTACTCGCCGGTGGCCGCGTTGAAGCCGTGGCCCTTGTCCTGCTCCGCCACCTTCGCGGTGATGACGTAGCCCTCGAGACCGGCGTTCTCGGCGATCCAGCGCAGCGGCTCGACAACGGCGCGGCGGACGACCGCGACACCGGTGGCCTCGTCGCCCTCCTTGCCGAGGTTGCCCTCCAGCACCTTGGCGGCGTGCACCAGGGCGGAGCCACCACCGGAGACGATGCCCTCCTCGACCGCGGCGCGGGTCGCGGAGATGGCGTCCTCCAGACGGTGCTTCTTCTCCTTCAGCTCCACCTCGGTGGCGGCGCCGACCTTGATCACGCACACGCCGCCGGCCAGCTTCGCGAGGCGCTCCTGGAGCTTCTCGCGGTCCCAGTCGGAATCCGTGCCCTCGATCTCGGCCTTGATCTGGTTGACCCGGCCCAGGACGTCCGCGGAGTTGCCGCCGCCGTCGACGATGGTCGTGTCGTCCTTGGAGATGGTGACGCGACGGGCGGCGCCCAGCACGTCCAGACCGGCCTGGTCGAGCTTGAGGCCGACCTCCTCGGCGATGACGGTCGCGCCCGTGAGGGTGGCGATGTCGCCGAGCATGGCCTTGCGGCGGTCACCGAAGCCGGGGGCCTTCACCGCGACCGCGTTGAAGGTGCCGCGGATCTTGTTGACGACCAGGGTGGAGAGCGCCTCGCCCTCGACGTCCTCGGCGATGATCAGCAGCGGCTTGGAGCCACCCGCCTGGATGACCTTCTCCAGCAGCGGCAGCAGGTCCTGGATCGAGGAGATCTTCCCCTGGTGGACCAGGATGTACGGGTCGTCGAGGACGGCCTCCATACGCTCCTGGTCGGTGACCATGTACGGGGAGAGGTAGCCCTTGTCGAAGGCCATGCCCTCGGTGAAGTCCAGCTCCAGACCGAAGGTGTTGGACTCCTCGACGGTGATGACACCGTCCTTGCCGACCTTGTCCATCGCCTCGGCGATGAGCTCGCCGACCTGCTGGTCCTGCGCGGAGAGCGCGGCCACGGCGGCGATGTCGGACTTGTCGTCGATCGGACGGGCGGTCGCGAGCAGCTCGTCGGAGACGGCCTTGACCGCGGCGTCGATGCCCTTCTTCAGGGCGGCCGGGGAAGCGCCGGCGGCGACATTGCGCAGGCCCTCGCGGACCAGCGCCTGGGCCAGCACCGTGGCGGTGGTGGTGCCGTCACCCGCGATGTCGTTGGTCTTGGTCGCCACCTCCTTCACGAGCTGCGCGCCCAGGTTCTCGTACGGGTCGTCGATCTCCACCTCACGGGCGATCGTGACACCGTCGTTGGTGATGGTGGGGGCGCCGAACTTCTTGTCGATGACGACGTTGCGGCCCTTGGGGCCGATCGTCACCTTCACCGTGTCGGCAAGCTTGTTGACGCCGCGCTCGAGGGCGCGACGGGCGTCCTCGTCGAACTTCAGGATCTTCGCCATGGGAGCTTTCTCTGTCCTCTCGCACGAACCGCGCCCCTGTCCGCCCGGCAATCGAAGGGCGGCCAGGGGCGCGGTTCACAAGCAAACTCGAACGTGGGTGATTACTTCTCGATGATCGCGAGCACGTCGCGAGCCGAGAGGACGAGGTACTCCTCGCCGCTGTACTTCACCTCGGTGCCGCCGTACTTGCTGTACAGAACGACATCGCCGACGGAAACGTCGAGCGGGAGCCGCTCGCCGTTCTCGAAACGGCCCGGACCGACAGCCAGGACGACGCCCTCCTGGGGCTTCTCCTTGGCGGTGTCCGGGATAACCAGGCCAGAGGCCGTGGTCTGCTCGGCGTCGAGCGGCTGGACCACAATGCGGTCCTCGAGCGGCTTGATGGCAACCTTGGTGCTGGCGGTCGTCACGATCCGACCTCCCCCTTCGGAGATCTCACGGGGTTAACTGTCTGAGGGTGGCGACCAGGTCGATCCGTCGTCGCGGGTGCCGGACCTGCCAGTCGCGCTTTGGCACTCTCCATTGGGGAGTGCCAGACCTGAGACTATGACCGCGATTAGCACTCGGTCAAGCGGAGTGCCAATACGGCTGGGCGTGGCGATTCTGTCTCGATCAGGAAACGCGCATGCGGGGCCTGGATTTCGCACGGTCGTACGAGCGACGCACACGCCTGCGCGGCGGTGCGACGACCCGCACCCGGACGCGCACCACCGGGCGCGCGCACCGGACGCACACGCCGCGC